>DVMF01000060.1 GCA_018715125.1 Candidatus Coprousia avicola | reverse complement strand
CGCCCAGATGCACACGCCCCAAAACGGCGCCATCACGATGAGGAACGGGCGATACCGTCCGAACTTCGTGTTGACGCGGTCGGCAACGACACCAATCAACGGGTCGATGATGGCGTCGACGATCTTTGAGGCGAGCATCAGGCCCGAGGCGATGGCCGGTGCGAGACCGAAGATATCGGTGTAGAAGAAACTCAGGTACGAGCCCATAAACACGAAGGGGATGTTTGATCCGATGCCCACGAAGCCGAAGCCGAGCATCTCGATAAGGCTCGCTTTGCGGAGCTTAGCTGCTTGTTGCTGCGCCATGTATGGTCCTCCCTTTGTTATACGACATGATGGATGACGCATTAGTTAATCGGTTAACCTATAGAGACCGCTCCCTCCTCTTCTCCCATGTCGATCGATGTGCCTGTTTGTTGATAGATAGCGTCTGTTAGGAAGCCGTTGACGGCATCGCCCCGATGAGGTCGCAGCAGCGGAGCGGAAGCACCTGTGCGGTGGGCGCTGCGCCCTCAATGAGGGCGATGGCCTCCTCGACCGCGCGCTCCCCCGCCTCGTAATTGGGCATCTCGCTGAATATCTCGGCGCTGAGCGTACTCAGATAGTCGCTCGCGAGGTCGGCAAAGATAACGCTGGGCAAGGGGAACAGCCTGCTTACCACATTTGACCAGCCAGCCCAGCTGCTGATGACGGCATCGCCCGCGTGCACACGGCCGGCGGCAAGATCGCTCAGCTCGTTACTGAGGCTGCGCATGTAGGCCTGAGACGGTTGGGCAAACGTATCGGAATCGACCTCGCCCCGGTCGCGCTCGGACCGCCGCGCAAAGAGTATGTCGTTCTTTACCCTGAACACGAGGGGGCGCGCCCGCCCCGCCTCCGCACAAGCCGCGCGCACGCCTTCCTCGCGCTGTTCCTCCTGAACGTTGCGGACGTCGGGGCGAAGGTACACCACACGCTTCGCCCCATGGCGGATGGCGCAGGCGACGACATCGCGAGCACCGCCGAAGTAATCGAAGTCGATGGTGCTGTACGCCTGCGAGGGATTGCCCGGGCAATCGAGGGCGACAAACGGCACGCGCTCGCGCTCGATGAGCTCGACACTCTCCGCACGCGGCCCTTCCGTGTCGCGGCTCACAAAAATGACGGCATCTACTTGGCGCTCGAAATACGCGCGCAGGTAATCGTCGCATGGACGATCCGCCGCCCTATGGTTGCGACAGAGCGTTATGCGGTATCCGCGGGCATCGGCCGCACGCAGCATGCCCTCTACGGTTCGACCGTAGCGGGGGTTGCTGAGGTTCTTCTCAATGACCACCCCGATGCACCTGCTCGTGCGCTTGCGGAGCGACTTCGCCGTCTGGTCGGGCACATACCCGAGCTCGCGCACGACGGCTAGAACGCGCTCACGCGTCTGCTCGCCGACGTTCCGCTTACCGTTAAGCACATTGGAGACGGTTGCCGTGGTGACCCCGGCGGCACGGGCAACATCTTTGCCGGTTACGCGATGATCCACCACAACAACTCCCCTCGCTGCGCGTTAATCGATTTTCATTAATCGATATACACATCATAGGCACATCCCTGCCACACCGGGGCGGAGGACGCATCTGGTCGGCAAACGGCCCCAAACGGCAAGTTAATCGGTTGATTAATCGTAATCATCGCAAAAGAAGGCCCGGTCTTGCGACCGGGCCTCATCAGCAGCTCGTAGAGACAATCGCTAATCGAGTGCCTCTTGGCGGACGTTTCTGGCGTAGAAGAAGTACGCCGCCACGATGACGGCGTTTACGATGGGCGCCCAGGGGAAGCCGCCGATGAGCACCGTGACCACCACCGCGACCACGTTGAGCACAAGCGCCAGCCAGTTGAGCCCCACAAACGGCGTCTCGACGCTGCGCGCCGGCTTGTTGGCGGCGCCGATGCCCCATACGCCGAGCGCGGCGTCCAGGAAGCATTGGACGATGACGCAGATGGCGAGCAGAAGCCCCGGCGAGGTGTTCGCAAACGCGATGGACATCGCCGCATACGCCGCCATGCCAAAGGCCGCGATCAACGTGATGAAGCTCATGATCTTGAGCATCTTCTGGTTCTGGGACATATCCCGCTCCCTTCGCTCATTCGCCGCGCTCATACATCCCCCGCAGCGCCTGGTGTATCGCTTCAGGCCTTATACCCAAGGTGGCCGCGCAGACGCAACGCGAACCCGGTCTGTCTGGCAAACGGCTGCCCTGCAGGAGCCGGTAGCGCGCTAGACAGTCGGTGCTGCGGCGACGACCCGCTCGACCACCTCGCGGAGCGCCACGCCCTCCGTCCGGGCGATGCGGGCGCAGTCCGCAAACTCCGGTTTGACGCGGCGCGTGCCGTCCGGCATCGTCGCGCGCTTAGCGCGCACCGGACCCCACGGGCTCGCAACCTCGATGTCCTCGCGTGCAAGCACCGTCCTGGCGCACGTCCAGCGGCGGATGCCGATGGTGGTCGTATGGGTGAAGATGGCCCGCTCGACCGCGCCGAGCTCAGGTGTCGCCACGACGACTTGCAGCTGCCACGCGGGGCGCTCCTTCTTGGCGAACACGGGTACCCAGTGAACCTCGCGGGCCCCCGCCTCGCGGATGCGCTCGGCGGCGAAGGCGAGCTCCTCCCCCGTCGCATCGTCGATATCGCATTCGAGGCGCACGACCTCCGCGGGCGCATCGGCGCCGAGGGTGGGCTCGGCTGCGAGGTCGCCCGCAAACGCGCCGTGGGGGGCTGCGGCGGCGGGCGCGCCGTCAGCCGCGAGCTCTTCGATCACCATGGCGCGCAGGATGCTCGGGCGCTCGTAGGTGCGCTTGCCGGCGCCGAGGCCCGTGCGCACGACGTGGAACCGCTCCGGCAGCCGCCTCTCCGCCTCCGTCGCCGCGACGATGGCCGCACCCGTAGGAGTCACGAGCTCGCCCTCGACATCGCAGATCGAGAGCGGCAGCCCGTACGCCTCCACGATATTGAGCGTGGCGGGGACGGGGACGGGGATGATGCCGTGCTGGCAGCGAATCGTACCCGTTCCGTCGACGAGGCGCGGCACGATGACGCGGGTGACGTCGAGGTCGTCGAGGCACACGGCAACCGCCACGATGTCGACGATGGAATCGACGGCCCCCACCTCGTGGAAGTGCACCTCATCGAGCGGGACGGCGTGCGCCTTGGCCTCGGCATGCGCGATGACGTCCACCATGCGGTGGGCGAGCTCGCGCGTCTGCGGCGCCAGCTGGCCGGCATCGATGATGGCGTCGATGTCCGCGGGGCCGCGGTGCTCGTGATGATGGTGGTGATGGCCGTGCTCGTGATCATGATCGTGGCCGTGGTCGCAGGCGTGCCCCTCATGGCAGTGCCCATGATCGTGGTGGTGGGCGTGCTCGTAGTCGTGGACGCCACCATGGTCGTGGTGGTGGTCGCAGGCGTGATCATGGTCGTGGCAGTGACCATGGTCGTGGTCGCGCCCATGGAGGTACGCCATATCGTGGTCGTGGTTCTCATGCGCCTCATCGAGCACCACGTCGAAGTCGCAGCAGTCGATCCCCGCCTTCTTGACGCGGCTTATGCGCACCTCGTAGCCATCCACCGGCAGGCTCGCGAGCGCATCGCGCAGGCGCGCCTCGTTGGCGCCCGCATCAAGCAGAGCCGCAACGGTCATATCGCCGCTGATGCCGTTTGTGCAATCCAGATAGAGCGTCTTTCCCATTCGTTTCCCTTCCTACCGCCCCTTGAGGCGGGTCGCCGCCCCATGCGCCGCCGCCCGCCGCGCATAGGCGGCAAGCGTAGCCCCTGAAGTCGGCTCTAAGTCAAGCGGGGCGCTCGCACGCCCCGCCATGCGATGCCTTTCGCATCGAGCTGAGTTGTACCCTCGCGACAGACCCTAGGCGCCGAGCTCCTGGTTGATCTGCGCGATGATGGCCTCGGTATCGAGGCTGGCGAACGCAGCGGCGTCGATGACGCCGATCTTCTTGCCGGGATAGGTGAGCTTGACCACATCGAGCTTGAACTCGACCTGCGGGGTGAGCAGCAGCAGGTCGGCGTCCTTGCAGGACTCGTCGGAGCCCGCGACCGGGCCCGACGTGACGCTCATCTCGAGACCGAGCTTATCGGCCGTCTCCTGAACCTTGGCGGCGAGCACCTGCGTAGAGGTGCCGGCGGCGCACAGCAGCTTGACGTTCTTCATTCAAACGGTCCTTTCTCTATTTCCCCAACGCCTCGAACATAAGGCGCTTGTAGGCCTCCACACCGGGCTGATCGAAGGGGTTCACGCCCAGCAGACTGCCAGAAGCATAACATGCAAAGGCGAACCAGTAGAACAGCATGCCGAAGTGTTCCTCGTCGATACGGTCGATCTCGAGCGTGAGCACGGGCAGCACCTCGGCGTGCGCGGCGCGCGTAGCGTTAAAGCTCGCCTTGTTGATATCCCAGAAGTCCTTGCCGTCGAGATAGCCGAAGGCGTCGGCCACATCGGTACCGCCGAGCACGAGGCTGTCGCCCGCACCGGGCTCCATAAGGTCAATGAAGGTCTCGAACAGCTGGTGCGTTCCGTCCTGCGCGTACTGGCCCAGGCTGTGCATCTCCTCGGAGCACTCGAGCGCCGCCGGGAAGATGCCCTTGCCGTCCTTGCCCTCGCTCTCCCCATAGAGCTGCTCCCACCATTTGGAGAACCAGCGGAACCGCGGCTCGAAGAAGCCGAGGAGCTCGACGCGGTACCCGCGGTCCCACAGGATATTGCGCAGGCACGCGTAGCGCCATGCGGAGTTCTCGAGACCCTCCGCCGACCGAAGCTGCTCCTGCATGCGCTTGGCACCCGCCGCAAGCGCCCGGATGTCCGCGCCCGCCACCGCAAGCGGCAGCAGATGCACCTCGGTGAGCGCCGTGTAGCGACCGCCCACATTGGTCGCGAAGGGGACGAAGGTGTAGCCCTCGGCTCGGCACAGCTCCTCGAGCGGAGATCCGATGGTACCCGTGCAGACGATGCGGCGGGCAGCCTCCTCCTTGCCGTAGCGGCCGACGAGGTATTGACGGAGCAAGCGGAACGACGAGCCCGGCTCGAGCGTCTCGAAGTTCTTGGCGATGCAGTCGATAATCACATCGTGCCCCTCGAGCTCGGCGAGCACGCCGTTGAGCTCGTGGGCGGAGAGCGTGTTGCCGGCGTACACGATGCGCGCGCCGTTGGGGCGCAGCGCCTTGATGACGGCGCGGGCGGAGTTGTTCGAACCGCCGACGCCGATGATCACGAAGGTGTCGGCGATGGCGCGCAGCTCCGCCGCAAGGCGCTCTGTGCGGTCGAGCACCGCGGGACCGGCCCACTCGTCGACCTCGAGCCAGCCCTGCGAGTCGGCATAGCGCTCCTCTCCCGCCTGGCAGCGCGCGAGCACGTGCGCATGCGCCTCGGCGTAGGCAGCGAGCTCGCCGGACGCGACGAACTTCTCCGTATAGGTGGTGTTCAAATCGAGCATGTGGCGCTCCTAACGATGGAAGAAGGGCGAGGGCAGCCGTCGCCATCTGCTGCCTTGCGGGCGGCGCCGGGACGCTGCGCCCCGGTGCCGCCCGTCCTGCGGCGAGGCCGTCCGGACTCGAGAACCTCGTGCCCGGACGGCGCCGGGGCGGTGCTAGCAGCCGCAGGGATGCGCCGGGGCGTCGTCCCTGAACGTGCTGTTCTGCGACGGGTCCTTCATGCAGAGATGCGGCACGGCGCGGTTGTACGCGTGCGGCAGCGCCAGGATGTTGGGGTTACCGTCGGTGTACTTGCGCGTGGCGTCGGCGATGGCCTCCTCGAAGGTCGGGCGGGTCTTGAGGCCCATGGTACGGGCGATGCCGGGCTTCTGCGCACCCACGATGTAGGTGGCGGAGAGATACTTCTCGGCAAGGTTGCCGCAGGTCATCATGCTGAAGCCGTGGAACGGGTGGAACGCATGGGCAAAGCGGTACTTGCGGATGTACTCCTCGTTGGTGGCGAAGTACTCGCCGTACTCGATCATCTCGTCCAGCGTGTTGATCTTATCGGACTGCCACAGCTCCCACTGCTCACGCAGATACGGCCAGCGCTCGTCGTGGAACCACCCGTTGCAGTAGCTCGCGATCACAAACACGCAGCGATCGGAGAGGATGCGCTTGTGGCGGATGACCTGAGCGGAAACCGCCTGCATCATCTGGATGGGGTTCGTGCCCATGCCGTCGCCGTAGTGGAAGTTCGTGGGCATGCCCATGACCACGATGTCGTACTTCTTCTCCGCCCAGTGCACGTACGTGCGCTTGTCGGCGAGCGCCCAGGAGATGGGCTGCATCTCTGCCGCGTACCCGGAGAAGATGGCGATCTGGCGGCTCCAGGTGTCGAGCACCGCGTCGACGCAGAAGAACTTCTTGCCCATCTTCTCTTCCATGAACATACCCTGCTGGTCGAACTTGTCGCGCATGAGGGAGCTCGTCGACACGGGCACGAAGTCGGGACGGCTCATGACGCGCGGCACGTGGTGCGCGCTGATCGAGCGCCAGTGGGTGATGCCGGTGGCGCAGTGCTTGTAACCGCCCGAGTAACCGCCGTAGGGATTGCCCTGCGTATGGCCGATGAGGATGGCGATGTCCGCATCGTAGACGTACTTGTTCATGATGACGTGGTCGCCCTGGGGCGTGAAGCCGAGGTCGACGAGGTGGTCGTAGTCCTCGGAGTCATGGCTCGTGATCTGGCCCGTGCCCTCGAACTCGTTGTAGAGGTCGAGGCCCAAGATCAGCTTCGCCTCGGCCGTCGAGGTGCGCGGATGCAGGCCGTTGGAGAAGAGCAGGAGCACGTCGTCGTGCTTGACGCCCTGCGCGAAGAGCTCGTCCAGGCAGGCCCGGATGGCGACCTTGCGGTGCGCCGTCGGCTGCGTGCCACCCTTCACGATGTCGGGGATGACGATGACGACCTTCTTGCCCGGCCCGGCGTAGGAGGCGAGCGGCTCCATGCCGATGGGGTTGCGAATGGACTCGAGCGTCGCGTTGTAGAGGCTGTCCCAATCCTGCGGCAGGCACTCGGGGTCCTTCACGGTCTCGCCGGTGACGAAGACGTCCGTCGTATCGGGGAGCTCCGCCCCCAGCATGCCGTTGCCGTACTCGAAATCAAGATGCATGGTCGGTCCTTTCGGTTAGGGTCGCAGGGTCTAGCAGGCGTTCATGTACAGATCGACGATCTCGGCGTACTCCTCGGGATAGAAGCCGATCTCCCCCGTGAAGCGCGTGAGGGCGATGAGACCGCCGTCGATCTCGGGGATGCCGGCGAGCATCTCGGCGTTATCCGCCTTGAGGCCGCCGCCGTAGACGACGTCGACGCCCGGCACCGTCTCCTTGATGAGGCGGGCGACCTTCTGGATATAGGGCGCGTCCGCCGGCGTCTTGCCAGGGCCGATGCTCCACACGGGCTCGTAGGCGACGCGCACGCAGGAGAGGTCCACGCCCTCGAGGCCCTCGCGCACCTGCGTGGCGAGCACCTCGTCCCAGCGGTCGACCTCCTCCTCGCGCTCGCCCATGCAGAAGAGCACCGTAAGGCCCGCGGCCTGGGCGGCCTTGACCTCACGGTTGAGGATGCGGTTCACGGCGGCCTCCACCGCCGCGGCGTCGGCACCCGCCTCGCCCATGATGGCGCGCAGGTTCATGCGCTCCTCGCAGTGGCCGATGAGCGCCCAGGTGCAGCCGAGCTGAGAGACGGCGTTGCCCGTGCGCAGCGTCGTGAACGCGCCGAAGTTGCCGCCCGGGGCGGTATCGGCCGTGTGCACGCCCTGGCACCCCACGCCGAGGGGCGACCCCGCCGCGCCGGCGACGGAGCCGATGAGGTGCGCCTCCGGCACAAAGGCGGCAAACTCCGCATCGGCGTAGCGCGCGGAGACGTCCTTGATGGACGACGTCGCCGCTTCGCCCCAGGCGTCGGGGGAGGCCAAGCGGTTCACGCCGCCGTGCTCGGGCGTGATGTCAAAGCGCTTGAGATTCAAAAAAATGTGTTTCATACACGCTCCTTCAGATGGAGGGGCGGCCCCCACACCGGGCCCGCCCCCACCGGTATCGCTACAGGAAGCTCACGAAGCGCGGCAGCTCGCCCACGAGCGGGGCCGCCCACTCCGTAAACGCCGGGGTGACGCCGTTGCCGGCCTCGTTGATGAAGGCGTCGGGCAGACAGCGCTCGATGAGGCGCACGCGCTCCACGTCGATGAGGTCCGTCTCGATGGCATACGCATCGCCCGGGACGCGCTGGATGCCGACCATCTTCGCCGTCTCCCCCGCAAGCGCGGCACGCACGGCGGCGCGGCCGACCTCCTCCGCCTCGTCGACGTCGACCTGGCTGCGCAGCGCCACCGAGGCGCGGCCGAGAAGACCCGGCTTCTCGGAGCGTGCCTTGTAGCCGAGCTTCGCCACGATGAGGTTGGCGAGATGCGAGGACACGTCGCCGAAGTAGGTCTCGCGCTCGACCTCCATGATGGGATCGACGATGGGGTTGCCCTCGGCGTCGTGCAGGCCCTCGCTCGCCACGATGACGCCGCCGCGCTTGGTGTCGATCACGCGCTGGCAATCCGTCAGGAACGCGTCCTCGTCAAAGGCGCGCTCGGGCATGTAGATGAGGTCGGGGCCGCCCTGGCCGCAGGCGGAGGCAAGCGCGCTCGCCGCCGCGACCCAGCCGGCGGACCGGCCCATGACCTCGACCACCACCAAGTGGATGGGCATGCTGTGCACGTCGGCGCACACCTCGCCCACGCTTTGCGCCACATAGCGGGCAGCGCTGCCGTAACCCGGGGCGTGGTCGATCTCGGCGATGTCGTTGTCCATGGTCTTGGGCACGCCGATAACCTGGATGTCGGCGCCGGCCTCGTTCACGGCCTCCTGCAGCAGCGCGCAGGTGTTCATGGTGCCGTTGCCGCCCGTGGGCATGACGATGTCGATGTTGTTCTTGATGAGGAGCTCCACCATGGCCGGATAGTGGCCGGCGAGCGCGTCGCGGCCCGTGCCGATGGCGGAACCCGGCGCGTCACGCAGGCGCACGAGCTCGCTATCGGGCATGGCGCCCAGATCGATGAGGGATCCGTTCACAAGACCCGAGGGGCCGCCGTGCGCACCGTAGATGTGGGCGATCTCGGCATGCTGCTTGCCCTCGGCCACGATGCCGTAAAGCGAGGCATTGATGACCGCGGTCGGGCCGCCGCCATGCATGACGAGGATGTTCTTGCCTGCCATAAGCTACCGTCCTTCCTTCGCGTAGCGCTCCGCCATCTCGTCGAGCGTGGCGACCTTGACCAGAGGGGCCTTGCCGTAGCTGCCGAACTGCACGATGAGCGTGCCGACGGCCTCCTTGACGCCCGCCTCGATGGCGGCCACGAGCTTTTCCTGCGCCTCGTCGGCGACGGTGCCGTACATGACGAGGTCGTACACCGGCGGCAGGAAGGCGCGCGGGTCAAACTGGTCGCGCTTCTCATCGAGCAGCTGCCACACACCCGCAAGCGAGCTCTCCTTGAGCTCGGGCTCGCGCTCGAAAAGCTCGCGCATGTTGCGCGTGACGGCGAGGCGGATGTCCGTATCGACGTTGATCTTGTTGATGCCGGCAGGGATGGCCTCCAGAAGCTCGGCGATGGGGATGCCGTGCGCCTCGCCGATCTTGCCGCCGAGCTCGTTGATCTCGCGCACGATGTACTGCGGGACCGTGGAGGAGCCGTGGCTCACGAGCGCGCAGTCGAGGTCCTCGTGCGCCAGGCACTCGCGGATGGCGATGGGGATCTCGCGGCGGAGCTTGACGTCTTTGCCCTTGGAGGCGCCGTGCATGGTGCCGTAGGAGATGGCGAGCGCGTCGACGCCGGTATCGCGCACGAACTCCACCGCCGAGAGCGGGTTGGTGTAGGTGGACGAGGCGGCGAACACGTGGTCCTCCACGCCGGCGAGCACGCCGAGCTCGCCCTCGACGGACACGCCGCGGGCGTGCGCGTACTTCACGACCTCGCGCGTGAGCTCCTTGTTCTCATCGAACGGGAGCGAGGAGCCGTCGATCATGACCGACGTGTAGCCGCCGGCGATGGCCGCCTTGACGCTCTCCATGTCGCGCCCGTGGTCGAGATGGAGCACCACCGGCACCGGCGAGTTCTCGCCGTACTTCTTAACCGCGTCGCCGATGTTCTTGGCGCCGCGGATCTTGTCCTCCACGGTGCCGTTGGCAAAGTCGGCGCGGCCGCCCATGAAGGCGTTGGCAAGGTCGGCGCCCTGCAGGATGACGGGGCTGCGGAACATCTCGTGCACCTCGATGGCCGCCTTGGCCTGGCAGACGGCGTTGACGTTGAACGCACCCTGCGCATAGCCGCCGGCGCGCGCGGCATCGAGTACGGGCTTCAGGGGGACGAGTGGCATGGCTATCACAGCTCCTTTGCTAGTGCCGGATACGGTCCGGCGCCGATATTACCGAGGTTCGGGCCCATAGGTGCCCCGCGTTCCATCGAGCACGTTGGTGAGGTGCAGGATGCGCGCGCTCGACGGCTTGCCGTCAATCAGGGAGAGCAGCTCGTCGGCGCAGGCGACGCCCGCGTCGAAGTTCGGCAGGCGCATATAGAGGTCGGGGTAGAAATTGCTCTCACCGTTGTTGGCGAGCTCGGCGGTAAGGATGCCGCGCTCGCGGCAGCGGTAGCGGATGGGCTCGGTCCAGCCCGACCAGCTGGCGATGACGGCGTCGCCCCGCTCGAGTCCGGCCACCGCGCGGCGCAGGGTGTCGGCGAACTCCGCCGTCAGACGGTCGCCCTCCGGCGTTGCGCCCACCGAATAGCGGAGGTCCCACGTATCCAGGTTCTCGAGCGTGATGGGCGTCGTCACGACCTCGAGCTCGGTGGCGGGATGGGCGTCCAGGGCGTCCTCGAGGCCGCGGGCGCGATCGCGCTCCTGCGGCGTGTCGATGTTGGGGCGCACGTAGAGAATCCGGTCGGGCTCGCGCTCAAGGACGCACTCGGTCAGCAGGCGCGCCCCATCGCGGTAGTCGAAGTCCACCGTGCTGTAGATGCGCGAGTTGCCGGCGCAGTCGAACGTCACGAGCGGCACATGGTCGCGCTCGATGACGGCGGCGCTCGCCGCACTCGGCCCGGCGTTATCCTTGCCGAGGAAGATGACGCCGTCCACCCGGCCCTCCAGATAGGCGACCAGGTAGTCGCTCATGCCCCCCGTCTTTACCTTATTGGTGCAGAGCAGCAGGTTGTAGCCCATGTCTTCCAGACGGCTCTGGATGCCGCGGATCGTCTGGGAGAAGCGCGGCACGGCGAGGTTCTTCTTGGCCACCACGCCCACGCAGCCGGAGCGGCGGCGTCTCAGCGCACGCGCGGCGCTATTGGGGACGTAGTTGAGCTCACGGGCGGCGCGCAGCACCCGCTCGCGCGTCTCGGCGGCGATGGACTGGCCGGGGGTGTTGTTGATCACATACGAGACCGTTGCAGTGGTGACATCGGCGGCACGTGCGATGTCCTTGAGTGTCACGCGTTTCGCCATGTCGCCTCCCTGGCTCCGGTTTTGGGGCGCGGACGCGCGCCGTGCGCGGCAAGAGTCTGCTGCCGAACTTATACGTTTAAGTTACCACGTTGCAGATTTGATACTGGCGACTTCTTGTAATCAAGGGGAAATAAACCGCCTGCCGCCCAAAACCAACCGTTTGGAGATTGGCACCTTGAGCCATGATAAAGCGTTTATCCATGGTTTTACCTGCCCTTTTAATGCCTGTGAAACATAGTGGTTTAGCCTTTGACGGAAAACCTTCCCCCTATCCATTCCGCTCAAAGGCGTCTACTATGCTTGTTGAGAAGGTTCGTCCGGCTACTTATACGTTTAAGTACCCAAGCGAGCGACTCCGGCATCGGTTCTCACGGGAAAGGAGCTTGTCGCGATGCAGAACGAGAAGAAAGTGCCCATCTGGGCGAAGATACCCAACTGGGTGTGGGTATTGATTTCGTTGGCGTGCGCCGCCTTGCTGTGGTTCGCCGCCAACAGCGCCTGGCCGGCCGTTTTCGCCTCGCCCATCGAGGTGCTAGACGCCGCCGCCGAGCGCGCCGCGAGCGGGGTGCTCTGGGAGCACACCTGGGCGTCGCTGTCCCGCGTGCTCACGGGCTTCGGCATCGCCTTCATCGTCGCGATCCCCGTCGCGTTCCTGATGGCTTGGTACGACCCGTTCCGCCACATCGTCGAGCCCTGGATCCAGTTCATCCGTAACATCCCGCCGCTCGCCTACGTGTTCCTCATCATCGCCGCCCTCGGCATCGGCCAGGTCTCCAAGATCACCGTTATCTTCATCGCGGCGTTCCTGGTGCAGGTTGTAACCATCTATCAGGGCGTCAAGGGTGTCGACAACACCCTCATCAAGGCGGCCCGCGTCCTCGGCGCCAAGCAGAAGGACATCTTCTTCAAGGTCATCATCCCCGCCTCGACCCCGTTCATCCTGGTCGCTGCGCGCCTCGGCCTCTCCACGTCGCTCACGACGCTCATGGCCTCCGAGATCGTCGGCGGCGACCGCGGCCTCGGCATGATGATCCAGCAGGCTAGCGGTTACTACCAGATGGACGTCGTGCTGCTCGGCATCATCATGCTCGGCATCATCGGCATCCTGTTCGAGAAGATTGTTCGCTTCCTTGAAAGGAGGTTCACCGGATGGCAGGAGACCGTGCAGCAGTAAAGGTCCACATCGACCATGTGGTGAAGAAGTTCCAGACGCGTAAAGGTGAGATGACTGCGCTCAACGGCGTCGACCTCGACATCCACGAGAACGAGTTCATTACCGTCGTCGGTCCGTCAGGTTGCGGCAAGTCGACGCTTCTGAACATCATCGGCGGCCTCGAGTCCCCCACCGAGGGCCAGGTCACCGTCGACGGCAAGCCGGTTGACGGCCCGAGCCCCGAGCGCGGCATCGTGTTCCAGCAGTACGCGCTCTTCCCCTGGCTCACCGTCATCAAGAACGTCATGTTCGGCCTGAAGCTCCAGGGCAAGTCCAAGGAAGAGGCCGAGGAGATCGCCCACAAGTACCTCAAGATGGTGGAGCTCGAGGAGTTTGCGAACCACTACCCCAAGGAGCTCTCCGGCGGCATGAAGCAGCGCGTCGCCATCGCCCGCGCCTACGCCACCAACCCGCAGGTCCTCCTTATGGACGAGCCCTTCGGCGCCCTCGACGCCCAGACCCGCACCCAGCTCCAGCAGGAGCTCATCGAGACCTGGGAGAAGGAGCGCAAGACCTGCTTCTTCATCACCCATGACGTCGAAGAGGCCATCATCTTGGGCAACCGCTGCGTCATCATGAGCGCGCGCCCGGGCCGCGTGAAGGACATCATCGATATCGATATCCCCTACCCGCGCGACCAGGCCACCAAGATGAGCCCGCGCTTCCTGGAGCTCAAGAACGAGATCTGGGGCCAGGTCTACCAGGAGTACCTCTCCGTCCGCAAGTAAGTCGGCCGCGGCGCGCCGCCTCGCGCCGCACCCTCCGGGCAATTTGCCCGGGCAACGTCGGGAAAAAGCACCGAAAGGTGCGGGGTTGTACAAGAAAAGGAGAACATCATGTCCAACCTGAACGAGTTCATGATCAGCCGCCGCAGCGTGCTCGCCGGTCTCGGCGGCGTCGGCCTCGCCGCCGCGGGCCTCGCCGGCTGCTCCGGCAACGAGACCCCCGCTGCGGGCAGCGCCGGCAGCGCCGCCTCGGGCAGCGACTACGAGCCCGTGACGCTCCGCGTCGCCTACATGCCGAACCTCGGCTCCGCCTCCTCGCTCTTCACCGCCATCGACCAGGGCTACTTCGATGAGTACGGCATCACCGTCGAGCCCGCGCAGTTCCAGGGCGGCCCGGCCGAGATCACCGCTATGCAGTCCGGCGACATCGACATCGCCCAGATCGGCCACGGCGCGCACAGCCTCTGCATCGGCGGCGACGCCGTCGTGTTCGCCTTCGACCAGCTCTCGCAGGCCGACGCCGTCGTCTGCGACAAGTCGAAGGTCGCCTCCGCCGAGGAGCTCGCCGGCAAGACCGTCGGCGTTTCCTCCGGCACCTCCTCTGAGATCATCCTCCAGTTCGTGCTCCGCGACGCCGGCCTCACCATGGACGACATCAACCCCATCGAGATGGACGTCTCGGGCATGACCACCGCTCTGCTCTCCGGCCAGATCGACGCCGCCGCCACCTGGTCGCCCAACACCGTGACCATCGAGGAGCAGCTCGGCGACAACTACCTCGTCCTCGGCACCAACACCGATTACTCCGACGAGGTCGCCTTCCCCTCCAGCTTCGTCTGCCTGCCCGACTACGCTGAGGAGAACGCCGAGGTGCTCGCCCGCTTTGGCGCCGCCATCGACAAGGCCCAGCAGTACCGCGCCGAGAACATCGAGGAGGTCGCAAAGCATCTCTCCTCCGAGCTCGACGTGCCCGAGGACACCATGGTCGCCGCCACCGGCGAGGGCGACTGGCAGGGCGCCGTCGACTGCCAGGGCGACACCGACACCATCCTCGGCTACTACACCGCTCAGCAGCAGGTCTTCCTCGACAACGGTACCGTCGAGGCCGAGGTCCCGGTCGAGGACTACGTCAAGACCGACATCATGAAGGAGGCCTACACTCTTTCGCAGGAGTAGGCAAGATCGCTAAGCACAGGCGCTGACCTGTAGCTTTACCACAAGCGGCCGGCCATGCGCGCGCATCGGCCGGCCGCTTTTTTAGCGCCGCGGCGCGTGAAACACGTCGCGCACACGAGATTCGAGAAGGGACGCACCATGGCACACGATTACTATCACATTCCGGCGGACCAGCTGGGCGAGGGCGCCAAGATTCCGCTCGAGGTGCTCGGCGACTCGGGAGAGATCTTCTACGAGATGGCCCTCACGATGGTCGACGAGATCGAGGCGCATAACGCCCGCGGCGAGAAGACTGTCTTCATCTGCCCGGTAGGCCCTGTCGGTCAGTACCCCATCTTCGTCCGCCTGGTGAACGAGCGCAACGTCTCGCTCAAAAACTGCTGGTTCATCAACATGGACGAGTACCTGACCGACGATGACGAGTGGATCGACGCCGCCGACGCGCTCTCGTTCCGCGGCTTTATGGAGCGCACGGTCTACAGCAAGATTCGCCCGGAGCTCGTCGTTCCCGAGGACCAGCGCATCTTCCCCGACCCCACAGACCCCGGCCGCGTCGGCCGCGTCATCGATGAGCTCGGCGGCGTCGACATCGCCTTCGGCGGCATCGGCATCACGGGGCACCTCGCGTTCAACGAGCCCGACCCCGAGCTCTCCGTGGAGGAGTTCGCCGCGCTCGACACCCGCGTGCTCTCCATCCATCCCGAGACGCGTGCCACCAACTGCATCGGCGACCTCGGCGGTGCGCTTGAGGACATGCCCCACCGTTGCGTCACCATCGGCATGAAGGAGATTCTGGGCGCCCGCAAGGTGCGCCTCGGCGTCTTCCGCGACTGGCACCGCGCCGTCGTCCGCCGCGCCGCCTACGGTGAGGTCACCGCCGCCTTCCCGGCGACGCTTCTGCAGAACCACCCCGACGCGAAGATCTTCGTCAACAGCGTCGCCGCCGGTCAGGCCTACTAAGGAGGCCCCTACATGACTGCAATTGAGAACTCCTTCTACCTCAAGGGCGCGACGGTCCTTCTGCCCGAGGGTATGACGAGGACCGATGTCGTCGTCAAGGACGGCCGCATCGCCGGCCTGCCCCGCGAGACGGCGAACATCGAGGGCCTGCCCGAGCTCGACGCCGCCGGGCTCACGGTCCTGCCCGGCTTTATCGACATCCATACGCACGGCGCGGCCAACGTCGACGTGAACGCCGCCGACGAGGAGGGCCTGCGCACCATCGGCCGCTTCTTTGCGAGCCAGGGCGTCACCGGCTGGCTCTGCTCCGTTCTGACCGACACCCCGGAGCAGACGCTCTGGTGCATGGAGCAGGCGCGCCGCGTCATCGAGGGCGGCCCGTACGACGGTGCGGCGCTGCTCGGCATCCACCTCGAGGGCCCGTGCCTCTCCAGTGAGTACAAGGGCGCCATGCCCGAGCACCTGCTCATGCACGAGGCGACATCCGAGCTCTTCCGCCAGTATCAGGAGGCCTCGGGCGGGCACGTGCGCTACACCACGCTCGCCCCGGAGGTACCGGGTGTGGAGAAGATCATCCCCGAGCTCAACGCCATGGGCATCGTGTGCGCCATCGGCCATAGCGGTGCGGGATACGACCAGTCCCAAGCCTGCGTGGCGGCGGGCGCCGCAAGCGCCACGCATCTGGGCAACGCCATGCGCCTCTTCCATCAGCACGACCCCGCGATCTGGGGCGTGGCGCTCGAGAGCGACCTTTATGTGGAGGCCATCTGCGACGGACGCCACCTGCACCCCGGCAGCGTCCGCCTCTACCTCAAGGACAAGGGCTGGGACCGCGTCGTCGCCATCACCGACTCCATCATGGCGGCAGGCCTCCCCGACGGCAACTACAAGCTCGGCGTGAACGACGTGGTCGTGGAGGACGGCGACGCGAAGCTCGCCGATACAGGCGTGCGCGCGGGCTCGACGCTCACGCTCGCCCAGGCGCTCCGCAACATCGTGAAGTTCGCCGATACGGACGTGGCGCACGCCGCGCACCTCATGACCGCGAACCCGGCGCGCCTCATCGGCCTCCCCACCAAGGGCGCCATCGCCCGCGGCTGCGATGCCGACCTCACGCTCGTCGACGGCGACCTCGAGGTCGTTCGGACCATCGTGGGCGGCCGCACGGTCTACACCCGCTAGCATCGCGCCCCCGCAACGGCCCGCCGCAGGGCACGTAAAGCCGCCGCCACCTCAGCGACTCGAGGTGGCGGCGGCTTTTTCAGGGCGCTTTTTCGGGCTGAGCATCCCGTTAGGCGCGCGGCCCCGTCAGGTGGTTGATGAGCGACGCCTGATACGCCGCACCGAAGCCGTTGTCGATGTTGACGACGGAGATGCCGCTCGCGCAGCTGTTGATCATCGCGAGCAGCGCGGTGACGCCGCCGAGGTTGGCACCGTACCCCACGCTCGTGGGCACGGCGATGACCGGGCAGGAGGCAAGGCCGCCCACCACGCTCGGCAGCGCGCCCTCCATGCCGGCGATGGCGATGATGACCTGCGCGCGGGCGATGTCTTCCGCATGACGGAGCAACCGATGGATGCCCGCGACCCCCGCATCGTTGACCACGCGCACGCGGTTGCCCAGGAACCGCCCCGTGAGCGCGGCCTCGGCCGCCACTGTCGCATCGCTCGTGCCGGCCGTGATGACGAGGATGTCGCCGTTGCCCGAGGGCTCCGGCAGCGCGCCCACCACGCCGGCACGGGCATCATCGTGATAGGTGTAGTCGTCCCGTGCCGCGGCGAACGCGGGGGCTTCGGCGAGCGCGGCGTTCTTTGCGGGATCGAGCCGGGTGATGAGGATGCGCTCCTGCCCCGCGGCGCGCATGGCGCCCACGATGCCCGCGATCTGCTCCGCCGTCTTGCCGGCACCGTAGATGACCTCGGACACGCCGGTGCGCACCCCGCGGGCGGTATCGACCTGGGCATACCCCAGATCGCTCACCGCGTCGAGATGGACGCGCTCTACCAGCTCATGGGGGTCCATCTCTCCCGCGGCGACAGCCTGCGCCAGCCGCTCCAAATCGTGTGCATCCATACGCGCCCTTCCACTGCGTTCCGTCATGTTCCCATCCATCGTCGCACCTGGAGGGTGCTTCAGGTCAAATGGCGCCTCTAGAGCAGCGCCTCCGCCCATGCCGCCTCGCGAAATCCCACGAGCACCGTGTCGTCCGTCACCACGATGGGGCGCTTGACGAGCATGCCGTCCGTCGCGAGGAGCTCGCGCGCCTCCTCGTCGCTCATGCCGGCGTCGAGCTTGGCCTTGAGACCGAGCTCGCGGTACCTCATACCGCTCGTGTTGAAGAAACGGCGCACGGGAAGCCCCGCGCGCTCCTGCCACTCGGCGATCTCCGCGGCGGTGGGGTTATCCTCCACGATATGGCGGTCCGTGTAGGCAATGCCGTGCTCATCTAACCATTTCTTGGCTTTCTTGCAGGTGGAGCACTTGGGATACTCGATAAAGAGAACGTAAGCGGTGTCGGTCATGAGGCCTCCCGAAGACACGCGGGCTGTACAATGCCTTCATGGTACCCCGACTCACATCCTCTAGCCTAGGAGCCGCCATGGGATTGCCCGCAAACGCCATCGTCGACTGCCACACCCACACCCGCTTCTCGGACGGGGCCGCCACGTTCGAGGAGAACGTGCGCGCCGCGGCGCGCGCGGGCTGCCGGGTGCTCGTGTCGACCGACCACCTCACGCTGCCGGCGAGCATGGACCCCACCTGCGCGGTCTCGGTGGCAAAAAGCGCGCTTGGCGCCCATCGCGCCGCATTCGATGAGGCATGCGCCCTCGCCGGCGAGATCGCCCCCGGCCTCGCCTATCTCTACGGCTTCGAGTGCGATTGGTACGAGGGCTGCGAGCCCTTCGTGGAGAGGTGGAGCGCGGGCGCCGTCGTGCGTCTGGGAAGCGTCCATTGGCTCGGCGACCCCGGTGAGATCGCCGCCGGTGCCGCCTCCCCCGGTACTACCGACGACTCTGCGGAAAGGGTTGCGTGCGCCAATGCGCCCGGTCGCTGCTCCGGCTGGATCGACGACCGGGAGGACCAGCATATCTGGCATGAGCTCGGTCCCG
This sequence comes from Candidatus Coprousia avicola, assembly GCA_018715125.1. Classification (GTDB taxonomy): domain Bacteria; phylum Actinomycetota; class Coriobacteriia; order Coriobacteriales; family Coriobacteriaceae; genus Coprousia; species Coprousia avicola. Next base: position 43,822 of record DVMF01000060.1, on the reverse strand, counting down.
ATGAGGTCTGGCGCCGCTATGCGGCGACGTGGTGCCGCGCGTGCGAGAGCCCGCTTGCCTTCGACGTGATGGCGCACCCCGATCTTGTCCAGCGCTTTTGCGCCGAGGGACTCGCCGCCACCATCGACCTTCGTCCCCTCTGGGACGAGATGGCCGCCTGCGCGCACGATACGGGACGCCGCATCGAGATCTCGAGTGCGGGCATCCGCAAGGGCGTGGGCGACTATTATCCCGCCGCAGGGCTGCTCGAGCGCTTCTGCCGCGCGGGCGTGCCCATCACCTTCAGCTCCGACGCCCATGTGGCGTGCGACATCTGCTCCGGCGTCGCAGAGGCGCAGCGCCATGCGTACGAGATCGGCTACCGCACCTTCGACGCCCCGTGCGCCGACGGCTCGTGGGAGACCGTCGCGCTGTAGCGCCGCACGCCATGGCCGCATCGGGGCGCGCAGGCCCCGCGTGTGGGGCTACTTCATGCGCGCGTCGAGCTCCCCGGCGAGCTCTTCTACGGTCACCCCGTAGCGCTCGAGCACGACGAGGAGATGGTAGGCGAGGTCGGCCGCCTCGTAGCGGATATGGTCGTGATCGCCATCCTTGCAGGCCATGATGACCTCGCTCGCCTCCTCGGCAAGCTTCTTAAGCAGGCTGTCCTCCTTACCCGCAAGCAGGCGGGCCGTGTAGCTCTCCTCAGGCGATGCCGTACGCCGTCCGCGAATGGTGGCGGCGAGGCTCTCAAGCGTCTCGCCGATATGGCCGTCCTGCACGTTTGCCGTGCGCTCTCCCATGGTTCGTCCTTTCGTCCGCCCCGGGGCGGGGCCGGTTCAGTCAAGCTCGTTGAAAAAGCAACTGCGCGCGCCGGTGTGGCAGGCGGGACCGGGCGAGTCGACCTTCACCAGCAGCGTGTCGGCGTCGCAGTCGGCGAGAATCTCGCGCACCTGCTGCATGTTCCCGCTCGTGGCCCCTTTGTTCCACAGCTCTTGGCGGCTGCGGCTCCAAAACCACGTGGTGCCCGTTTTCCGCGTGAGGGCGAGCGACTCGGCGTTCATCCACGCGACCATGAGCACCTCGCCGGTATCCCATTGCTGCACCACCGCCGGGATGAGCCCGCGCTCGTCGAAGGTCAGCTCATCAATCGTCATCGTTTCCTCCATGGTTGATTTGGGGACGGGGTCGTTTTGACGCATCTTCCCGGTCGGTGAGGCTCGTCTCAGAAGTCCAGCCGCACCGGTATGCCCTGGGCCGCCATGTATTCCTTCACCTCGCGGATGCTGAAGGTACCGAAGTGGAACACGCTCGCCGCCAGCACCGCGTCTGCCTCGCCCTCGATGATGCCCTCGGCGAAGTGCTCGAGCGCGCCCACACCGCCCGACGCGATGACCGGTATGGGCACGGCGCGCGCCACCGCGCGGGTGAGGGCGAGGTCGAAGCCCTCTTTGGTGCCGTCACGGTCCATGCTCGTAAGCAGGATCTCGCCCGCGCCGCGCCGCGCCGCCTCCTCGGCCCAGGCGACCGCGTCGATACCCGTGGGCGTGCGCCCGCCCGCGAGGTAGACCTCCCAGCGATCCGCCCCCGGCGCGCCGGGCTCGCCCACGCGCTTGGCGTCGATGGCGACTACCACCGCCTGGCTGCCAAAGGCGGCAGCCGCCTCGGTGATGAGCGCGGGGCGGCGCACCGCCGCCGAGTTGACGGACACCTTGTCCGCCCCGGCGGCAACCATCTGCCGCATGCCCGCGAGGTCGCGGAACCCGCCTCCCACGGTATAGGGGATGGCAAGCTCCTCCGCCGCATGCGACGCCATGTCGATGGTGGTCGCACGGTTGTCGCTCGTCGCCGTGATGTCGAGGAAGACGACCTCGTCGGCGCCCTCGCGATCGTAGGCGCGCGCGAGCTCGACCGGGTCGCCCGCATCGCGCAGGTCGACGAAGTTGACGCCCTTGACCACACGGCCGTCGCGCACATCGAGACAGGGTATGACGCGCTTCGTCAGCATGAGCGCCCCCTCTCAGCCGCTTGGTCGGGCCTGCCCTCGCCGCGCGCCGCCGCGAGCGCTTCTGCCGCCGTGAACGCGCCCTCGTACAGCGCGCGGCCGACGATGGCGCCCTCGATCACGTCTTGCCCCGCCGCCGCGAGCGCGCGGATATCGTCGACCGACGAGATGCCGCCGGACGCCACCACCGGAAAACCCGCCTGTGCGGCGACCCGGCGATACGCCGCGACGTCGATGCCCGTCTGCATGCCGTCGCGGGCGATATCGGTGTAGACAAGGTGCCTGAAGCCGAGGCTCGCCAGCTCGCCCACCACGTCGTCCAGCGCGCGCGACACGTCGTCGCGCCAGCCGTTGACCTTGACGCGGCCATCTCGCGCGGCGACGTCCGCCACCAGCAGCTCGCCAAAGCCCCGAGCGGCGACCTCGGCAAAACCGGGCTCGGTCACGAGCACCGTACCGAGCGCGATGCGCTTGCAGCCAAAGCCGGCGAGCTCGTCGATGCGCGCGAGCGAGCGGACGCCGCCGCCCACATCGACCGAGAGACCCTCGATGCCGCAGATGGCGCGAATCGCCGCCGTATTGGCAGCGCGGGCGTCCTCGTCCTCCTCGAGCGCGGCGGAGAGATCGACCACGTGCACCCAGCGGGCTCCGGCCTCGGCAAAGGCGCGGGCCTGCGCCACGGGGTCGGAGGCGTACACCGTGCACCGGGCGCGGTCGCCCCGCTCGAGGCGCACCACCTGCCCGGCGATGAGGTCGATGGCGGGAAAGAGAATCATGCGGACACCTCCTGGGAAGCGGGCGCGGCGCGATGCGCCACATCCGGCGCGGCACCGTCGCCGTGCGTGGAAGCGCTGCGGGCGCGCGCGCAGATCGCGACGAAGTTCTTGAGGATCTGCTGGCCGTGGGCAGAGGATTTCTCTGGATGGAACTGGCAGCCAAACAGGTTGCCCCGTGCGATGACGGCGGGAATCGCCCGGGCGTAGAACGTACGCGCCGCCACGAGCGCGGGCTCCGCGTCGTCACCCAAGGCATATGAGTGGGTGAAGTAGACGTTCGCGCCCTCGGCCACGTCGGCGAGAAGCGGCGACGCGGCCCCCGCGGGCGTCAGATGGATCTGGTCCCATCCCACATGCGGCACCTTGAGGCGCCCGGCGGGCAGCCGCGTGCACGAGCCCGGCAGAAGGCCCAGGCCACGGACCCAGCGCACGCCCTCCGCCTCAAACACCGCGCCGGGAGCGAGGCCGCTGCCCCGGTCGTCAGCGGGCGCCTGGGCGGGAGCCTCGGCGGGCACCCCCTCGTCCCCCCGCTCGAACAGCAGCTGCTGGCCCAGACAGATACCCAGAAACGGTACCGCGCACGGCCCGGTGACGGCATCGCGGATGGCATCGGCCTCGCCCGATGCCGCGAGATAGCTCATGGCGTCGTAAAACGAGCCCACGCCGGGGAGCACGATGCCCGCGGCCCTTCGTATGACCTCGGGGTCGTCCGAGATGACGGCAGAGGCGCCCGCGCGCGCCAAGCCGCGCACCACGCTCGAGAGATTGCCCTTGTGGTAGTCGACAACCACCAGCTGCGCCGCCAGAGAGTCCATACGCCGCCTCCTTACAGCGTGCCCTTGGTAGAGGGGACGCCCGTGACCCGGGGATCGAGGGCGCAGGCAGCGCGCAGCGTCCGGCCGAGCGCCTTGAACGCCGCCTCGATGATGTGGTGCGTGTTGGCGCCGGCGAGCTCGCGCACGTGCAGGGTGATGCCGGCCGTGCGGGCGAACGCGAAGAAGAACTCGACGGCGAGCTCGGAATCAAACGAGCCGACCCGCTCGGTGGGCAAAGGCAGCGTGCAATACGCCTGGCCGCGCCCGGAGATATCGATCACCACGTGCACGAGCGCCTCGTCGAGCGGCACGGTGGCGTCGGCGAAGCGCGTGATCTGACGGCGGTCGCCCAGCGCCTCGGCAAAGGCCTGGCCGAGCACGATGCCCGCATCCTCCACCGTATGGTGCGCGTCGACTTCGATGTCGCCCGTCGCCTTGACCTTGAGGTCGAACAGGCCGTGGCGTCCGAAGGCGTTGAGCATATGGTCGAAGAAGGGCACGCCCGTAGCGATATCGCAGGTACCCGTACCGTCGATGCCGAGCGTGACGGCGATGTCCGTCTCGCCCGTCGTGCGTGCGACGCTCGCCGTGCGCGGTGCGTCCGCCGCGAGGGCGGAGCCCTTGAAGAGCGACGTCAGACCCGAGCTCTGGCGCGCGTCCACCTCCGACACGGTGGCTGCCGAGGTCTCGGCCAAGGTCTTGGGCTGTTTGCGATATACGGTCATGAGAGCTCCTTTGCCTCCGTTGTCACCAAGCGCGTGAGCGCGGCTGCGAGCGCCTCGTTCTCCTCCGGCGTCCCCACGGTGAGGCGCAGGCACCCCGCGAGACCCGGCGTGGCGCTGAAGTCGCGTACGAGGATATCGTACTCGTCGCGCAGGCGCCGGCGCACCTCGGAGGCAACCGGTACGCGCACGAGCAGGAAGTTGGCCGCGCTCGGCCAGACCGTCACCCCCGCCGGCGCGAGCGCGGCCATGCGCTCGGTCATGCGTGCGCGCTCGGCCACGATCGCATCCACCACCGGGCGGTACGCGCCGCGCAGGCGCACCGTCGCCGTGGCAACCGCCTGCGTGAGGACGTTTACCGAGTAGATCTGGCGCACCGCGGCGAGGACGTCGATGACGTCGGGCGCGGCGAGCACGTAGCCGAGCCGGATCCCCGCCGCCCCAAACGCCTTGGAGAGCGTGCGGAGGACCACGAGGTTGGCATGGCGCGCGATGAGCGGCACCGCGGAGCTGCCCGCCGGAGCGAACTCGCCGTATGCCTCGTCCACCATGACGAGGCCCGGGCAGGCGGAGCACACGCGCTCGATGAGGGGAAGCGGCACGAGATTGCCCGTGGGGTTGTTGGGCGAGGTGATGATGACGGCGTCGGCCGTGGCGGCGGCGGCAACGAGCGCGTCGCCGTCCACCGCAAAGGTCTTTGGGTCGCGCGGGACGGCGACGGCGTCCGCCTCGACGAGCGAGGCGAAAAAGGCGTACTCGCTGAAATCGGGCGGGCAGGTGACGAGCGTGCGGCCGCGCCCGGTGAAGGCGAAGAGGAAGTTGAACAGCAGCTCGTCGCCTCCGTTGCCCACGCAGACGTTCTCTCGGGCAAGACCGTGCCAGCAGGCGAGCTCATCGCGCAGGGCGTTTGCCATGGGGTCGGGGTAGCGGTTCAGGGGCGTCGCGGCCAGCGCGGCATCGATGGCCGCGCGCACCGGCTCCGGCACGGGATAGGTGTTCTCGTTGGCGGAGAGATTGATGCGGCAGGGCGAAAACGCCGGGTCGTACGGCTCTATGGAGGCCAGGTGCGGCTGAACGAGGGCGCGCATGCGCGCGGAGAGCTCGGCCATACTTACACCTCCGCCCCGGCGGCGATCACATCTGGCCCGTCGCCCGGCCACGCGATGCGCGTCAGGTCGGCCGCGGCGAGCGTCTCGGGCGCGAGGGCGGCGCTCCCCTGCTCGAGCTGGCGGCGGCGCAGCCCCACCGAGAGCGCATGCGCCCACAGCCCCTCGGCCTCTGCCAGACGCTGCGTCGCCGGCGCGTCCGCCATAAGGCCGGCCGGGGTATAGCACACCACCGACGACTTCTTCTGGAAGTTCTCGACCGAAAGCGGGCTCGAGAACAGCGCCGTGCCACCCGTGGGCAGCGTATGGTTGGGACCCGCCACGTAGTCGCCGAGCGGCTCTGAGCTCCAGGCGCCCACGAAGATGGCGCCCGCGTTGCGTATCCCGCCCACAAGGCCGAGCGCGTCAGCGCAGTGCAGCTCGAGGTGCTCGGGGGCGATGGTGTTGACGGCATCGAGCGCGGCGGCGAGGTCCGCCGCCACGATGACCATGCTCTCGCCCGCAAGCGACTCCTGCGTGATGGCCGCCCGGGGGCTCTGGCGCACCAGCATATCGATAGCGGCCTGAACCTCGCCCGCAAAGGCCGCGTCGCAGGTCACGAGGTAGCAGGCGGCAAGGGGGTCGTGCTCCGCCTGGGCCATAAGGTCGGCCGCGACCACGGCGGGCTCCGCCGTGGCATCCGCGAGGACGCAGACCTCCGAGGGGCCCGCCACCATGTCGATGCCGACGTCTCCCGAGACGATCTGCTTGGCGGCCGCCACGTACGCGTTACCCGGGCCCGTGATCACGTCGACGCGGGGCACGGTCTCGGTGCCATACGCAAGGGCGGCCACGGCCTGCGCACCGCCCACCAGATAGACCTCGTCCACCCCCGCGAGGCGCGCGGCGGCCAAGGTGTAGGGCGACACGGCGGGCGCACCGGGGGCGGCGTCGCGCTGCGGGGGCGTGACCATCACCACGCGCTCGACCCCGGCGACCTTGGCGGGAATGGCGTTCATGAGGACCGTCGAGGGATATTGGGCTCGTCCGCCCGGCACGTAGATGCCCGCGGCGGCGACGGGCGTCACCTTGACACCGAGAAGCGTCCCGTCGGGACGCGTGGTAAACCAGCTCTGCGTGAGCTCGCGCTCGTGAAACGCGCGGATCTGCGCCGCCGCCCGCTCGAGCGCCGCAACAAACGCGGGCTCGACCGCCTCGAGCGCGTGCGCGAGCGCCTCGTCGGGCAGGCGCATGCTCTCGAGCTCGACCCCATCGAGGTCCCGCGCATACCGGCTGAGCGCCGCATCGCCCTCCGCGCGCACCGTCGCCACGATATCGCGCGCCGCCGACACGACGTCAGCCGGAAGCACGCCCTTGCGCGTAAGCTGCGCCGGCTTCAGGCGCTCGCCCGGACCCAGCACCACCGTCCTCATAGCAACCACTCCTCAAACCGCCCCAAGCGGCTCCGTCTCCTACCTACGCAAGCGGGGCGCGCGGGACTGTCTCTCTCGCGCACCCCGTCATCTAGAGGGTATACTTTATCATGCTAAAGCGTTCGTGGAGGCGGCGGCAGCACGTTGCAACCAACTGCTAACACAGGTGCGCCACCGGCCGCGGCGCCCTTACGCGCCCACCTCGCCGATGAACGCGCGCGTGCGCTCGTTTTGGGGATGCTCGAAGATCTGCGCAGGCGTGCCCTCCTCTACGATCACACCGCCCTCCATAAAGATGACGCGGTCGGCCACATCGCGCGCGAAGCCCATCTCGTGCGTCACCACCACCATCGTCATGCCGCCCTGGGCGAGCTCGCGCATGACGTCGAGCACGCCGCGGACGAGCTCGGGATCGAGCGCCGAGGTCGCCTCGTCAAAGAGCATCACGTGCGGCTCCATGGCAAGGGCGCGGGCGATGGCGACGCGCTGCTGCTGGCCGCCCGAAAGCTCGGCCGGAAAATGGTCGGCGCGGTCGGCGAGCCCCACGCGGTCGAGCTGCTCGCGCGCGGTGCGCTCGGCATCCGCCTTGGAGCGGCCGAGGACCTTCATCTGCGCGAGCATGACGTTGTGAAGCGCATCCTTGTGCGGAAAGAGGTTGAACTGCTGAAAGACCATCCCCATGTGCTCGCGCACCTTGTTGATGTTGGTCTTGGGGCTCGTGATGTCCTGCCCCTCGAAGATAATCTGCCCGGCCGTGGGCTCCTCGAGGCGGTTCAGGCAGCGCAGGAGCGTCGATTTACCCGAACCGGAGGGACCGAGCACCACGACGACCTCGCCCTTGTGGATGTCGAGCGAGATGTCCTTGAGCACCTCAAGATCGCCGAAGCTCTTCTTAAGGTCGCGGATGGAGATGACGATATCGGCGTCGTGCGACGCGCCGACACTGACGGCGCTAGGCATGGGCGGCCTCCCCCTTCTCGGTTGCGGCGGTGCTGCGACGGCGCCTGCGCCCGCCGTGCACGCGCTCCTCCAGGTGACGGGTCACCTTGGAAAGCGGCAGGGTGATCACAAGATAGAACAGAGCGGCCACGATATAGGGCGTGATGGAGCCCGTCGAGGCCACGATGGTGCGCGCGTACATCACGAGCTCCATGACGCCCACGGCCGCGAGCAGCGACGTGTCCTTGTAGAGCACGATGAACTCACTCGTGAGGTTGGGGATCACCAAGCGGAACATCTGCGGCAGGATGACGTAGAGCATCGTCTGCGCGCGGGTCATGCCGAGCGAGCGCGCCGCCTCGTTTTGCCCCTTGTTGATGGAGAGGATGCCGGCGCGGTAGATCTCGCACATGTAGGCACCCGAGTTCATGCACATGACGGTGACACCGAGCGGGAAGCTCGGGATGTCGATGCCGGCGAGCGGCAGGCCGAAGAACGCGACGTAGATCTGCAAGAAGAGCGGCGTGCCGCGCACCAGGTTCACGTACGTGGTCGCGATGCCGCGCACCACGGCCACCTTGGAGAGGCGCATGAGCGCGAGCGCGAGGCCCAAGGGGATGGCGAGCGGGAAGGCCACCGCCACCACGCCGAGCGACATGAAGAAGCCCGTGAGCACCACCGGGAAGCTCGTCACCAAGATGGTAGGGTCGAAGAACAGGTGGAGGAAGCGGTTCTCGTTCCACGCCTGGACCCACGGCTGCTCCTCGAGCCATTGGGAGAGCGCCTCGGGACCGGAGATGCCCTCGACGTGGATGACGGGAATGTCGGAGACCGTCACCGGGGCCGTGCCCTCAGCCTGATACGAGACCCCCACCTGCATGTCGCCGCCGCCCATGGGGAAATACACGCCGTAGATGATGATGTTCAGGTGCCCGGCGTCGGCAATCGCCGGATCGAAGTGCATGGTGAACGCATCCTCTTCGGCGGCGAGGTCGAAGGTGAGCTCGGTTCTGGTCATGAGGTCGTCGCCCGTGAGCAGCGTGACGGCGAGGTCATCGGTCTCGTACTGCGTCCCCTCCGGAATGTCGACGTGCACCTGGGTGATGTTCTCATCCGGCTCGAGCGCCAGCTCGAGCGTGATGCGCGACTGCGTGCCGCCCTGAATGGTCGTCTGATCCTTATCGGAGTTGGGGCGCCCCGTGCACTTGACGATCTCCATGGCCTGCACGTCCGACGCGGGGGCGCCTAGAGCGCCCAAAACACCGAGCAGGAGGGCGACCAAGAGGACCAGGGCACCTCTCCCCCACCGGTGCGCCCGCTTCGCATGCGCCGGCGCCATGCGGCGCGCTGTTGAATGTGTACCCACCATTACCTCGCTAACGATACGCCGTGCGGCCCCTTCCCGCACCGGGGAGGGGCCGCCGATTGGAAGTTGCTACGGCACGCGGCTCTAGCCCATGTTAGCGGCGATGAGCTCGTCGAGCGTGCCGTTCTCATCGAGCGTCGCGATGGCCTCGTTGATGGCGTCGAGCAGCTCGGGGTTGTCCTTGGACACGGCGATGGCGTACTCCTCGCCCGTGGCGGAGGTCAGGATGGTGTGCTGGTCCGTGTAGGCGCCGGAGAGCATCTGGTCGACCACGGCGAGGTTGCCGCAGACGGCATCCGCCTGGCCGGCCTGAACCGCCGCGAAGGCGTCCGTGAAGTTGGGGAACGTCACGATCTCGGCGTTGGGGAAGTTCTCACCTGCAAAGTCGGCACCGGTCGAGCCGCTCTGGACGGCGATGGTGATATCGGCGGAGTTGAGCGCCTCGGCGGCGTTCTCCTCGGTGAGCGCGGTGTTGGTGTTCAGCACGGCGACAGCCTGGTTATCCACGTAGTAGGGCGTGGAGAAGTTCACTTCCTCCTCGCGCTCGGGCGTGACGGAGATGCCCGAGAGGCCCGCATCCGCCTGGCCGCCCGCCACGATGGCGGGGATGATGCCGTCGAAGTCGATGTTGGTGTACTCGCACGTCATGCCGAGCTCCTCGGCGATGGCCCGGCCGAGATCCATGTCGAGACCGACGTACTCACCGTCGACGAGGTTCTCGAACGGCGGGTAATCCGGCGAGGTGGCAAACGTGATGGTGCCGTCCTCGAGCGTCATGCTGCCGCTCGGCGCGGCCGCGGCCGAACCCGCCTGCGAGCCCTCGGACGCCGGAGCGCCGCCGCAGGCTGCGAGCCCCAGGGCAAGCGCGCACGTCGCCGCGATAGCCGCGGGCTTCTTCCAGATACCGGTAAGCTTCTTCATGATAGGTTCCTTCCCCTTTTGGGTATGGGCGCTTGGCCCTCTCTCTTCCATGGGGCCTAGTATGCACTCGTCCGCATATTATTGCAAGTCTATTCACATCTGTGAAACATTCCATACTATCGCTTATCGAGGCGCAGGCAGACGCCCCGCATCTCGAGCCAACTGCCCTAATTTGCATATTTGTGCCTGAATATTCGCGTTTTGTGCATATATTGGCGTTCATGCGCCGCTCGATGCGGAGCTATGCAAAAGGACCGGACCCGCCCTAGAGGGCAGATCCGGTCCTCATATATCGTGCGCTGGGTGCTCTGAGCCGGAGCTCCGCGGCGAGACCGTGCGGCCCGCGCCTACATCAGGCGAAGACCGACCTCCTTGAGCTGCGCCATCGAGACCTCGCTCGGAGCCGCGCTCATCAGATCGGAGCCGGAGCTCGTCTTGGGGAACGCCATGACGTCGCGAATGGAGTCCACGCCGGCGAGCAGCATGCACACGCGGTCGAGACCGAGCGCGAAGCCGCCCATCGGGGGCGCGCCGAACTCGAGGGCGTCCATGAGGAAGCCGAACTGCGCGCGGGCGCGCTCCTCGGTAAAGCCCATGAACTCGAGCATCTTGAGCTGGAGGGCGGAATCATGGATGCGCATGCCGCCGCCGCCCGCCTCGAAGCCGTCCATCACGAAGTCGTACGTGCAGCTGCCCATGGCGAGCGGGTTCGTCTCGAGCAGGTCGAGCTCGTCCACATGCGGCTGGGTAAAGGGCTGGTGCTCGGCCTCATAGCGCTTCGTGTCGTCGTCCCAATGGAAGAGCGGGAAGTTGACGACCCAGAGGAAGTCGTGGCCCTCGCGCGGGACGTCCAGAGCGTCGGCCATATGGCTGCGCATGCCGCCCAGGATCTCGTCGGAAAGGAGGCGCGGGCCGGCGGCGAACATCACGAGGTCCCCGGGCTCGACGTCGCAGCGGCGACGCAGCTCGGCCATCTCCTCGTCAGAGAAGAACTTGACGATGGGGCTGTTCATGGAACCGTCCTCGCGGAACGCGATCCACGCGAGGCCCTTCGCGCCAAAGGTCTCGGCCACCTTGGCGAGCTTGTCGATCTTCGCCCGCGCCCAGGTGCCGGCGCCCTTGGCGTTGAGCGCCTTGACGACATGGCCCTCGGTGTTGGCCGCACCGGAGAACACCTTGAACGCGGAGTTCTCGAAGACATCGGTCAGGTCGACGAGGTGCATGCCGTAGCGCGTATCGGGCTTATCGGAGCCGTAGGTATCCATCGCGTCCCAGTAGCTGATGCGGCGCAGCGGGGTCGGCATCTCGACGCCCACGCGCGCGAACGCGTCGGCGAGCACATCCTCGAGCGCGCTCATGACGTCGTCTTGGTCGACAAAGGACATCTCGATGTCCACCTGCGTGAACTCGGGCTGGCGATCGGCGCGCAGGTCCTCGTCGCGGAAGCACTTGGCAACCTGGTAGTAGCGCTCCACGCCGCCCACCATGAGGAGCTGCTTGAGCAGCTGCGGCGACTGCGGCAGCGCGTAGAAGTTCCCCGGCTGGATGCGGCTGGGCACGATGAAGTCGCGCGCGCCCTCGGGCGTGGACTTGAAGAGCGCCGGCGTCTCGACCTCCATGAAGGCGCGGTTGTGCAGCGCGCTGCGGATGGCAAACGTGAAGTCGGAGCGAAGCTGCATGCGCGCCATCATCTCGGGACGGCGCAGGTCGAGGTACCGGTAGCGCAGGCGCGTGTCCTCGGCGGTCTCGATGCCGTCCTCGATCTGGAAGGGCGGGGTCTTGCTGCGGTTGAGCACCTCGACGCGGTCGACGAGCACCTCGATCTCGCCGGTGGGGAGCTTGGGGTTCACGGTCGCGGCATCGCGGGCGATGACGGTGCCGTGCACGAGGATGGGCCACTCGGGACGCATGGTCTCAGCGGTGTGGAAGGCCTCGCCCGCGGCATGCTCGGGGTCGAACGTGCACTGCGTCATGCCCGTGCGATCGCGCAGGTCGCAGAAGATGAGGCCGCCATGGTCACGGCGGCGCCACACCCAACCGGTGAGCGTCACCTCCTCGCCGATGTTCTCGGCGCGGAGCTCGCCCGCGGTGCGGGTGTGCATGGAATGGATGTCGGCGGGGTTGGTATCGGCTTGGCAGCCGGCGACTCTGGTCTCTGCCACGGATCCTCCTTTTGATCTGTGCCGCCCCGTGCCGGAACGGGCGGCTGCGTACAGATGTGCCGGACCGCGTAGACAGCGCGTCCCGGCACGCGATTGAAGATAGTACCATCCACGGCCCGCGCGCACGGCGCGCAGGGGCAATCTCCCCGCTTTGGAAACAAACCGTAACGCTCCGGGCGCGTGAGCCCGAGCCCTGTAGGCACCCTAGCGCTCGAAGGGCCACGCGCCGGCGGCGAGCTGCTCTATGGCGTCTGCCACCGCGTCGTCCTCGCAAGGACCGATATGCCACCGCGCCGCCTGCGCCGCCTCGGGGGTGGCGTTGGCAACCGCCACGGAGTGCTCGACCGCCTCGAACATGGTGAGGTCGTTGTTGGCGTCGCCAAAGACCACCACCTCGTCGAGACCGCAACCCACCTGCTCGCACAGCAACTTCACGGCCTCGCCCTTGTTCCAGCCCGCGGGCATGGTGTTGGTGTAGCCACGCATGGGCGTATCGAAATCCACGCCCTCCACGCGCTCGTTCAGGTAGCGCACGAAGGCATCTGTGCCCGCGTCATCGGTATTCAGGAAGCAGTTTGCCTTGGAGGCGCCCTGTGCGGGAATCTCGTCGGTCTCAACTGCGAGGGGCGCGTAGCTCGGCATGATCTCGGCGAGGTCGTCGCGCGCGCCCTCGAGCATCATGGGCGTGGTGCCCTCGAAGTACAGCAGGCCCGCACCCGGGCATGTGGCGATCGCCGCGCGCATGCCCACGAGGTTCTCGTGCGTGATGCGCTTCTCGCAGAGCATCGTGCCCCGCAGATACACCTGCAGGCCGTTGGTGGCGATGGCCGTCTCGGTAAACGACGCGTCACCGCGAAAGATGGGGGCAACCTGCGCGCGGCCGCGCCCGGTCGCCACACCGCACACGATGCCGGCGGCATGGGCAGCGCGGAACGCCTCCGCGCAACGTTCAGAGATGCACTTCTCGCCTTTGGGGAGCAGCGTACCGTCGATATCGGACAAAATGAGTCTCACCTGGGGATGCGCCATTGGTTCTTCCCTTCACTCGTTCGCTGACCCTCGCAACAGCCTTGAGACCGCCGATATCCCTATCTGGCGGTTACTTGTTCGTACAAGTATAATGCAAGGCATTGCCGGCGCACCGGCAAACTGGGCATACGGCAATAACGAAACCCGCCGCCTTCCTCTGCAGGTCGAGCGAGACGGTTCCGGGACTCAGCGAAACCCACCGCCCACGTGTTGGCGGGGCGTTGGCGAGGGCGCCGGGTGCCAGAGCCCTCACCAACCCCTGGACGGCATTACCCCAGAAGCGCCGTCACGATCGACGAGCCCCAATACCTCACGAAGGCGCCTGCCGCCGCCGCTATCAGCATCCAGCCGACGGCGCGCACGATCTTCATCCAGCGCGGAATGAGGCGCTCGCGGCGGCCGCGCTCGGTATCGCGGTCGACGGGCTCGCCGTGCCAGAAGGAGAGGATCTCGCGATAGGTGATGAGGTCGTTGTCGCGCTTGATCCGATCCGCCCAAGCCGCGGCGAACATAACGATACCCCACAGCACGAGCGCGAGCAGAGCCGTAGGGACCGTCTGCTCAAACGTCCAGTTCCAAACGATGAGCTGCACGGAGAGCCAGATCAGCGCGGCTACCATAAGCAAGGTGAAGCCAAGCATGACATAGCCCAGGCGTTTCATAATGCGTACGTCGCGGTCGATGGTCTCGGTCATGGTGTCCACATCTCCTTTGATGAGGGAGTCCACGGTCGCATCGAAGATCTCGGAGAGTAGCAGCAGACTCTGGACATCGGGGTAGGTTTTGCCGTTCTCCCACGAACTGATGGTCTGACGGCTCACATAGACACGCGCCGCGAGGTCGTCCTGCGACATGCCCGCCTCTGCGCGGCACGCGCGGATGCGCGCCCCTATCTCCATCGCCCTCGCTCCTTCCGAATCTTATCGCAACCCTTGTCGGACACCACCGTGCCACGTCGCCGCCCATCGTACCATCAAAGGGTCCCGACAGAGGGCTCCGCAACGCCCCCGACGCGCGTCAAGAGTTCTTTACAGGCCGTCTACCTGCGGGGATACGGACGCACGCAAGACGCCCGCCGCCGGACGCACCAACCGTGCGCCCCGCCCGGCCGCGCGGCCCCACGCGCCGCCCGCAGGCGCCATCCGCGCGCGCTGCCCGGCAATACGCCCCCGCCCGGCCGCCGCTCGGCAGCAGATAGCAGAAAACCACTCGCCGGCGCACCTGAGGTGCGACCCGCGAGTGGTTTTCTGCTCTTTCATCGACCCCGAGCATCCCCAAACGGCAGAAAAGCACGCGGGGATCTACGGCGCTCACCTTACCCCGTGTTCTGGAGGCCCGCCGAGACGCCGGTCACGGTCGAGAGGATGAGCGACAGGTACTTCGCCTTGGCCTCGGCCGCAAGCTCGTCTTGGTTCTCACGCACCTGGCGGAGCGCGCGCACCTGCGCGAGCGACAACGCGTCCACATAGGGGTTGCGCACGCGGACGGCGCGACCGAGCACGCGACGGTGCTCGAGCGGCCACTCGTCGCCCACGATCTTGAGCACCCACGAGCGCGTGAGCTGCATCTCGTTGTAGACCGTCTCGGCAAGGTCGCGGCGGTCTCCGAGCGCCAGGTACATCTTGGCGATACGGCCGTCGGTCTTGGCGATCGACATCTCGATGTTGTCGATAAACGTCGCAAAGAGCGGCCACTCCTTATAGGCGCGGCGCAAAAGCTCGAGGTCGCCGAGCGCCTCGCACGCAGACCCGAGGCCGTACCAGGCGGCGAGGTTGATGCGTGCCTGACTCCACGAGAACACCCACGGGATGGTGCGCAGGTCGTCGAGTGACTGTGCGCCGAGACCGCGCTTGGCGGGACGGCTGCCGATGGGCAGGAGGCCCACCTCGGTGAGCGGCGTCACGCACGAGAACCACGGCGCGAAGTCCGGCGTGTGCAGCAGGCTGAGGAACGCCTCGTGCGAGGCGCTCGAAAGCTTGCCCGCCATATCCGCGTAGCGCTCGGTCGCCTCGGTGTTGGTCCGCTCGACCGAAGGAGCCGAGTTGAGCAGCGTCGCCGCCGCCACGCTCTCGATATGGCGCATGGCGAGCGCCTGGTTGCCATAGCGCGCAAAGATGACCTCGCCCTGCTCCGTCACCTTGAAGAAGCAGTTGACCGAGCCCGCCGGCTGGGCGAGCACCGCCTTGTTGGCGGGACCGCCGCCGCGTCCCACGGCGCCGCCGCGGCCGTGCATGAGCACGAGGTCGATGCGGTTGCGCTTCGCCCATGCGGCGAGGCGCTCCTGGGCGCGGTGCAGCGCGAGGGTCGCCGTGGTGGGGCCGGCATCCTTAGAGGAGTCCGAGTACCCGAGCATGACCTCGAGCTTGCGGCCGGTCTCGGCAAGGCGCTTCTGCACGGGCGACAGCGCGATCATCTCGTCCAGCACGTCGATGCAGCCCTCGAGGTCCTCCAGCTGCTCGAACAGCGGGATGACGTCGAGGGTCGGCACGTCCTCGGCATGCGCGAACGCGAGGTTCGCGAGCTCGTACACGTCGGCCACATGCTGCGCGGACTTGGTGAAGGAGATGATGTAGCGCCGCGCCATCTTCTGCCCGTAACGACGCTGGATGGAGCCGATCGCGCGGAACGTGTCGAGCACCTCGCGCGTCATGGGGTCGAGCGGGCCGCGCTCGCCGTGCAGGCCGTGTTCGCGAATGTCCTCAAGGGCGCGCGTATGCACGACGGAGTGCTGACGGAACTCCATCTCCACCATATGGAAGCCGAAGCTCTCCACCTGCCAGATGAGCGTCTGCACAGGGCCAAAGGCGGCGCGGGTGGCGCCGGCGGCCACAAGCGAGCGCTGCACGACACGCAGGTCGGCGAGGAAGTCCTCGGCCGTGCGGTACATCGTGTCGGCGTTGCGGCGCACGGTGGCGTCGAGGCGCGACGCCATGACGAGCATCACGGCGCGATGGGGCTCCGAACCGGAGATCTCGCTGGCGCGGCTCGTCAGCACCTCGCTCATCTCCACCTGATGGTTCCAGAGGTTGAGCAGCTCCTCGGACGGCTTGGTGTACGCGGCCTCCAGCGTGAGGTTGCGCCCTACGCGGCGGCACTTGTCGGCGAGCTTCTTCACCATGTGCGTCGAGAACTTGGCAGCGACCTCGCGCGACACCTTGGCGGTGACGTTGGGGTTGCCGTCGCGGTCGGACCCGATCCAGCTACCGGGATGGAAGAACGCCGGGCACACGGGCTCGACGCTGCCGGCGAGGTCGCCCATCACCCAGTCGTCGAAGCGACGGTACACCAGCGGCACGATATCGAACAGCGTGTGATCGAAGATGTCGATGATGGTATCGGCTTCCTCCACCGGCGTCGGCTTCTTGACCGCCGTCGGGCTCGTGCGCACCAGGGCGTCGATCTCCTGCAGCATATGGCGCTCGTTCTCCACGAGCGCCGAGCCGCCGAGCCGGGGATGCTCGTCGAGAAGCTCGGCGATGCGACGGATCTTGCCCTCGACGGCCTTGCGGCGCGCCTCGGTGGGATGCGCGGTAAAGACCGGGTGGAACTCGAGCTTGCACAGCAGAGCGTTGGCCTGCTCGGGACCGACCTCGTCCAGCAGCTGGTGATAGGCAACGGTGAGCTCGTTCGACGGGTCGACGGTGGAGTCGATGTCGACGGCGCGCTCGCGCTCGCGCAGCTTCTCGACGCGGTAGTTCTCCTCGGTCAGGTTGGCGAGGTGGAAAAACGACGTAAAGGCACGCACGACAACCTGCGCCTGGTCGAAGGGCAGCGCATCGATGAGCTCGACGGCGTGGCGGAACGCCCGGGCGCCGGGGGTGTCAGCCGTGGGCACGCCCTCGTCATCCACCGGCTCGGCCACCGCCTCGGTGCCGGGGTTGCCCTCGTTGGCGCGGATAACGCTGTTGAGCAGCTTGTCGAAGGTCTCGCAGATGACCGGGTCGTACTCCTTGAGCACACGGCGCTCCAGGCGCAGGAAAAGCGCCAGGTTGTCGCGCAAGGACTGCGGGATGTCGATCTCGGTGTAGGCCTCGATGGCAGAATCGGTATCCACGGCGCCCAGCTGATGGGCCGTCGCCCACACGTGTTTGGCGTCACTCGCCAACGCTGATGATGCGGTCACGTTGCCTCCCTCTGTGTACGTACAACGGCTCCCATTATAGGCACGCAGGAGAAGCGGAAACGTAGGTGTTACCAAAGAACGACGTTCTCCGCAAGAAAAACTGTGCAAACGGCGGCAGGGCTTCGGCAGACGGCACATGGCGCTGGAGCAATGCGCGCACAGCAGAGAGCGGATGACGCGTTGCCTACCTGCTCGCGGAAAGCGCAGAGCCCTCTCATCGAGCGTGCGCGCCATGAAGGCTCATACTTCATGCCGCGCACGCATCAACACGCTATATGGTAATGGCGGGCTCGTGCTCGCGCGCTACGGGAAAGACGCTAGTACCGGACCACCGTGCGCACGTTGTTCGCGATGCCCTCGACTTTCGGGCCGTAGATGACCTGAATGTGAGTATCGGTCGGTTTTACGAAGCCCAAGGCACCCGTCTTTTTTAGAGCGTCCTCGTCCACGAGCGACATATCCTTCAAATCAACGCGAAGACGCGTGAGGCAGTTATTGACCTCAACGATGTTCTCGACGCCACCCAAGCCTTCGATGATCATGCCGGCGAGCCGCAGGTCGCGCTCGGACGCGCTCGCACCGTCGGCGATCTCGTGTGCGTCATCCTCATCGGCCACGTCAATGGCAATCTTCTTGCGGGTGAGGTAGGTGTAGAACACGAAATAGTACGCGACAGCGAAGAACGGACCGCATACGAGCACCCACCACCAGTTGGAGCCAGGCTGGAAGATACCCCAAACAAAGAAGTCGATGATACCGCCGCCCGTATTACCGATGACCACTTGGAAGGCAGCCATAAGCATAAACGACAGGCCGCCCATGAGCGCATGGAACACGAAGAGTACCGGTGCCACAAACATGAACGCGAACTCGAGCGGCTCGGTGATACCAGAGACGAAGCACGCCGCCACACCGGCAATCATGAGGGCCTTCACTGCGGGCTTCTTCTCGTCCGGAGTCGAGCGGTAGATGGCAAAGGCAGCAGCGGGAAGGCCGAAGAGCATGACGCAGAACTTACCTTGGGCAAGGTAGCGCGTAAAGGGCGCGAGATCTGCCATGGGAACCTTATCGAGAAAGCCGAGGAAGACGTTCAAGCAGCCATCAATACCGTCCATGGAACCACCAAGGGAGGTGGTGCGGAAAAGGCCGTTCAACACATGATGCAAGCCTGTCGGGATGAGCAAGCGCTCGAGTGTACCGAAGATGTACACGCCGATGAGGCCGAGAGAAGAGATGATTGAGCCGAGACCGTCGATTGCAAGGGAGATTGGCGTCCATATGAGCGGCATCACAAGGCCAACAGCACCCATCACGAGAACAGTGATGATAGCTACGAAGCGCTTGCCGCCGTAGAACGCGACGGCAACGGGGAACTGCACGCGATGGAACTTGTTGTGCAGCACAGACACGATGCAGCCGGTCATGATGCCGGCGAGCGCACCCATATCGAGCGTCTCAACACCGAGCGTCGCCGCGATGCGCAGGCTGGAGAAATCAAAGAACCCGGAGTTGATCATGCACTGCGATGCCATCAGGAACGTGTAGAACCCAATGAAGCCAGCCATGGCAGCGATTTCTTTCTCCTCGCGCGCCAATCCAAAGGCAATGGCGATAGCAAAGAGCACCGGAAGCTGGCCAAACACGACGTTGGAAAGCGTGTTGAGCGTCGTGATGATAAAGTGCGGGACGGGTTCGGCCAAAAACGGGACTGCCGCGAGGACTGCGTCCTTGTTGAGGGCAGAGGTGAGGCCGAGCAGGATGCCGCAGGCAGCGAGGGCTGCGATGGGCAGCAGCAGACTGCGGCCGAGAGCAGAGAAGAAGTCAAGAAGTTTCTTTCCCATGGTCGCTCCTTCTGATCATGGTAGTAATGGACACGTGGGTTGTTGAGATGACGACCGAACACCGGTCTCCGCGCAGCGACCAGATGGCGCGGGTGCAGACGCTCCACACATACGGTGCGTCCGCACCCCCTCAGCATACGGATACGGTGAACCCACGCCGTTTCGCGAATGTCCTACTTGAGCTCGGGCCACATACCCTTGTTGGCCTCGATGAGAGCGTCGAGGATCTGACGCGCCTTCTTGGCGTCATTCACTAGGCGATTGAGCGTGAGAGCCATGAGCGCCTTCTGATAGCTGTGCTCGTAGTAAGCGTCGACGAGCAGCTTCTCACTCGAAACCTGCTGGGCGAGCAAGCCATAGTAGAACTGCGGAATGTTGCCTACGCGCATCGGACGCGGACCGTTGATACCGAGTTCGCACACGACCTCGACCATGGCGTCGTCCTGCAAGTTTGCGATGGCGCCGTTGTTCTCGACAATGATGATGTGACGGTCGTTTTTGTTGTAGGCAATTGCCTCGGCGACCTTGATCATCATCTCGGCGTGGGCATCGGAGATGGCATGGAACTTATCACCCAGCTTGCCGGCCGCAATGACCTCTGAGCACTCGGCAAAGACACGCTTCTCGCGGCCATCCATGACCTCGTTTGCGCGGGTGTAGTTAGGATCGAGGTGCGCCGCCTTGTAGTCAGGATACAGGTAGTACTGATCGTAGGTGTTGGGCAGGTAGTCAGGAAAATCAGCCATGATTGTCTGTACCATGCCGTAGGTGTCAAGCCAAGATTGGTCGCGCTGCTCGGCGTCCTGCGGAAGAAAGCCGCGCTCGGCTGTCAGCCGCTTAATCTTAGGCAACAGGTCCTCGCCGGTATGAACATCGTACATATGCGTGAACCAACCGTAGTGGTTTAGGCCGAAGTACACCGGGTCGAGGTCTTCCCAGTCGCAGCCAAGGAGACGGCTCGCAGAGCGGACCACGTTCTCAGGCTGGTCACAGATATTAAGGATACGCTTGTCATCCGGGAACTCGCGACGGAGGCACTCGGCCACTATAGCTGCAGGATTGGAATAGTTGAGAATCCAAGCCATAGGTGCGTACGTGCGGATGTCGTGCACTGCCTTGACCATGTCGACACAGGAGCGCAGGCCGTAGGCCATACCGCCAGCGCCACAGGTCTCCTGTCCAATCTTGCCCATGCTGAGCGGAATCTTCTCGTCCTTTTCGCGCATCGGCAGACCGCCGGCACGCATTTGCATGAACACGAAGTCCATACCCTTGTAGGCTTCCTCTACGTCCGTGGTGTAGGAGAAGTCAAGTTCAGGGAACCGCTCCTTGAAGAGAATCTCGCCATACTTGCCGATAGGCTCCTGACGCTCTCCGTCAATATCAAAGAGGACCAGTCGGCGCAGCGGAAACTCATCACGCAGACGCACGAAAGACTTCAGGAAACCGAGAGTGAAGGTGCTGCCACCGCCAACAATACAAACATCATATGTTTTCATAGTGATTCCTCTTTATTTCCCGTAGACCAATTGAAGGTTGAGTATCAGCGCGTGAACAACGGTGAGCTGGCCGGGCACACAGATGTATCTGATCGCTCGCTGATGCCTCTCTGAGCTCGAGATTCAGTATAGATGTGCGAAATACATCTGATGTTTTGCTTTCCATAAACGGTATGTGAATCTTGGTGAACGGTCTATTTCGCAGTTCCTGACGTATTTCGCGTCAATTTCGGGCATGATAGGTTATACATTCGAAGTTCATTCATCGGATGTCAGATGATTTCTTTCGTATGCTGACACGCATGCTCGCGAACCTTGCAGTCGCCTCGCACCCTCGGCGTCCGCATCGCTCGATACCGCCACAACGTGTAATCAACGCACTATGGAAGGAGCGCCGATGCCCGAAGCGCCAAAACAAAAAGTCCGCCTCTGCGATCGCGTTGCCGACGAGATCATCGAGCACATCTACCGCAACAAGCTCCAACAGGGCGACAAGCTCCCCAACGAGTCACAGCTCATGGAAATAACCGGCGCCGGACGCAGCTCCGTGCGCGAGGCAATGAAGCTTCTCGCATCGCGAAACATCGTCACGATCAAGCAAGGGTCGGGAACATACGTCGCCCAGATGCCCGGTGTCTCAAACGACCCCCTTGGCTTAACCTTTGTGGAAAATAAGTTGCAACTCGCGCTCGACACGCTCGAGATCCGCCAGATTTTGGAACCAGAGATAGCTTCCATGGCGGCTGTCCGCGCCGATGATCAGGACATCGAAAATATCACATCGCTCTGCAAACGCTTTGACCAGCTTTACCGCGCGGGCGAGCAAGTCGACGAGGTGGATATGGCCATCCACGAAGCCATCGCGCTCGCCTCGAAGAACATCGTCGTGCCGCGGCTCATTTCAACCATCACCACGTCCGTGCAGCTGAGTATCGAGCTCATGCAGCAGATGCGCGCAACGCAAAGCATCGATGAACACCGTATCATTGTCGAGGCCATCGCCGACCATGACCCCATGACGGCGCGCGAGGCAATGTATACGCACATATATGCGACCCGACAGCAACTCAAGCTCGTCCAAGCCCGTGGACTAACCGCGCAAGACGAACATCGGACGCCCGAGAATTCCCTCATGCGTTCGCTCAAGCCAGGCATGCAGGGAGTAGTGCACGATCTATTCGGCACACGCGCAAGCGCTTATCGCTAGACACCCTACCAGGTGGGGACACACCCCCACCGGCACAGGAAAAATCGCAGCTTTGATGACGGTTCGGCGTATCGAGTACCGGTAGTCGGGCGCCTACAGACGCGCGGCGACCGCGTCGCGCACGGCGTCGCGAGCCACGAGCTCCTCGTCGTGCGTGCGCATATCGCGGACGCGGACCTTGCCCTCGGCAAGCTCGTCGCCGCCCACGACGACGATGATGCGCGCACCGAGCTTGTCGGCCTGCTTGAACTGGCTCTTGAGCGAACGGCCCTGGTAGTTCGCCTCCGTGCGCACACCTGCCGCACGCAGCTCGCGGCAGAGCGCAAACACCTCGCCGCGCAGCTCGTCGCCCGCATTGGCAACGTACACGCACGGCTCCTCATCCGCCCCGAGCTCGACGCCTTGCGCCTCGAGGGCCAACGCGACGCGCTCGAACCCGACAGCGAAGCCCACGCCGGGCGTCGGCTTGCCGCCCTCGAGCTCTACCAGGCCGTCATATCGACCGCCGCCGCCGATGGAGCCCACGCCGGCGCCCGGCGCCTCCACCTCAAACACCGTGCGCGTGTAGTAGTCGAGGCCGCGCACGAGCGTCGGGTCCTCAACGTAGGCGATGCCCGCCTCGTCGAGGTAGCGCTTGACCTGCGCGTAGTGGTCGCGGCACTCGTCACAGAGATGGTCGCGCATAAGCGGTGCCGCCGCCATGACCTCGCGGCAGTGGTCGTTCTTGCAGTCGAACGCGCGCAGCGGGTTCACCTCGGCGCGCTCGCGGCACTCGTCGCACATTTCGTCCGCGTGGTCGAGAATGAAGGCACGCACCTCGTCGCGGTACGCCGGGCGGCACGCGGGGTCGCCCATCGAGTTGATAAGCAGGCGGAGACGACCCAGGTCGAAGCCCAAGCGACGGTAGAACTCCATCAGCATGATGATGCACTCGGCATCGGCCGCCGGATCAGCCGCGCCCAGCCACTCGATACCCACCTGGTGGAACTGGCGCAGGCGCCCCTTCTGCGGGCGCTCGCCGCGAAACATCGCCTCGGCATACCACGCCTTGAAGGGCGTTCCTCCCTGCGGCACCAGGTTGTTCTCCACCACGGAGCGCACCACGCCGGCCGTGCCCTCGGGGCGGAGGGCCAGGCGCTGCTTGGGCTTGAGGCGGGCGTCGGTACCCTCGTCGAGCACGCGTGCGAAGTTGGCGCCCGAGAACACGCGGAACATCTCCTTGCGCACGACGTCGGTGGACTGCCCGATGCCGTGCACGAACACATCGAGCTGCTCGATCGCGGGGGTCTCCATGGGGGCGAATCCGTACGGGCCGAACACCTCGGCCGCCACCTGCTGCATCCGCTGCCATGCGCGCATATCGCGCCCGATGAGGTCCTTGGTGCCCTCGGCCTTCTGTGCCTGCATGGTTATACCCTCCGTTATCGTCGCCGCGCCCCAGGCGCCGCCTGCGTTCGTTGTCGACGCTCCATTATACGAGAAGCCGCCATACGTGAGAGAAGTGCGACAATAGGTTCGCAATCAGACATCACGGAGGTACCCCATGCATCAGTTCCGGAACGACTACTCCGAAGGCGCTGCACCGGCGATTCTCGACGCACTCGTCCGCACCAACGCCGAGCAGTGCCCCGGCTACGGCGCCGATGCGCACTGCGCCCGCGCCGCCGACCTCATCCGCGCCGAGATCGACCAGCCGGACGCCCATGTCGCCTTTGTGCCCGGCGGCACGCCCGCCAACATCCTCGCGATCACCGCGCTCACCGAGGAGTTCGAGGGTCCCCTTTGCGCCGCCGACGCCCATCCCACCATCCACGAGACCGGTGCGATCGAGGCGCACGGCAGGCGCCTGCTCGCCACCCAGGACCCCTTTGGCCGTCTGACGCCTGCGGGCATGGAGCCGCTCTGGGATGCCGCCGTCGCCAACGGCCCCGCCACAACGCGCCCCGGTATGCTCTACCTCTCGCACACAAGCGAGCTCGGCTACGTCTACACCCGCGCCGAGTTCGACGCCCTCTGCGACTGGGCGGAGGCGCGCGACCTCGCCGTCTACGTCGACGGCGCGCGCATGGCCTCAGGTATCATGGCCGCCGGGTCCGACCTCACCATCCGGCACATCGCGGCGCGCGCCGACGTCTTCACCCTCGGTGGCACCAAGAACGGCATGCTCTTTGGCGAGGCGCTCGTGGTGAGTCCGCGCACCGCCCGCGGCCGCCGGGCAATCGCGCGTCTCCCCTATCTCACCAAGCGCGCGGGGCAGCTCTCTGCCAAGGGCCGCGTCATGGGCGTCATGTTCGAGGCCGCTTTCGACCCCGCCGGCGCCGACGCGTCGGGGCGCCCCCTCTACTGGCAGCTCGCCGCACATGCCAATGAGCTCGCGTGCCGGCTGGCGGACGGCCTTGTTGCCGCAGGGTTCGAGCCGTACCTCACCACCACCGGTAACCAGCAGTTCTTCTGGGTCACGTCCGAGGAGGGCGCACGGCTCTCCGAAGCGCTCGGCGCCGAGCTGCAGGTGCAACCCGACCCTCTCGGTGCCGGACGCATCGTCGCCCGCTTCGTGACGAGCTGGGCAACCGAAACCGCCGATGTGGACGAGGCGATCTCCTTCGCTCGGACGCTACGCGGGTAGCGCGCGATTCCAGTGGCAGCGGCGGCCTTTTGCGACGAGCCGCGTACGCGCATCGGAAAAAAGTCACGCTGACGGTCAAAACACGAACCGAACTTGACCGTCAGCGTGACTATTATCCATCCCCTAACGGACTCAAAGAGTGCGGGCAGCCCGCATAGCGCCCCGCGCTGCTCTCCCCTTACGTCACGCGCTCAGGTTGCGTTTGGTCTCGAGGCACGCCAAACCGTCTCATCAGTCGCTCCAGCTTTTCCGGATGGCGCACCTCGTCAAAGGAAAACCTCATGATGGGAACACGGTAGAGCGTGAGCCGAGACTCACGGCGTCGCTCGTCCGTCAGCGCCCTGAGAGTCGTTTTCTCCCCCAGCATCTCCGCGTCCTGGTACTTCCCCGACCCATCGAGCTCCCCAATTATGTAGCCCCCGCTGGGGAGCATCCAAAGGAAGTCGCAGCGGTACGTCTGCGCAGCATCCATCGGGTCAGCAAGGCTGACTTGAAGATCGGGTGCGGCAAAGCCAAGATACGCCATCATCACGCGCGCACGGGACTCCCCTCCACTCTCCGAACGGCCGTCCGCAAACGCGAGGACCTTGCGCGCGCGTACTATCCCTTTCCTATGCGCGCATCTATTCTTCAGATAGCGCGCCAAATCTTCGATGCGCAACCCCTTATGCAGTGCGGAATCAACAATCGCGACAGCACAATCGAAAGGGATGTCTCGCATGCAGCCAAAGAGCGTCTCTTGCACGCCGACCACGGTAACCCCGCCTCGGCAATAGGATGCCGCCCCTCCGCAAGCATGCGTCCTGGTAGGTCTATCCTTCTTCTGACGCTGGGATCGTGTTGATGCGATGTGCACTTGACCCAGTACGTCATACGGCACGTCGAACCCGTACGCCACCGCCGCGGACACCGAGCAGAACGTCCAATCTGGATGCATATGTTTGAGGGCGCGCAACATATGCAACTCCCGCTTATCGCGTGATAGCCCCTCCCAATACGTTCTGCGCGCATACATCCCCCGACGGGGCGAAACGAGATCGAGACTCTTTACATGCCGCCTCAGTTTTCGCGCAAGACGCTCGTCGTCAAATACCAAACACGTTCCGTCGTGCTCTGCGCGCTGCAAAGCGTCCCGTATCTCCGCTGTACTCGACCTCACCATGGCATCGCCTCCACCCGCACAGTCCCAAGCCCGCTGTGCTCGTGCGACTACCATACCGATGGCATCAAACCATCTAGTGATTTTTATCTAATGCAATTCTGGTATATAACTCAGCCCTCTTTAACCACATCCTGACTGTGCCAATTGGAAGAGTAGAACCAGCAGTTATTCACAGCTTTTTCGAAGAGATTTCACCATCGCTCAGCTCCCATGGATAATCCTTGTTGACTTATGCGCTATGCGTATTTTCACAAGATTACTGTAGATGGCACCCGCCAACCTCAACATGCAACTCGTTGCGGCATCCACTGCATGGCCCTCGGCCATTGCTTGCCGCGCGGTGACGCCAAAGCGCGCCACCGGAACTACACCCGATAAAACCGCAAGAGCCGGGCACCAAGAATCTGGCATCTCACATGCCGTCCGAAAAAGTCACGCCCGCGACCAGTTCGCCCCCTCGTTGTGACCGCAAGCGCGACTTTTTGGGAAGCGGGGCCCGTGGGGCCGCGGGCATGAGCGAGCGCGCACCCCACCCGCCCCACCACCTACACCGCGCACGAAAATGGCGCCACCCCGCCTGCCGGGATGGCGCCATCCGTCCAAATCAAGGATACGGCGACGTCAGCGGAACACCGCAACGTCAATCGAGCCTAGCGGCTCGTAGACTTACATAACCTGCGAGACGTACACCACGTTGGTGGAGACCTCGCTGTCGCGCAGCTTGATGGGGATCGCCGGGTCGCCCGCGGTCACAACCACCAAGTCATCCTGCTTGACGATGCCCGTCATCTTGGCCTCGACCACGGCGTTGTCCACAACGTAGGCGATGCTGCCCACGGAGCGGCCCGACAGGACCGGCTCGACGCCCCAGTAGATAGTCATCTTGCGCACGGCCCAATCGTTGGGCGTGACGGCCTGGATGGGGAGCACCGGGCGGAAGTTGGAGACCAGGCGCGCGGAGCGACCGGAGTTGGTGGGGGTAAGGATGGCCTTGGCGCCCACGTTGAAGGCGGTGGTCACGGCAGAGAGGCCCACGGCGGCGTTCACACGGTTGCGGCCGGGGTCCAGCGCCTCGAAGTCAAACGGCTTGTGCTCGGGTATCGTTGCCTCGGCGATGAGGGCGACGTTGGCCATCATCTTCACCGCCTCGACCGGGTACTTGCCGGCCGCGGTCTCGCCGGAGAGCATCGTGGCATCGGTGCCGTCGCTGATCGCGTTGGCGACGTCGGTCACCTCGGCGCGCGTCGGGCGCGGGTTGCGGATCATGGAATCGAGCATCTGCGTCGCCGTGATGACCGGCTTGCACGCGGAGTTGCACTTGGCGATGATCTCCTTCTGGATGACGGGGCAGACCTCAGGGGCAACCTCGACGCCCAGGTCACCGCGGGCGACCATGATGCCGTCGGACACCTTGAGGATGTCATCGAAGTGGTAGACCGCAAGTGCGCACTCGATCTTGGGGATGATGCTCACATGCTCGCCGCCGTTCTCGTCGCACAGGTGGCGGATCTCTTTCACGCCCTCGGCATCGCGCACAAACGAGGCGGCGATGAAGTCGATGCCCTCGGAGAGGCCGAAGAGGATGTCGGCGCGGTCCTGCTCGGTAATGGTGGGAAGCGAAAGCTTGGCGTTGGGGACATTGACGCCCTTCTTCTCGCCGAGCTCGCCGCCGTTCTGCACCGTGCAGTGGATGTCCTGGCCGTCGATGGAGTCGACGGTGAGGCCGATGAGGCCGTCGTCGATAAGGATCGTGCCGCCGATGCGGACCTCGCGGGGTAGCTCGAGATGGTCGAGGTAGAAGTGCTCAGCGGTGCCCTGGAGCTCCTCGGAGGTCTCAGCGGCGGTAACGGTGACCTGCGAGCCCTCGGCGAGCGTGACCTTGGCATGGTCCTTCAGAAAGCCCGTACGGATCTCGGGGCCCTTGGTGTCGAGCAGGATGCCGACGGGGATGCCGAGCTCGCTCGAGATGCGCTTGACGCGCTTCATGCGCTCGTGATGCTCCTCGTGGCTACCGTGGCTAAAATTAAAGCGGGCAACGTTCATGCCCGCCTTGATCATCTCGCGCAAAATATTCTCGTCGTCGCATGCCGGTCCCATGGTGCATACGATCTTGGTGCGCTTGTTCATGCATCCTCCCAATCAAACGGAGTGTCATACCTCATACCAGTGTACCGAGTTACCGGGTATCGCGGGGCGTCAACTTTTGCAATTCATGCGTAAACACAAGGGTTTACACCCATGATACGCTGCACTTACACGCATGAAGCAATAATTTGCTCGATTTCGCCAGCATATCTTGGCCGAGGGGCCGAGAAAACCGCTAGCAGCGATCACGAACGGGCGCGACGCGCGGCGCCCCGGCATCCAACCGGCGCGGCCACACCCGGCAGCCCGTCTAGATAGAAGGCGGGCCGGCGGTTTCCACGCGACCGTCCCCAGGCGCATGGCGCCAGAGACGCTCGCGCAAAACCAACCGGCCCGCCCGCGAGTAGCAAATCAGCTAGCCAGACGTTACGCGCGGCCCACCGAACCGAGGTTCTCCATGCGAATCTTCACGATCTTGGTGATCTCGGCCATGCCCGCCTGACCCGGCTTCTTGGGGTCGAAGCACGTGGGGTTCTCGGCCATGTACGCCATGAAGCCCTTCGTAAAGGCCTGGCGGAGCTCGGTGGCGTAGTTGACCTTGCAGATGCCGTTCTTGACGGCCTCAGCGACCTGCTCATCGGGCACACCGGAGGTGCCGTGGAGCACGAGCGGCACGTCCACGGCGGCGCGGATGGCCTTCACGACGCCCTGCTCGATGTGCGGCTCGGCGGTGTAGACGCCGTGCGAGGTGCCGACGCCGATGGCGAGCGAGGTGCAGCCGGTGCGCTCGACGAACTCGCGGGCCTCGTCCGGGTCGGTGTAGGGGCTCTCACCCTCGACCTCGACGTCGTCCTCCTTGCCGCCGACCTTGCCGAGCTCGGCCTCCACCGGCACGCCCATGGCAGCGCCGGCATCGGCGACGAGCTTGGTGAGGGCGATGTTGTCCTCAAAGGTCTCGTGGCTACCGTCGATCATGACGGAGGTGTAGCCCGTGCGCAGGGCCTTCATGCAGCGGTCGTAGCCATCGCCGTGGTCGAGATGCAGCGCCACGGGCACCGAGGTGCGCTCCGCAGCGGCCTTGACCATGCCGTAGAAGTAATCAAGACCGGTCATCTTGATCGTGCCCGAGGTGGTCTGCATGATGACGGGGGACTTGGTCTCCTCCGCGGCGGCGAGGACCGCCATGACGAACTCGAGGTTCTCAACATTGAAGGCGCCGACGGCATAATGGTTCTTCTGCGCGTCGAGCAGCATCTCCTTGGTGGTAACGAGCATAGTGCCCATCCTTTCATCCGGCCCGGCACTACGGCGCCGGGCAAACGCCTCACCCTATTCTAGGCACCGTAATGCCTAGTAACTGGCTCATTTTGAGAGTACCAGCGCCAAGCGGTCTCGCGCTTGCGACAACCTAGATGCGAAAACCTAGAGCTCGCTGATCGCAACCGCGTTGTAAACCTCGTCCCAACGGTCCATCACCAAGTGGCCGGTCTGGGGGTCCATGGCGTTCAGCTTGCCGCAGGTGTTGCCGCAGCGCAGCACCGTGTCGTCGTCCGCGCCGCGGGCGATGGCGTGCGCAAAGCCGGCGATGGTGGAATCGCCCGACCCGGTGGCGTTGACCGCGGGGATATCGGGCATGACGACGCGGTAGGCGCGACCCTCGTGGAAGGCGACGGCACCGGCGCCGCCCATCGTGACGACAACCCACGGGATGGCGGCAAAGCGCGTGTCCGCGGCAAGGGCACGACGGAGCTCCGGCAGGTCATCCGGGGTGAAGCTCGTTCCCAGAAGCCCGTTGATCTCGGTGAGGTTGGGCTTGATGAGCGTCGGCTTGACGGGCGCGTCGAGAGCGGCGTCGAGGGCGGCGCCCGACGTGTCGAGCAGCACGGGGCGCCCGGCGTCAACCGCCGTCTTCACCATCTGGGCGTAGTATCCCGCATCGACACCCTTGGGCAGGCTTCCCGAGATGGTCACGCAATCGGCCCGCTCTACCAGCTCGGCAAAATGCGCCGTGAACGCATCGAGCTCCTCGGGCGCAACCGTGGGGCCGCTCTCCAAAAACTCGGTCTGGTTACCCTCGTGCAGCACCGCGATGCAGATGCGGCTCTCGCCCGCGATCGCGGTGAAGCTGTGCGGGATGTGGTCGTCGTCCATGCGGTCGGCGAGAAACTCACCCATGTGCCCGCCCAGAAGACCGGTGGCGAGGACGTCGTCGCCCAGCTGCACGAGCACGCGGCTGACGTTCAGGCCCTTGCCGCCCGCGGTCTTTTTTGGCTCCACGCGGTTGACGTCGTCAATCACGAGATGGTCGAGCTGGTAGGCCGTGTCGATAGACGGGTTCATGGTGACGGTAAGAATCATGGCTGCTCCCAATCAAACAAGACGTTTCGCGCCTTCGGATCCATACGTGACATTGTACCGCGCTCGAGCACCGCCGTGGCGGTCGCCTGAGAGGGGCGGCGCTGCCCGCGCTGCCGGCGGGACGGCTCGGGCTACTGCAAGACCTCCGTGTACTCGGTCAGCTGCTGCAGGGCCTCAGGGGCTATCGTCTCATCGGTAATGAGAGCGTCGAGCTTAATGAGATGGTAGAACGTGAAGAAATCACGCCTTCCCACCTTGCTCGCGTCCGCCACCAGATAGCGGGCATCGGCCTTCTCGAAGGCAAGCTCCTGGAAATGCCCCTCCTCCGCGTTAGAGGTCGAGACCTCCCCATCGAAAATGCCGTTGGCTCCAACAAACGCAAGATTAAGCCCCAGCCTGCCGATGGCGTCCTCGGCAAGCGGACCCACAAAGGCGCCGGTCCGGGGACGGTACATACCGCCTACCAGACAAAGGTCGTAACCCGCGTTGCCCTCCAGCATGTTGAACACCGCAAGCGAGTTGGTGACGATGCGCAGACGGTAGGCGGGCAAAAGAGGGACCATCTGCTCCACCGTCGTCCCCGTGCCCAGAAAGACCGTCGAGTCCTCCTCGATGAGCGATACGGCGCGCGCGGCGATGGCGCGCTTCTGCGCCATGTTCCGATCGCGCTTCTCGGTGTGGCTATACTCCTGGCGCAGCATCGAATGGCGGCGCGCGCCGGTGCTGCGGGCACCCCCGTGGACGCGCACGAGCTCGCCGGAACTCGCCATCTCCTCCAGGTCGCGCCGTACGGTCATCTCCGAGACGTCGAGCTGGGCGGCGATATCCTTCACCGACGCGGATCCGCGCTCCTCAACAAGGCGCTTGATGCTGTCCTGTCGCTCTGCCTTGATCATAGGTATCCCATCCATCCTCTGTTGCTATGCACGCCGCGCCCGAGCTCGCGTAAAGGTAAGCGCGCGGCGGCGGGGACATTGTGCGGCACGGCACCTTCATGCAAGTTGCTTGGCACACACAGCGCCGTCACCGGTCTCGTCTCGGCAAGGCATACCCCTCGGAACCGATCCATATATGCATACGTTGCCATCGTTCATCATCATACCCGACCGGCGGGTTTCTCTGTGATGATATGCGTTCGTTCTGTTCATTTACCATCTATTACCCGTTTGCCGCATAAATACTACCGTTCGTAGATGTTCGTTATTGTTTGTTTTGCGGTATACTCCTGTGCTGGTAACGTGCTCTTAGAAGAACAGCGCTCATCTTTCCGAGCGCCCAACCGCTCTGCTTCTCCCAGGGCGCACCTGGGTGCGCGCCGGACGGGGCGAGCACGCATCTGCACCCGTTTTCGCAACGCAAATT
Organism: Candidatus Coprousia avicola; assembly: GCA_018715125.1. Classification (GTDB taxonomy): domain Bacteria; phylum Actinomycetota; class Coriobacteriia; order Coriobacteriales; family Coriobacteriaceae; genus Coprousia; species Coprousia avicola. The sequence continues at coordinate 12,327 of DVMF01000060.1, read as the reverse complement.
GGCGTGCGGTTCACGCCTCTCCGCCACGGCATAAGCCGCATAATGGAGAGAGGATGCGCAGCCATGCCCACCTGTTGGAGGACCCCATGATAGAGATTTCTTCGTTTGGCACCGCGGCGGGCGGCACACCCGTTCGCGCCTACACCCTCACGGCGGAGTGCGCTCCCGTGAGCGTGCGCGTCATGGACTTTGGTGCCACCATCCTCGGCATCACCTGCCCTGACGCGCACGGCGACGTCGCCGATATCGTGCTTGGCTTTGACGCGCTCGAGGGCTACTTCGACAACCCCGCCTGCTACGGGGCGACCATAGGCCCCGTCGCCAACCGCACGGCGGGGGCCTCGCTCGACATCGCCGGTGAGACGTGGCACCTCACCGCCAACGAGGGCGAGAACAACCTGCACACCGACCTCGCCCACGGCCTTCACAAGCGCGTGTGGGACGCGGCGGTCGACGAGGGCGCCAACCGCGTGACCTTTACCTGCCGGCTCGCCTCGGGCGAGCTCGGGCTGCCGGGCGAGCGCACCATCACGGCAACCTACACGCTCGATGCGGACGGCGCGCTCACGCTCACCTATCGCGTCGAGACCGACCGCCCCACCTACGCGAACATCACGAACCACACCTACTTCAACCTCGCGGGGCATGCCGCGGGGAGCGTCCGCGACCAGCAGGTCACCGTGCACGCCGTTCGCTACCTGCCCGTGCGCGAGGATTCCGTCTCCGAGGGCGAGATCGCCCCTGTTGAGGGGACGCCGTTCGACCTTTCCGCCGGCGTGGCGCTCGGCTCCGGCCTCGACGCAGACGACGTGCAGATCGAGCGCGGGCACGGATACGACCACTGCCTCTGCATCTTTGGCTTCGAGCCCGGCGCGGCGCCGCGGCCCGCGCTCGATGCGGTCGACCCGGCAAGCGGACGCACACTCAGCATCAGCATCACGCATCCCGGCGCGCATCTCTACACCGGCAACTGGCTCGGCGACGGCCCCGCGCTCACCAAAGACGGCGCTACGTACGGCCCGCACGCGGGCTTTGCCTTTGAGCCGGAGTACTACCCTGACGCCGTGCACCATCCCGCGTGGCCGCAACCCGTCTGCACGCCCGACCACCCCTACGAGGAGTCCATCGTCTACCGCTTCGGTATAGCCTAGCCGCCAAACCGGTCCCACCCGGGCCCGAGAAAGGAAGGAAACCATGTCAGATTTCACGCAAGCACCCGAATTCGCCCGCGCGCGCGCGCTCTTTGAGAAGGAGTTCGGCACGCCCGGCGAGGGCGCGCGCCAGCTCGCCGTCTATGCCCCCGGCCGCTCAGAAATCGCAGGCAACCATACCGATCACGAGGGCGGCCACGTCATCGCCGGCGCCGTCAACGTCGCCGTCTTCGGCATCGCCGTCGCCAACGGCACGAACACGATCCGCGTCGCCGACGAGGGCTTCCCCACCTTTGAGATCACGCTCGACAACCTCGATCCCGTGGAGGAGGAGAAGGTCACCTCGCAAAGCCTCGTGCGCGGCATGGCCCGCGCGCTCGCCGACACGGGACGCACGCCCGAGGGCTTCGACTTCTCCTTTGTCTGCACGGTGCCGTCCGGCGGCGGCCTCTCCAGCTCCGCCGCGGTTGAGGCCGCATACGGCCGCGCCATGGAGGCCCTCTGGCCGGGGCGCGCCATCACGCCGGTGGAGCTCGCCCAGATGAGCCAGATGGCCGAGAACCGCTACTTCGGCAAGCCGTGCGGCCTTATGGACCAGCTCGCCGTATGCCTGGGCGGCCTCGCCTACATGGACTTCCGGGAGAGCGAGCCTAAGACCGCCAAGCTCGACTTCGACTTCGACGCAGCAGGCTATGCGCTCTGCCTCGTCAACGTGGGCTGCGACCACAGCGCCTTCACCGACGACTACGCCGCGGTGCCGGTGGAGATGCAGCAAGTTGCCGCCGAGTTTGGCGTGAAGCGCCTGTGCGAGGTCGATCCGGCCGCCTTTGACGAGGCGCTGCCGGCGCTGCGCGAGAAGCTCGGCGACCGCGCGGTGCTGCGCGCTATCCACTACTGGTATGAGAACGACCTCGTCGACCGTCGTTGGGACGCCCTGAACGCGGGCGACATCGACGCGTTCCTCGCGCTCACGCGCGACTCGGGCGCGAGCTCGGGCATGTTCTTGCAGAACGTCTCCACCGGAGGCTCCTACCAGCCCGCGATGCTCGCCCTCGGCATGGCCGAGCGCCTGCTCGACGGAGAGGGCGCCATCCGCATCCACGGCGGCGGCTTTGGCGGCTCCATCCAGTGCTTCGTGCCGGTGGAGAAGGTCGACGGCTTCATCGCGCAGATGAACGCCTGGCTCGGCGAGGGCGCCTGCCGCCACTACCTCATCTCCGAGGAAGGGGCGTGCGCGCAATGGCTGTAACCGATGAGGTGATCGGCGCGACCACCGCGGCGCTTGCCGACTACGCCTGCCTGACGGGCATGATCGACGCCGCCGACCGCGTCTGGGCCTACAACACGATCCTGGACGAGATGGGGGCCGAGGGTCCGGCGCCCGCCGAGGGCTGGGTCCTCGCCGAGCCCGCCGCGGACGACGGATTTGACCTCGACGCCGCCCTCGCGGTGCTTGCCGAGGCCTCCGCTGCGCACGGACGCGTGGAGGACACCGCCACCGGGCACGACCGCGCCGCCATGCGGATCATGGGCGCCCTCATGCCCCGGCCCTCCGCCATCGCCGCGCGGTGGGGAGCCCTGCGCGCGAGCGACGGCCCCGCAGCCGCGACGGACTGGTTCTACCGCCTCTGCTGCGACGCGGGCTACGTGCGCCGCAGCGCCATCGCCAAGAACATCGCCTGGAAGACGCCCACGCGCTGGGGCGACCTCGAGATCACCATCAACCTCTCCAAGCCCGAGAAGGACCCGCGCGACATCGCCCGCGCCGGCGCCGCCAAGAACACGGGCGAGAAGTACCCCGCCTGCCAGCTCTGCATCGAGAACGAGGGTTACTCGGGCCGTGGCGCCGCAAGCCCTATGGGCGACCACCCCGCGCGCCAGAACCTCCGCATCGTACCCATCGAGCTCGGCGGCGAGCGCTGGGGTTTCCAGTACAGCCCTTACGCCTACTTCAACGAGCACAGCATCGCCATGAGCGCGCACCACAGGCCCATGCACATCGACCGCGCCAGCCTGACGTGCCTCCTCGACTTTGTCGATACGCTCCCCCACTACTTCATCGGCTCCAACGCCGACCTTCCCATCGTGGGCGGCTCCATCCTCTCGCACGACCACTTCCAGGGCGGCGCGCACGAGTTCCCCATGATGCATGCCGAGGTCGCCCGAGCCTTTACGATGCCCGGGTTCGAGGATATCGAGGGTGCCGTGCTCACCTGGCCGCTCTCGGTCCTGCGCCTGCGCGCCGACGACCGCGCGCGGCTGCTCGACGCCTGCGTGCACGTCATCGACAGGTGGCGCGACTGGACCGATGAGGAGGTCGGCGTCATCGCCCACACGCCGGACGGCACGCCCCGCAACACGGTGACGCCGGTCATCCGCCGCGTGGATGCCGAGGGCCGCGTGGGCGGCGAGCGGTATGAGGCGTACCTCGCGCTGCGCTGCAACATCACCAGCGAGGAGCATCCCCTGGGGGTCTTCCACCCGCACGCGGAGTACCATCACATCAAGAAGGAGAACATCGGCCTTATCGAGGTCATGGGCCTGGCCATCCTGCCCGCACGCCTTAAGACCGAGCTCGCGGCCGTGGGGGCGCGTCTGCGCGCCGCCGCGCAGGACGGATCGACTCCCGCCGACGTGCTCGCCGCGCTCGAGGCCGACCCCGCCTGCGCGTCGCACGCCGCATGGGCCCGCGAGGTATTCGCCCGCCGTCGCGACGAGCTCGCAGACGGCGACGTGGACGCGATCCTGCACGAAGAGGTCGGCGCCGTCTTTGGGCACGTGCTCGAGGACGCCGGCGTCTACAAGTGGGACGAGGCCGGCCGGGCGGCACAGCAGCGCTTCATCGACGCACTGTAGCCCGCACCGCCCTACCGGAGCGCCTGCTTACTGCAAAAGGCACGGGACCAAATGGGTCCCGTGCCTTTCTTGTTGCCCAGCGCGCCGGCCATGCGGCAGCGCTCGGCCGGACTATGCTTGTATCCAGCCCTAAGCGGTGACCGACACGCCGTTCACATACGTGTCGTTAAGGGTCATATCGCCGTTGAAGATCGTGAGGTCGGCGTTGCGGCCCGGCTTGATAAAGCCCACCTTGTCGTCGATCCGCGCCGAGCGCGCCGCGACCTCGGTCGCCATCCGGATGGCCTGCTCGGCCGTCACGATCTGCCAATCGACCATGTTCTTCACACCCTCGGCGAGCGTGAGCACCGAACCGGCGATGGAGCCGGTGGTGCCGTCCTCGTTGCGCAGGTAGCACAGGCCATCCTTCATGACAACGGGCAGGCCGCCGGACATATAGTCGCCCTCGGGCATACCGCCGCAGCCGAGGCAGTCGGTGATGAGCACCGTGTGATCCCAGCCCTTGGCGGTGACGAGCGCCTTGATGGCGGCGGGCGTCACATGGCGCCCATCGCAGATAATCTCGGCATAGGTGCCGTTTGTCGTCATGGCAGCGCCCACCACGCCCGGATCGCGGTGATGAAGGCCACGCTGGCCGTTGTAGGTATGCACAAAGCAGCTCGCACCCGCGTTGACCACCGCGAGCACCTCGTCGTACGTCGCATCGGAGTGGCCGATCGACGTCACGACCCCCATCGCATCGAGTGCGGCGCAGTAGGCGGCTGCCCCGTCGCGCTCGGCGGCGAGCGCGCTCTTAACGATACGGCCGCCAGCCTTCTCCTGCCAAGCAGAGAACACGTCCACATCGGGCTCGATGAGGTATACCGGATTCTGAGCGCCCACGTGCTTCATCGTGAAGAAGGGTCCCTCGAGGTAGATGCCGCCGATGTGCGCGCCGACGAAATCCGCGTCGCGCGCCTCATCTGCCGCGGCGATAGCGGCACAGGAGTCAGCGATCTGCTCCACCGACTCGGTAAACGTCGTAGGCAGCCAACAGGTCGTGCCGCGGCGCGCGAGTTCGATGCTCGAGAGGTTGATGCCCTCCGCCTCGCGGTCGGTCGTCGCATGGTTGTAGAAACCGTGGATATGCGTATCGACCAGGCCCGGGCCGACGATGCAGCCCGTGTAATCGCGAACCTCGCAGTCAGGCTCCTCGGCGCTCCACGCACCGAAGACGCCATCCTCGATCGTAAGATAGCCGCCCTGCATGGTGGCACCGGGAAGAACGAATCGATCGGCTTTGATGGCAAACGTGCTCATGGATGTGCTCTCCTTACTCTTGCGGCGTCCCCGTGCGGACGTCGATTGACACTCTACATGCTAGATACCCTGCGCCCTTCCGCATAAACCGATGCCCGCCCGCCGTGGAGGCGAAGCGGGCATCGCTCATAGTGCCGAGAGGTGCGCAGAGGCGCCTGGCTGTTCGCTGTCGGTTACGCCAGCGGATGGATCGTCACGCCTTTGACCACACGGTTAACGGTGCCCGTGGGGCTCGGGGTGTCGGGGGTGTTGCCGACGCGCACGGAGTTCAGGAGCGACACCGTCTGACCGACCATGATGAACGGCAGAGCGAGGTAGCCCTCGGGCAGCGCCTCGTGGCCGGTAAACGTGAACGACTCGTGCGCGAACGCGGGCTCGACGTCCTGCTGGATGGCGATGGTCTTCTGGGCGATGCCGTCGCCGTCGATCTCGTTCAGAATGTCGAGGTCGTACTGGCGCGTGTAGGGGTCGTTGTTCACAAAGACGAAGACGAGCGTCTTGTCGTCAACGAAGCTCTTGGGTCCATGGCGATAGCCCATGCAGCTGTCCCACGAGGTTGCCACGAGGCCGTGCGCAAGCTCGAGGATCTTGAGCTGGGCCTCCTGGGCGAGACCGGTGAACGAGCCGGAGCCAAGGTAGGTCACGCGGTTGAAGTCGCCGGCGAGGAAGGCGGCGACCTCGTCCTCGCGTGCGATGACCTCACGGCCCATCGCGGCGATCTCGGACACCCACGCCTTCTTCTGCTCGTCGCTCGCGGTGTCGAAGATGAGGGTCGCGAGCAGCGTCATGCAGCTGAAGCTGCCGGTCATGGCGAAGCCCTTGTCGTTTGCGCGCGGGATGAGGAGCGTCAGCGCATCCGGGTCGTCAGCGCTCTCGACGGCGAGACGCCCTTCAGGCGCGCAGGTGATGTTGAGGAACTTGACGTTTTTCACGACCTGCTTGGCGATCTCGACGGCAGCCAGGCTCTCCGGGCTGTTGCCCGAGCGGGCGAACGAGACCACGATGGTCGGGTCCTCGGCGCGCAGGTAGTCATAGGGAGCCGCGACGATATCGGTCGTGGCGATGGGCTTGAAATCATACGTATCGGTATCGCCGGCGCGGCGGAGATAGCTCGCGCAGGTGTCACCGACGTAATCAGAGGTGCCGGCGCCGGTGAAGACGACGACTGTGCGCCCCTCGCCCATGGCGTTGGCCTCGGCCAAGAACGTCTCGATGGCGGCCTTGTTATCGGTGTAGATCTGGAAGGTGTCCTCCCAGAGGTCGGGCTGCTGGGCAATCTCGGCCGTGGTGATATCGGCGCCGAGCGCCTTGAGCTCCTCTACGCTCTTCTCAAACATGCACGCATCCTTTCTGCTTGTGTCGAAACGGCACTAATCGCGCCGATGGTGGAAGACTTTGTACTTGAACTGGTCGCCGCGCGCTACCGAGAGCGTGTACTCGACGACTTCGTTGTTAACGTTATAGGTCGTGCGTACCAAATCGAGTACCGGTGCGTTCTCGCTGATACCCAAAAGCCGCGCATCCGCGGGACGGGCGATGCTCGCGTAGAACTCCTCCTCCGCCACGCGAATCTCTTCGTGGTAGTCCTTCTCGATGATGTCGTAGAGGGGCTTGCGCTCCAGAAGCGGACGCTTGAGCGAGAGGAATTTGCGCACCGGAAGATACGAGCGCTCGACCATCATGGGCATGCCGTCAGCCGCACGGAGGCGCTTCAATTTGAAGATGCGATCGCCCGGACGGATCTGCATGCACTCGGCCATCTTCCCGTCGGCCTCGAGCTCGCTGAACTCCAAGATGGTCGTCTCGGGCTCGCGCCCCAACTCGCGCATCTGGTCCGTGAAGCTGTACGACTGCAAAAGATTTGCTGAATGGGCGGAGCGGTCGGCCACAAAGGTACCGCGCCCGTGCTGCCTGACTACGAGTCCCAAACGCTCTAGCTCCTGGAGGGCGAGACGAACCGTCGTGCGCGACAGCCCGTAACGCTCCGAAAGCTCGCGCTCCGAGGGCATCAGGTCGCCGGGTCGGTATTCGTATTCGATTTTCTCCGACAGTATATCCACGAGCTGGTCGTAGAGCGGCTGTCGCTTCGCTCTCATGGCCATGGGTCTCTCCCCGGCTCATCGGGCACGCACGTCGGGGACGCCCGAGGGCGCCCCCGATCCGAGGTGTCAGATCCTACATCTCGTCGTCTTCGTCGTCCTCATCGTCACCCGCGGTCGGAAGCGCCATGGTGATCACGCCGTCCTTACCGACCTGAACGGCCTTCTCGACCAGCTCGTCGAGGGTAGAGGAGTCGCTGCGGGTCATGATGAGCTCGATGAGCATCGGCAGGTTAGTGCCGGCGACAACGGCCATGTTGTCCACATCGGCGGAGACGAGCATCGACTGGTTGAACGGGGTGCCGCCCAGAAGGTCAACAAAGACGAGGACGCCGTCCTGCTCAGAGCGCATCTTGGTGATGGCGGCACGCAGCGTGTCGGCGTACTCGCCCGCCTTGTCGCCCTCAAAGGGGACGATCTCGAAGGCGGGCTGCTCGCCGGCGACCATGTCGATGGCGCTCTTGAGCCCGTTGGAGAAGTGGCCGTGGCCGGTAAGAATGAATCCGATCATAAGAGGTACCTCCTTAATACACACCCCGAACCCCTCGGGGTAGATGCCATGTGGGTAATATCTGGTAGACGTCGGCAGACGTCCCGGAATCGTCAACCACATGCAGCCGCTACAGCGACCGCAACACTTAGCCCTCCGCAGGCGCCTGGGGACGCTGCGCCGCTTTGAGCTCGTCGAAGCGCGCACGGTAGGCGCGGGCGCGCTCCTTGTTGCCGGCGTTGGCGTACTGCTTCGCCAGCAGAAAATACAGCTTTCCCTTCTGCGCGTCGTTCGCGCTGGGAAGCAGGGATTCCATCTTTTCGATCATGTCGTGCCGATGCCCGCACACAATGTCATAGGTGAGCTGGCAGTCGGCTATCACCGCGCGATCGGCACCCTTGACGGCCTTGAGGTCTGCCAAGAGCTCTTTCGCACGCTTCCTGTTGCCCGCTTGGGCGTAGTAGTTAAAAGCCAACGCGTCGATTTCTGCTTGGCGCTTGGCTGAGTTGCGCATACGGAGCATCAGCTCGAGCATACGCTCGGCGAGCTCGCGCTCGCCGCGGCCCTCATGGACGAAGAACCGGTACTTGTGCTGCTGGTAAGTGGTGAAAAGAATGCGCGGAAGAAACCTGTTGAGATCGTTGAACGCCTCGTCGTAGAGACCTGTCGAGATAAAGGCCTGGATGCGCATGTCATAGTAGCGCTTGGCGCCCTCGGTGCCCAAGAAGTAGACAACGAGAAACACGATGAATGCGATAACGGCGGGATTCACGAGCATCCTTCTCTCTCAGGGCGCCAGGCGCGCCCATGGGGGACAAAACGCGCCTGCGTCGTGCCCCGTGTGACAAAAAGCGGACGCACGCCTCGGGAGAATGGGAAAGAACCGGCGCGGTTCCAACCGTGAGGCGCACGTCCGCTCCAATCCGTCTCGCGACGGAAAGCGGCACCCCGAGCGGGAGGCGCGGGGCGCCGCAACGCAGACCGGAAGGTCTTAGCCCTTGGCGACCCAGCCAAGAGCGCCGAGCACGATGCCCAGGATCAGGACGATGAAGATCGCCTTGGTCGAGGTCATGCCCTTCTTGCCGAGCAGCCAGTACACGAGGCCAACGAGCGCCGCAGGCACGAGCTTGGGGCAGATGACGTTCGCGATGTGCTGCAGGTCGACCGTAACGCCGCCCAGATCGATCGGGGCGGTGATGACGATGCCGACGTTGGTGGAGACAAGCGCGCCCACCATGAAGACGCCCATGACGGTAGCGGCGTCGGTGATGGCGTTCAGCTGGTCGCTCATCGTGGTGACGAGCTTCATGCCCTGATCGTAGGCGATGTAGGTCTGCTTGCAGCGGAACCAGTCGACCACGATGTTGACGGCAATCCAGATGAAGATGCCGAGCGGGTTGCCCTGCATGGCCATGTTGGCGGCAAGAGCGCCGAAGATGGTCGGGAGCAGGGAGCCGAAGATGGAGTCGCCGATGGAGGCGAGCGGGCCCATGAGGCCGGTCTTCAGCGAAGCGACCGTCTCGAGGCTGTCGAGACCGTCGGTCTCCTCGAGGGCGAGGTCGATACCCGTGATGATGGTGTTCAGGAAGTTCGAGGTGTTGAAGAACGGAGCGCACTGGGTGCGGGCGGCGGTCTTCAGGGCCTCGGTGTTGTCCCCGTAGATCTTGCGGAGCTGGGGCAGGATGATCCAGAGGTAACCGGAGTGCTGCATGCGCTCGTAGTTCCAACCGGCCTGGAAGCCGAGAAGGTTACGACGGTTAATCTGCTGGAAGTCAGCCTTAGTGAGCTTGTAGCCAGTGGTATTAGAGCTCATCGTCGTCATCTCCCTCCGCACCAGCAGCGACGGCGGCAACGGGAGCGGCCTGATGCTGCTGATAGTAGATGTAGGCGAGCGCGAAGCCGATGAGGGCGATCGTCAGCATGGACAGCGAGTTGTAGTCGCCGCCAGCGATCTCAGCACCAGCAGCGCCGGCAACGGTGGCGACATCGCCGCTGATGCCCGCGATGCTCGTGAAGGCGGTGCCGAGGAGGGCAGCGATCACGAAGCCGAGGATCAGGTAGGCAACGTGCTTCTTAACGGGCAGGTAACGGAGCAGGATGGCGAAGCCCACTGCGGGGAGCATGCCACCGGCAACCGTAAGGCCAGTGCCGAGCCAAGCAAGATCGCCGTTGAGGGCGGTGGTGATAGCCTCGACCAGCGGCTGACCGAACGCCAGAGCCAGGAACACGGGGACCATGCGGCTAAGCATCCAGGAAACGGCGCCCATGAGGTAGTGGACGTTGTAGGCGTTCCAGTTCATCTTCTCGATATCGGCATCGCAGGCGTGACCCCAGAAGGTGTTGGCCATACGACCGAGGATATCGGTGTAGACGAGGATAGCGGCCACCGGCACGCCGAGGGCGGCGAGCGCCTGCTCCGGGTCCATGCCAGCGCTGACGGCGAAGGCCGTAGCGATGAGGGTACCGGAGTTAGCGTCGATGCGGGACGCGCCACCAAAGGTGCCGACGCCCAGGATGGTGAGCTGCATGCTACCACCGATGAAGAGACCAGTTGCCATATCGCCCATTACCAGGCCGGTGATGAAACCGGAGAACACGGCGGAGCCGGCACTGGAGTACCAGTGGAGCTCGTCCATGATCTGGAAGCCTGCATAGAGGGTGAGCAAAAGAATTTGCCACCAAGCAATCATGGTTTTCCTCCTTCTTCCAATCTCGAACGTAAACGTACATTCCTTACGCTATGTCAAGCCGTGCATCTCCCCTCACGGCTCAGCACCAAAGAAACTTAGAGCTTGAAGTCCTGCGGGTTATCCTGCGGGGTGAGCTGGATGACCATGGGGATGCCCATGTTCTGGAGCTCGGTCAGGGCGTCGATGTCGTCCTGGCCGCAGTTGATGTTGCGGTTGAAGCTCTTGGCGATGTTCATCGAGGTGATGTTGCCGAGAATGATCTGGTCAAACTTGACGCCAGCCTTAGCGAGCTTGACATAGGTCTCGGGCTTCTTGACCACGATGAACAGGCGCTGCGCGTCGTACTTGCCAGCGGTGATGTTGGCCGCGGCCTTGTCGACGGGCAGGACGGAGAGCTTGCAGGTGGCCGGGGTGGCCATGCGGAGAACCTGCTTCTGGGTAGCGTCCTCGGCGATCTGATCGTCGACGACCATGAAGCGGCTCACCTGACGAGCGTTGGACCAGAGGTTGCCCACCTGGCCATGGATCAGACGGAAATCAACGCGTGCACCTACGATCATGTCACTCAACTCCTTCGGTCTCGAGTGTGTGGATGAGAGGCTCGGCGCGCAGGGAGATGGCGTCGCGGACGTGCCCCTCGGTTTCGAACAAAACGAGCTCGTTGACCCCGGCGCGCGTCAGCCCATGCGGCACGTAGAGGGTCGCGATGGGACCGATCTCCCAGTAGCGCCCCACGTTGGTACCGTTGACAAACGCGACACCCTTGCCAAAGCCCGTGGTGTCGATAAAGGTATCCGCCGGCTCGTCGAGCGTGAACTCGAAGCGGGTGAACGAAGGCGTGCCCTCGGCCCAACCGGCTGCGTAATCGATGGAGGAGATATCGTCGAGCGGGAGCGTATAGGCTTCCCAGTTCTGGACAAAGTGGAGGTCGACGCACACGCCGGTACGGATGCCCTTGTGCTGCGTGTCGGCCAGAAGCTTATGGCCGTAGTTGACGCGGCCCATGTTCTCCATAAGGATGTCGAGGCGGTTCTCGCGCTCCGGAAGCACGCAGCGGATATCCTCGCCGATGTGCTCTTGATACTGCGTGGCGACGAGCTTGCCCTCCACGTAGACCTTCGCACGATCGCGCCCGTCGATGACGCGGATGCGCTCCTCGGCATCCGGCTCCACATCGCGCTCGATGCGCGTGCGATAGAGCGTGTAGCCATAGGACTGGCCCATATCCTCCATCGCCTGGGGATACAGCGAGCTCACCGGCTCGGACAGGTTGTCAAGGTTCTCAAAGAGACCGGTGCGGCCCGTCATGGTGAGGGCGTCCTCGGAACACGCAACAGCCTGCTTGATGAGGGGCTCCGCCGTCCACGCATCGGGGAAGAGGTCGCGCACGACATCGCGAAGCTTGTACCACTTCTCGGTGGGGTTGCCCTCCTCGTTGAGCGGTGCGTCGTAGTCGTAGCTCGTGACCTGGTGCAGGTCGTGGGTATGGCGAGCCGAGCAGCCGTTCATGAAACCAAAGTTCGTGCCGCCGTGGAACATGTAGAGGCTGAGGCTTCCGTCGAGCTCAAGAAGCTCGCGCACGGAGTCCGCCAGATCCTGGGCGTCGCGTCGGATGACGTTCTCGCCCCAACGGTTGAACCAACCGTCCCAGAACTCCATGCACATGAGGGGCCAGTTCTTGCCGTGCTCCTCATGGAAAGCCTTGAGCTGGGCAAAGTTCTCACCTGCGCGGGAGCCGAAGT
>DVMF01000059.1 GCA_018715125.1 Candidatus Coprousia avicola | reverse complement strand
GTGCCCGGCTGCCAGAGGGTGTCGACGAGCTCCTTCGCGGTAGCGACAAACAGGTTCTCATCGTCAGTGGGATGGGGTAGGGTGCGCTGCGCCGTGTGTCCGTTTCCATAGGAGTAGCGAACCTTCACCGTCACCGTACGGCCTGCTATGCCGCGGCGGCGCAGACGCCTTCCCACCGATTCGCCCAGAAGGGATAGCGCCGCATAGACGTCCTCCCGTGCGGTGAGGTCGTGTGCGAACGTGCGCTCGTTGCTGACCGACTTTACGTCATCGGGGTCGTCGAGGGCGCGCACGGGGCTTATCTCCCGCCCTGCGGCGCGGTCACGCACCAGCGCTGCGTTGGTGCCGAAAATGGGCTTGAGGCGCTCAAGCGGCGCGTCCGCAAGCGCGCCCAGGGTACGGATGCCCGCCTTGTGCAGGGCGGCCTCGGCGGCCTTGCCGATGCCGCTCATGGCCCGGACGGGGAGCGGCGCCAGGAAGGCGGCCTCCGTGCCGGGCGGAACCACCGTGAGGCCCCGGGGCTTGTCGCGCTCGCTCGCGATCTTGGCCACCGTCTTGTTGGAGCCGAGCCCGATAGAGCACGTGATACCGAGCTCGCTCACGCGCCGCGCGATGCGCTCGACGATGGCGATGGGGCTCTCCGCCGCAAAGCGCCCGGGCGTCACATCGAAGAAGGCCTCGTCGATGGAGACCTGGTCGATGAACGGGGTCTCATCGGCGATGATGGACATCACGCGAGCGCTCATCTCCCGGTACCGGTCGAAATGGCCGCGCGTCCATATGGCGTGGGGGCACAATCGCTTTGCCTGGGCAGAGGGCATCGCCGAGCGCACACCGAACGGTCGCGCCTCGTAGGAGGCGGTGGAGACGACGCCGCGCTCCTCGGGCAGGCCGCCGACGATGACGGGCTTGCCGCGCCAGTCGGGATGGTCGAGCTGCTCGACGCTCGCAAAGAACGCATCGAGGTCCATGAGCCCTATCGCCGGGCCCGTCCACGCACCGAAGAGCGCCTCCATGCCGGCGGACGCACCGTGCTCGCCATCGTATGTCTGTTCGTGTTTTCCCATAGGCAGAGTATAGCATCGCAGGCGTCCTCGGGCGGCTGATGGGCGCACGGCGCGCAAAATGATGCTTGCAATCTGATGAGAAGTGCGTATGATATGGATTTGCCTGCGGAAATACCGAATATCCCGCGCGTTGGCGGGACGCACGCCCCTCCGTTGGCGTATCATACCCACTTGTTTGTCTGTTGTCGCAGCCCTGGGGGCTGCCTGGTTGGAGGAGTTTTCATTGGCAGTCAAGATTCGTCTCGCCCGTCATGGCTCTAAGAAGCGTCCGTACTACCGTGTCGTCGTCGCCGATTCCCGCGCGCCGCGCGATGGTCGTCTGATCGAGGAGGTGGGCCGTTACAACCCGCTCACCACCCCCAAGACCATCGATCTCGACCTTGAGAAGATCAGCGACTGGCAGAGCAAGGGCGCTCAGCTCACGGATGCCGTCAAGGCGCTCGTGAAGGCCGCCGAGGAGGGCCCCAAGGCCGAGACCGCTGTCAAGAAGTCGAAGAAGCAGCTCGCCAAGGAAGCCGAGGCCGCCAAGGCCGCTGAGGCTGAGGGTGCCGAGGAGTAACCCGTGGCCGAGGAGCGTATCGACGCCGTCGACGAGGAGGAGCTCGTCTCGGACCGCATCGCGGACCTGGTTGAGTACCTCGTGGTGAGCGTCGTCGACGAGCCTGATGCCGTGAGTCTCGAGGTCATCGACCGTACGGATGCCTCCACTATCGAGGTAACTGTCGCCGATGGTGACGTCGCCAAGGTCATCGGTCGCCACGGCCGTACGATCAAGGCCATTCGCACGCTTGCGCGCGCGCTCGCAGCACGTCTGGGGACTGCTGTCGAGGTCGAGGTCCTGGGCTAGGCATCTTGCCCGTCCGGTATCGAAATATCGCCCGTGTGGTTCGTCCGCACGGCAAACATGGGGAGGTCTGCGTGCAAGCTCTGCGCGGCCTCCCTTTCGTTCTGCGCGAGGGGCTTACCGTGGCCTTGACGCCCCCGGCGCTCAAACGTGACCGCTTTTGCACCGTCCTGTCCGTAAACCAGCAGGGCGCTGAGGCGCTCGTGCGCCTCTCCGGCATCGACACCATGTCCGATGCGGAGGCCGTTGCGGGCTGCTACGTTCTCGCCCGCGACGCGGACCTCGACCTGGGGCCGCTCGACGCGGCGGCGGACGACCTCATCGGCCGCGCCGTTCAGGATGTGCGGTACGGGCTTCTGGGCAGCATCGAGGACGTGATGGAGCTTCCCGCCAACGACGTCTGGGTCGTCGCGGGCGGCGCTTACGGCGAGGTGCTTGTCCCCGTAGTGCCCTCTGTCGTCGCCGAGATCCCCGAAAGAGGAGCGATAGGCGTCACCGTGATGGACGGGCTTATCGAGACGGCGCCGCCGTCGGGGGAATGGGAAGGGGAGAACGCCTGATGCGCATCGAGACGCTCTCCGTCTTTCCGGAGATGTTCGAGCCGGTGATGTCGACGTCGATCCTCGGGCGCGCCCGCCGCATGGGGCTCTTTGATTTTCACGCATACGACCTTCGCGACTGGACGCACGACAGGCATCGCACCGTTGACGACGCCCCTTTCGGGGGCGGGCAGGGCATGCTCATGAAGGTTGAGCCCATCGCCGAGGCGCTCGACGACCTCATCGCCCGGGGCCCCCGCCCGCACATCGTGTTCTTCACGCCCTGCGGGACGCCGTTTTCCCAGAAGACGGCCGAGCGCCTTGCGCAACGGGAGCGCGTGCTCTTCGTATGCGGCCGCTACGAGGGAATCGACGAGCGCGCCTACGCGTATGCGGACGAGCGCATATCGCTCGGCGACTACGTGCTCACGGGGGGCGAGCTCGCCGCCATGGTCGTGACCGATGCCGTCGTCCGTCTCATCCCCGGTGCGCTGGGGGATGAGATGAGCTCCGTCGACGAGTCCTTCTCGACGGGGGCGGGCGGCGGCCTTCTCGAATACGCCCAGTACACGCGCCCGGCTGTTTTTCGCGGCGAGACGGTCCCCGAGGTGCTGCTTTCCGGCGACCATGCGAAGGTCGCGGCGTGGCGGCGCAACAACGCCCTCGAGCGTACCGTGGCATGGCGGCCCGACCTTCTCGAGGGTGCCGACCTCACGCCTGAGGAGCGCGCCCGCGCCGCTGATCTTCTCCGCGCGCGCGAGGGCACTCCCATAGCCGAAGGAGGTTGCTGAAAATGGAGCGTCTGCGCTCTGTGGCATCCGGCCTCATCGAATGGGTCGTGATCTTCGCCATCGCCTGCATCTTCATGGTGGTGGTCAGGCTCTTCGTAGCGGAGCCCTACTACGTGCCTACGGCCTCGATGGAGCCGACGATCATGGTCGGAGACCAGGTGGTGGGGCAGAAGGTCACCCTCGAGCTCGGCATGCCGGTCGCATCGGGCGACATCGTCGTGTTCCGCAACCCCACGACGGGCGACCACGACATCCTCGTCAAGCGCGTCATCGCCACCGCCGGCCAGACGGTCGACCTGAGAGACGGCGTCGTGTACGTGGACGGCGCCCCTCTTAACGAGCCCTATGACGTCGGCTATTCCTACGAGCTCGCGCAGCAGGCGCCGGGGATCTCGGTGAGCTTTCCCTACACCGTTCCCGAGGGCATGGTCTGGGTGATGGGCGACAACCGCGAGAACTCGGCCGACTCGCGCTATTTCGGCGCGATCCCCGAGGAGAACCTCGTCGCCGTCGTCCTCGTCCGCTACTGGCCGCTCGACCGCATCGGCCCGGTCTCCTAGCATCGTTTTCCTGCAAAAGGCGCCGCCGCGCCCGCTTACGGCTCCGCCTTGGGCTACCATTAGCCATGTTGTGTCCAAACGCGTTGAGGGGATAGAAGAGCGTATGAACGCTTCCGCACTCACCTTCCAAGACATCATCCTCAAGCTCCAGCAGTATTGGGGTAGCCAGGGCTGCGTCATCATGCAGCCCTACGACTCCGAGGTCGGAGCAGGCACCTTCCATACCGCGACGACCCTGCGCTCGCTGGGTCCCGCCGCATGGCGCACCTGCTACGCGCAGCCCTGCCGCCGCCCTGCCGACGGCCGCTACGGCGAGAACCCCAACCGCATGCAGCACTACTACCAGTTCCAGGTGCTCATCAAGCCCAGCCCCGAGAACTCCCAGGAGCTCTACCTCGATTCCCTCAAGGCGATCGGCCTCGATCCGGCAGAGCACGACGTGCGCTTCGTCGAGGACGACTGGGAGAGCCCCACGCTCGGTGCCTGGGGTCTGGGCTGGGAGGTCTGGCTCGATGGCCAGGAGGTCACCCAGTTCACCTACTTCCAGCAGGTCGGCGGCATCGAGGTCGACCCGGTGCCGGTCGAGATCACCTACGGCCTCGAGCGTATCGCCATGTACGCGCAGGGCGTCACCTCCGTCTACGACCTCGTGTGGAGCTACCTGCCCGACGGCACGCCCATGACCTACGGCGACGTCTTCCTCGAAAACGAGCGCGAGTTCTCCGCCTACAACTTCGAGGTGGCGGACGTCGAGATGATGCGCGCCAAGTTCGACGACTACGAGCGCGAGTGCCATTCCTGCCTCGAGGCGAAGCTGCCGCTTCCCGCCTATGACTGCGTGATGAAGTGCAGCCACGCGTTCAACCTGCTCGACGCCCGCGGCGCCCTTTCCGCCGTGGAGCGCGCTAACTACATCCTGCGCGTGCGCGCCGTGGCGAAGGCCTGCTGCGAGGCCTACCTCGCCGAGGTCGCCGCCGAGTCCGCCGACACCGAGAAGGGGGAGGTTGCCTAAGATGGCCGAGACCCGCGATTTTCTCTTCGAGATCGGCTGCGAGGAGATGCCCTCCGCGCCGCTCAACAACGCCGTCAAGCAGCTCGGCAAGCTCGTCGAGCAGGGCCTTTCCGACGCCGGTCTCGCGCACGGCGCGGTGCGCGTCGTCTCATCGCCCCGCCGCCTCGCCGCGATCGTGGCCAACGTCGCCACCGCGACCGACGAGGTCCACGAGGTGAAGCGCGGCCCCGCCGTCGCTATCGCCATCGACGAGTCCGGCGCGCCCACCAAGGCCGCCCAGGGCTTCGCCCGCAAGTGCGGCGTCGATGCTGCCGACCTCGTCCGCCGCGAGGATACCGACGGCCGTGAGTACGTCTTCGCCGAGAAGAACATCCCGTCCGCGCCGGCGGCACCCATCCTCTCCGCGCTCTGCACCAAGGTCATCTCCTCCATCGAGTGGCCGAACTACCGCAGCCAGCGCTGGGGCGCCACGCACGAGACCTTCGTGCGCCCGGTGCGCTGGCTCTGCGTGCTGCTCGGCACCGAGGTCGTCCCGGTGAGCTTTGCCGGTGTCGAGTCCGGCAACACCACACGCGGCCACCGCATCCTCGGCCCGGGCGAGCACGTCGTCTCCGAGCCCGGCGCCTACGAGGGCGTCCTCGAGGCGGCCGGCGTCCTCACCGAGGAGCGCCGTCGTGCGGTCATCGCCGAGGGCATCGCCAAGGTCGAGGCCGAGCGTGGCGGCGCGCACGTTGACACGCCTAAAAAGGTCCTCGACGAGGTCGTGAACCTCTGCGAGTGGCCGACTGTCCTCGTGGGTTCCTTCGACGAGGAGTTCCTCAAGGTCCCGCACGAGATCATCTGCGAGTCCATGCTCTCCAACCAGCGCTATTTCCCCATCTACGACGCCGAGGGCAACCTCACGCGCGAATTCGTGGTCGTCTCCAACGGCCGTCCCGAGTGCGCCGAGACGATCATCGACGGCAACGAGTGCGTGGTACGCGCCCGCCTCTACGACGCCAAGTTTTTCTACGACGAAGATCTGAAGGTGCCGCTCGAGGAGTTCCGCGCGCGCCTTGCCAACGTCGCGTTCCAGGAGAAGCTCGGCAGCGTGCTCCAGAAGTCAGAGCGCATCGAGGATCTCTCGCTCGCGATCGCCCGCGCGGCGCGGGTGGGAGCCCATGCCGCATCGGATGCCCAGCGCGCGGCGCATTTCGCCAAAGCGGACCTTGTGTCCAACGCCGTCGTCGAGTTCACCAGCCAGCAGGGTGTGATGGGCGGCTACTATGCGCTCGCGGCGGGGGAGGGCTCCGAGGTCGCCGCCGCCATCCGCGACCACTACCGTCCGCGTTTCGCCGGTGACGCGCTTCCCGCGGGCATCGCGGGCTGCATCGTCGCCGTTGCCGACAAGCTCGATACCATCGCCGGGATGTTCGCTATCGGCGAGCCTCCCACGGGCTCAAAGGACCCCTTTGCGCTGCGCCGTTCTGCTATCGGCGTGATCAACATCCTGCGTGAGCGTTTGGGTTGTGGCTACGAGGAGCTTGTCGACGCCGCCCTCGACGCGTATGCCGAGCAGGGCCTCGCGTTCGACAAGGCTGAAGTCGCATCGGCGGTGTACGCGTTTCTCAAGGGGCGCATGGAGCAGATGGCGCGCGATGCGAAGGTCCCCGTCGATGTGGTGGCAGCCGTCTCGGCAGGTAGCGTTTCCGCACCCGCAGATTTCTTCTCGCTCTGCGACGCGCTGAACGCGGCGCGTCAGGACGATCCTGAGGCGTTCGAGAACCTTGCAACCGCCTATGCCCGCGCGAGCCATCTGGCCGATGCGTCGCTCGGCACCACCGTGGACGAGCATCTCATGGGCGACGCTGAGCTCAGGCTGGCTCGTGCCGCCGACGCGGCGCGTGAGGCTGTTTCCGCTGCGCTCGCGGCGAAGGACTTCGCGGCCGTCATCGCGGCGCTCGCCGCGCTCCGCGAGCCCATCGACCGCTTCTTCGACGACGTCATGGTCATGGCGGAGGATACGGCCCTGCGCGAGAACCGCCTGCGGCTACTCAACCGCTTCTCCTCGGTGTTCGCCGACGTCGCCGACATCAGCGCACTTGCGAAGAAGAAGTAGGCAGGTCGGGGCACCTCAAATCTCCACTTGCCAAGCGATGAGCTTTGCGTATACTTATTTCGTTTGTCAAACCCATGTGTCCGCCTACGGGCGGGGCACCTCTGGACAAGAGTAAGGACGAGAAATGGACTACATCCGCGCTATTGAGCGTCAGCAGATCCGCGAGGACATCCCGCAGGTCCGCGTCGGCGACAACGTCAAGGTGCACTATCGCATCAAGGAGGGCGATCGCGAGCGCATCCAGGTCTTCCAGGGCGACGTCATCCGCATGAGCGGTGCCGGTGCGCGCGAGACCTTCACCGTGCGCAAGATCTCCTTCGGCGTGGGCGTCGAGCGCACCTTCCCGCTTCACAGCCCCAAGATCGGTAAGCTCGAGGTCGTGCGCCACGGCCGCGTGCGCCGCGCCAAGCTCTACTACCTGCGCGATCGCGTGGGCAAGGCTGCGCGCATCCCCGAGAAGCGCTAAGAGCTCCCATAGCACGAGCGAGGGCCGCCCGAGGGCGGCCCTTTTCGTATCCACGAGGTGGTTCCATGGCAAACCAGCATAGCTCTCAGCCGGCGGCGCATATCGCGGGGGAGATCTCGAGCGCCTCGTTCGAGGAGATCCCGCACCTGATCGAGCGCTACGGGGACGACCCGCGCCGCCAGGTTTCGCAGGCGCTCGATAGGGCGCGGCGCCGATATGACCGGGAGACTGCGGAGCGCGACCGGGTCCGAGCGATGTACGCGCGTATGCGCGCGCTCGGAGGCGACGGCGTTATCGTGGGCGTCGACGAGGTCGGTCGCGGGTCCGTTGCGGGGCCTCTCCTCGTGTGCGCCGTCGTTCTCCCCGATACGCCCCCCATTTGGGGCATCAACGACTCCAAGAAGCTCACGCCGGCCAAGCGCGAGCTTTTGGCGGAGCGTATCGCCGACGTCGCCGTCGCCATCGGCTTCGGGCAGATCCCCGCCTCGGAGATCGACGAGGGGGGCATGGCGCGCGCCCTGAGGAGGGCCGTGCAGCTGGCGGTCGCCGATCTCGGTATCGCATACGATTGCGTGCTCATGGACGGCAATCCGCTCCATGCCGTCGAGCGCGAGCGCGACGTCGTGCACGGCGATGCCGAGGTCGCCTGCATCGCCGCGGCATCCATCGTCGCCAAGGTGACCCGTGATGAGCTCATGGTAGAGCTCGATGCCGAGTACCCAGGCTATCATCTTGCCGAGAGCAAGGGTTACGCTTCACCCGAGCACATCGCCGCCATCAAAAAGCGGGGCCTCTGCCCCGAGCATCGGGTGAACTTCTGTGGAAACTTTCTGGAGACCGAGAGCCTCTTTTAGTTGCCGCCTCACTGGCGGGCGGTTCATTTCCGCCCTGTGACCTGCACGGTCAGATCCACGTTGATATCCGTTTGCCCGGCGTGCGGCGCGCGTGGATTGCCGTCGCCGTCTGGTCAGACCGCCGGGAGAAGATGTCCTCACCCAACGAGAAGGGAGAGGACATGCAGCGAGAGCGGACGATTCACGAACGGTGGAACCTGGGTGAAATCGATTGGGACGACGCGTTCGGGGAAGGGGAGGCGCCCCTGTGGCACGACGTCCCCGTGCAGAATTTGACACCCCACGAACTCGGCGAGCTCGGCGAGTACCTGGCCGGGTTGTTTCTGGTGCGCAACGGCTACGAGCTCATCCAGCATAGCTACCGCTGTCCCGAAGGGGAGGCGGACTACGTCGCGTACGACCAGATAGAGGAATGCATCGTGCTCGTCGAGGTTAAGACGCGGCGGGCGCGGGAGCGATCGGGCGACGCGTACCCCGAGGAGGCGGTCGACGCGCGCAAGCGCCGCCGGTACCGGCGCATCGCGGCGAGCTACCAGATGGACAACTTCCCTGTCCCCTCGCTGCGCTTCGATACTGTCGGCATCACCGTCTACCGCCAGAATGCCATCGAGATCGAGCAGGCCTGCGGGGCCTTCGACTGGGAATGCGAGCAGTGATGGGCAGCTTCGTCTCCATAAACGCCGCATGCCTGCGCGGGGTCGAGGCGGTGCCCGTGACGGTCGAGGTCGCCATGAGCGGGGGCATACCCTCGATACACTACGTGGGGATGGCGGACGGCGCGGTGCTCGAGGGGCGCCAGCGCGTGCGCAGCGCCCTCAGGTCGGCGGGATACGAGCTTCCCCGTAAGAACATCGTCGTCAATCTCACGCCCGGCGATATCCGCAAGACCGGTACGGGGCTCGATCTCGCCATAGCCGTCGGCATTCTCGCCGGATCGGGGCAGATTCCCCTGAACGGGCTCGAGGGTGCGCTCTTTGTGGGCGAGCTGACGCTCGACGCCATGGTGCGGCCCGTGCGAGGCGAGGTCGCCTATCAGATTCTCGCGCGCGATACCGGTCGCATGCTCGTGGGAAACTGGATCTATGACCACGTCGCGCTCGCCGGTGTCCGCACGGGTCTGCTCACGGGGCTCGGAGAGCTGAAAGGCGGCTTGGGCGAAGCGCTCAGCGCCTACCCTCAGGGGGCGGCGACGCCTCCCTTGCGCAGCGACCCGCTTGATTACGCGGACGTGATCGGGCAGGAGGGAGCCAAGCGCGCCTGCGTTATCGCCGCGGTGGGCGGTCACGGCATGCTCATGATCGGCGCCCCCGGGTCGGGCAAGACGATGCTCGCGCAGCGGCTTACCACCATCCTTCCTCCCATCGATCCCGCCGTGCAGCAGGAGGCGCTCCGCATCCACTCCGTCGCAGGAGAGCCCATCGAGGGCATCCTTGGTGGCGAGCGGCCGTTTAGGAGCCCGCATCACACCGCCTCCGCTGCCGGGCTTCTCGGAGGCGGGCGCCCGGTGCGCCCGGGTGAGGTGAGCCTCGCTCACGGAGGGGTCCTCTTCCTCGATGAGCTCGCAGAGTATCCGCCCTCAGTGCTCGATACGCTCAGGCAGCCCCTTGAGGAGGGATGCGTCCGCCTCGTGCGCGTCGACGGCACGTATACGTTTCCCTGCAGCTTTCAGCTCGTGGCGGCGAGCAATCCCTGCCCGTGCGGTTACCTCGGCGACCCCGAGGTGCCCTGCCGGTGCTCGATCGCATCCATCGAGCGGTACCGTGCGCGCCTATCCGGGCCCCTATTAGACCGTATCGACCTCATCCTCAGCATCACACGGCCCGACGCCGGACAGGTGCTGCACGGCGAGCAGGGGCTTTCGAGCGCGTCCATGGCCGAGCAGGTGCAGCGCGGCCGCGCGTTCAGGGGGTGGCGCCGTGCCCGGGAGAACGGGGAGGCGGCCTCCGGGCGCACGGGGGTGCCGGGTGTCGGCGAGGTGGCGCTGCGCGCCCGGGAGGAGGGGTGCGCCCTCGCCATCGCCCGATCCCAGCATCTGAGCGCGCGGGGGCTCGCACGCCTCTGCCGCATCGCGCGGACCATCGCCGATCTGGACGAGAGGCCCGATGTCGAGCGGCGGCACATCATGGAGGCGTCTATGTACGGTGCGGAGGGGAGGTTGTGATGGCGGCTTCCATTCCCCGTGACGGGTGGGTGCTCCGTCGGGGCGATGCGGATTACCCTGCGGCGCTCGAGGACCTCCCCGATCCCCCTGCCCGCCTCTTCGGGCGGGGCGCGGTCGAGGCGCTGCGGCTTCCGAGCCTGTCCATTGTCGGCACGCGGCGCATCACGCCCTATGGGGAGGCGCTGTGCGAGCTCGCGGCCCAGATCGCGGTCGAGAGCGGCCTTGCGGTCGTATCGGGCGGGGCGCTCGGGTGCGACATGGTGGCGGGCAGAAAGGCGCTCGACGCGGGCGGTGTCCATATCGTCGTTCTGGGAACCGGCGCCGATGTGGCGTACCCCGCGCGGAACGCCGGGCTCTTCGAAGAGGCCATCCGCCGCGGGGGAGCGGTCGTATCCCTTGAACCTTGGGGCATGCAGCCGCGCCGCTATGCGTTTCCCAAGCGGAACCGCATCATCGCTGCGCTCTCCGCTGCGGTCTTCGTAGCCGAGGCGGGCATGCCCTCGGGCACGTTCTCAACCGCCGAGGCGGCGGTTCAGGTGGGACGCGAGGTCCTGGCGGCACCGGGCTCGGTGTTCTCACCCGCCTCTCGAGGGTCCAACTACCTGATCGAGGCGGGGGCCACTATCGTGCCCGACGCAGCCGGTCTCGAGTGCGCCCTCTCGCGCATCTACGGGACGCTCCGCCACGAGTACGTTCCCGATCCGTCGGCCTCGTCTCCGGATACGGTCACGCAAAAGGTCCTTGACGCGTTGGCGGCGACGCCGCTCACGGCAGAGGAGCTCCGATGCGTGATGGGGTGCGATGTGAGGAGCTGTCTCGAGCTGCTGAGCGAGCTGACGGTTGCGGGTCGCGTCGAACGCCTCATCGATGGACGTTACGCGGCTTCTGCCGGGGCTCTGCTCGAACGGTCGCTGCATGGTGCACAATAGGGCGGAACACTTCGAACGGGAGGGGAGACCATGAGGCTGCCACGCGTAACGGTTGTAGGGGGAGGGCTCGCCGGCTGCGAGTGCGCGCTCGCGCTGGCGGCGCGCGGCATACCGGTGGAGCTGCACGAGATGCGCCCCGAAACCATGTCCCCTGCGCACCATACGGGGCATCTGGCGGAGCTCGTGTGCTCGAACTCGCTCAAGGCGACGCGCATAGACTCCGCGGCGGGACTTCTCAAGGCCGAGCTGGAGCGCATGGGCTCGGTGCTTCTCTCCTGCGCGCGGGAGGCCGCCGTGCCCGCCGGCGGCGCGCTCGCGGTCGACCGCGAGCGGTTCTCGGCTGCCGTCGAGGGCCGCATCGCCTCGGAGCCCCTGATTGAGGTCGTGCGCGACGAGGTGACGAGCCTCCCCCCGGCACCCGCCGTCATCGCGGCGGGCCCCCTCTGCGCCCCGGCTCTCGCCGAGGACATACGGCAGAGGGTGGGTGGCTCCTCGCTCGCGTTCTTCGACGCGGCCGCGCCCATCGTGGATGCCTCGACGGTCGATCGCGACGTGCTCTTCGCGCAATCGCGCTATGAGGATCAGGGGGCGGGCGACTACCTGAATGCCCCTTTCAACCGCGAGGAGTACGAGCACTTCATCGACGAGCTCGTCGCTGCCGACCGCGTCGTGCAGAAGGATTTCGAGCGCGGAGACCTCTTCCAGGCGTGCCAGCCGGTGGAGGAGATCGCGCGGACGGGCCGCGACGCCCTGCGCTTCGGCGCCCTCAAGCCCGTCGGCCTCACCGACCCGCGCACCGGGCATCGTCCCTGGGCGGCCGTTCAGCTGCGCGCCGAGAACCGCGAGGGGACCGCGTACAACCTCGTCGGATTCCAGACGAACCTCACCTGGCCGGAGCAGCGGCGCGTCTTTCGCCTCATTCCGGGGCTCGAGCAGGCGGAGTTTTTCCGTTACGGCGTCATGCACAGGAACACCTTCGTGGATGCGCCGCACGTGCTCGACCCCACGTTCGCCATTCCCGGGACGGGCGTGCGTCTCGCGGGCCAGATCTGCGGGACCGAGGGGTATGTGGAAGCCATCGCGTCGGGGCTGCTGGCCGCGCTTCAGACCCATGCCGAGCTCGCCGGGATGCCTCCCGTCGCACTGCCGCGCACGGGTGCGCTGGGATCGCTTGTCGCCTATGCGACCGATCCCGCCACCGAGGGCTATCAGCCCATGCACGTCAACTTCGGGCTGGTGCCGCCACTCTCGGACGGCAGGCGCCGCTCCAAGCGCGACCGCTACGCGGCGTACAGCGAGCGCGCCCTCGCCGACCTAGACGCCTACATCGCCTCGCGTCCGGATATCTGGGGTGCGGCGAGCCTTGGGTGATCGCGCGGTCGATCCCGCCTACCTGGAGGCGCTCGACGCCTTCATAGCCTATATCGCACGGGTGCGCGGCCTCTCTCCCGAGACCGTGCGGGCATACACCACCCATCTGGAGCAGTATGGCGGCTGGGCCGCCCGGTGCGAGGTGCCGCCACTCGAGCCGACTGTCGGCGACCTCAGGTCGTACCTCGGCGACTTGCGTCGGGCGCGCTATGCCCCGCGCACGCTCGCGGCGCACCTATCCGCGCTGCGCGCGTTCTTCCGATGGTGCCAGCTCGAGGGCGTCCCCGCCTCGGATGCGGCGCTCTCGCTTCAGTCGCCGAAGATCGGGCGGACCCTGCCGGCCACGGTCGACCGCGCGGGCATGGAGCGCCTCTTCGGCGTCGCGGACCTCGCCACGCCCGCGGGCCTTCGGGACCAGGCCATGCTGGAGCTGCTCTATGCTTCGGGTGCGCGCATCTCCGAGCTCGCCGGCATGGACATTGAGAGCGTGGACGCCGCCGAGGGCACGGTGCGCCTGTTCGGAAAGGGTTCCAAGGAGCGCATCGTCCCCCTATACCGGCGCGCGCTCGATGCGGTCGAGCGCTATCTCCGGGAGGGCAGGCCTGCCCTTCTCGACGCCGCCAAGCGCAGCGACGCCGCCCCGGGGGCCCGCCCGCTGTTCATATCCGCGCGCGGCAACCGCATGAGCGCCGCCGCGCTCAGAAACCGGTTCCACCGCCTCGCCCGGCTGGCGGGCCTGCCCGACGATGTCACGCCCCATGCGATGCGGCACTCCTTCGCGACCGATCTTCTGGAGGGCGGGGCGGACCTGCGCAGCGTGCAGGAGCTGCTCGGCCATGCGAGCCTGTCGACGACCACCATCTACACCCACCTCACGCCCGACCGGTTGAAGCAGGCGCTCCGCCAATCCCATCCGCGCGGGGACGAGGCGTGAAGAGTTGCCGGAGCGGAAAATCCCCCTTGGAATGACGACGCGCTCCTGCTATCATTTCGAACGTTGCCGTCGGCAACGCGTACTCATCACACACGCGCGGCTACTTCTCCGCCGTGGTGCCCGGGCTCGGTAGCAGGTCCCGGGTGGTAGGAGGAGGTCGACCCCGCGCGGAGGCGAACCACAGGAGGTTTACCATGGCTACCAAGATCACCATCCGCACGCTGCTCGAGGCCGGGTGCCACTTCGGCCACCAGACCCGTCGCTGGAACCCCAAGATGAAGCCGTTCATCTTCGGTGAGCGCAACGGCATCTACATCCTCGACCTCAAGCAGACCATCATCAACGCTGACCAGGCCTACTCGTTCCTGCGCAACGCCGCCAAGGGTGGCAAGGTGCTCTTCGTCGGCACCAAGAAGCAGGCCCAGGAGCCCGTGCGCGCCGCTGCCGAGCGCGCCGGCATGCCCTACATCAACCAGCGCTGGCTCGGCGGCATGCTCACCAACTTCGTCACCATCCGCTCCCGCATCAACCGCATGGAGGAGCTCGAGACCATGGTCGAGGACGGCCGCATGGCCGTGCTCCCCAAGAAGGAGCAGGCGGTGCTCGGCAAGGAGCTCGCCAAGCTGCAGACCAACCTCGGTGGCGCTCGCGACCTCAAGGGCCTGCCCGCCGCGCTCTTCGTGATCGACACCAAGCGCGAGGAGAACGCCATCAAGGAGGCGCGTCGCCTGAACATCCCGGTCGTCGCCCTCATCGACACCAACTCCGACCCCGACGAGGTCGATTACGGCATCCCCTGCAACGACGATGCCATCTCCGCGGTCACCCTCATGTGCGAGCTCATGGCTGATGCCTGCCTCGCCGGCGCCGGCAAGGAGCAGATCTCCGAGGCCGAGATGGCCGCTCCCGCCGAGGCCCCCGCTGAGGTCGCTGCCGAGTAGCGCAACATAGCACCTGTCCCTTCTGGAAACATCGCTTCTGAGAAAGGATCTCAACATGGCACAGATCACCGCCGCAATGGTTAAAGAGCTCCGCGAGATGACCGACTCGCCGATGATGGAGTGCAAGAAGGCGCTCGTCGAGGCTGACGGCGACATGAACGCCGCGGTCGACATCCTCCGCAAGAACGGTCTCGCCGCCGCCGCCAAGAAGGCCGGCCGCGAGACCAACGAGGGCGCCGTGGGCGCCTACGTCTCCGCCGACGGCCTCGAGGGCGCGCTCGTCGAGGTCGCGTGCGAGACCGACTTCGTCGGCTCCAACCCCAAGTTCACCGGTTTCGCCTCCGGCGTCGCCGAGGTTGCCGCCTCTACCGAGCCGGCTGACGTCGAGGCGCTCCTCGCCGCCCCGATGGCCACCGAGACCGTCCAGGCCGAGCTCACCGAGCTCATCCACACCATGGGCGAGAACATGAAGATCACCCGCTTCGCCGTCCGCAAGCCCGCCGCCGGCGCCGTATCCAGCTACGTCCACATGGGCGGTAAGATCGGCGTCCTCGTCGAGTTCTCGTTCGACAAGGCCGAGACCGCCTCTGCCGACGCGTTCAAGACCTTCGCGCACGACGTCGCGATGCAGGTTGCCGCCACCGCGCCCATCTGCGCGGTTCGCGAGGACGTCCCGCAGGACGTTATCGACCACGAGGTCTCCATCTACAAGGCCCAGGCCGCTGAGTCCGGCAAGCCCGAGGCCATTCAGGAGAAGATGGCCGTCGGTCGTCTCGAGAAGTTCTACAAGGGCGTCGTCCTCAACGAGCAGGAGTTCATCAAGGATTCCAGCATGACCATCTCGGCATACGCCGCCAAGGTCAGCAAGGAGCTCGGCGACACCATCAAGATCGTCGCCTTCGACCGTCTGGCGCGTGGCGAGGAGTAAGCACCGCGCATCCAAGGCTCGCAAAAGGGAAGGGCTCCGGTCCTTCCCTTTTTCATATCGCAACTTTGTTAGAATAGGCTTCAGTTCCGTGCCCGTCGAAGGAGGCAACCTGTGTCCGACTACCAATACAAACGCGTGCTTCTCAAGCTTTCGGGAGAGGCGCTCATGGGGGAGGGGGAGTACGGCATCGATCCCGCCGTCACCGACCGCCTCGCCCGTGAGATCAAGGCTCTGCATGACGATGGGGTTGAGATCGGCATCGTAGTCGGAGGCGGCAACATCTTCCGCGGCATCGCCGGCGCCGCCGGCGGCATGGACCGCGCTCAGGCGGACTACATCGGCATGCTCGCTACGATCATGAACGCCCTCGCCCTGCAGGATGCGTTCGAGCGTGCCGAGTGCCCGTGCCGCGTCATGAGCGCCATCCAGATGAACGAGGTCTGCGAGCCCTACATCCGCCGTCGCGCCATGCGCCATCTCGAGAAGGGCGATATCGTCATCTTCGCAGCCGGGTCCGGCAACCCCTACTTCACGACCGATACCGCCGCCGCCCTGCGCGCCTGCGAGATCGACGCGGACTGTCTCATCAAGGCGACTAAGGTCAACGGCATCTACGACAAGGACCCCGCGAAGTTCGAGGACGCCGTCCGCTTCGAGAAGATCTCCTATCATGAGGTCCTGCTGCGCGGCCTGCAGGTCATGGACTCAACGGCGACCGCCCTGTGCCAAGACAACCGCATGCCCATCATCGTCCTCAACATCGAGGGCGAGAACAACATCAAGCGCGCCCTTACGGGCGAGCCCATCGGAACCGTCGTCGTTCGGGAGGATTAGACCATGGCCGACATCACCGCTCATATGGATAAATCGATCGAGAGCCTGAAGCACAACTTCTCGAAGGTGCGCACTGGTCGCGCCAACCCCAACATCTTGGGCGACATCACGGTCGACTACTACGGAGTCGCCACGCCCATCACGCAGGTTGCCGCAGTGAAGGTTCCCGAGGCGCATATGCTCATGGTCGAGCCGTGGGACAAGTCGATCCTGAACGCCATCGTGCACGCCATCAACGCATCCGACCTCGGCATCACCCCGAGCTCCGACGGCACGGTCGTCCGTCTCCCGTTCCCCGCTCCGACCGAGGAGCGCCGCCGCGAGCTCGTGAAGGAGTGCCGCGAGATCGCCGAGCAGGCGCGTGTCGCCATCCGCAACATCCGCCGCGACTTCAACAACAAGCTCGAGCGCGACGAGGAGCTCTCTGAGGACGAGGTCCGTCGCGAGCAGGCAAAGGTGCAGAAGCACACCGACGCCTACATCAAGAAGATCGATGAGCTTCTGAAGGCCAAAGAGGCCGAGGTCATGGAGATCTGATCCATGGGCGACGACGCAACGTTTGAGGCCTATTTCGCCAATCCTCCGGCCGGCATCGATCTTGCCGCGCTCGACCGCAGCCGCATCCCGCGCCACATCTCATGCATCATGGACGGCAACGGCCGTTGGGCCACCGCGCGCGGTCTTGCGCGCGGTGAGGGCCATCGCGCGGGCATCGTCTCTTTGCGCGAGATCATCACCGCCTGCGTGCGCCTCGATGTCGAGGTGCTCTCCGCCTACGCCTTCTCTACCGAGAACTGGTCGCGCCCGCAGGCCGAGGTCAACCTGCTCATGCACCTGTTCGCGCAGACGTTCGTCCAGGAGCTGCCGCTCCTTAAGCGGGAGAACGTCAAGGTCGTGTTCTTGGGCGACATCTCCGCCCTCCCTAAGGAGACGCGAGAGGTATTCGAGTACGGCCTGCAGGAGACCGCTCAGCACACCGGCATGACGCTTGCCCTCGCGGTCAACTACGGCGCGCGTGCGGAGCTCGCGCGGGCAGCACGGAGGCTTGCGGAGCGGGTGGCAGCCGGCGAGCTCGATCCGACCGGTATCGACGAGGCCGCGGTTGCCGGCGAGCTCTACACGGCGGGCCTGCCCGACCCCGAGCTCGTGGTGCGCACCTCGGGCGAGATGCGCCTTTCCAACTACCTGCTCTGGCAGGTCGCCTACGCCGAGTTCTACATCACACCGACCTATTGGCCGGATTTCAACCGCTGGGAGCTCCTCCGCGCCATCATCGCCTTCCAGGGCCGTGACCGGCGCTTCGGGGGCCTTTCCGCCACGAAGGAATCGTAAACGATGAATCAATCGCAACCGGGACGCCCCGCAACCGATCACGAGACGGCGGGGCGACCGCGGCCCCAGGTCAGCGAGCCGCCCAAGGACAGCACGCACGCCCTCGCCACAAGGATCGTGTCCGGTGTGGTGTACGCCGCGCTCTTTATCGGTTGCCTTCTGGGCGGCACCGTCTCGGCAGCGCTTTTCGTCGCGCTTATCAGCGCCCTGTGCTGCTACGAGTTCTTCATGATGATGCGACGGGACGGTAAGGTGCCCAACCAGATCCTCGGCATCATCGTGAGCGCGCTCTTCCCCCTGACGGCCCTGGGTGAAAGCATCACCATGACGGCCCTCATCTTCCTGTTCGTGCTCGCGTGCGGCCTGTGGTACGTCTACACGCCCCGCACGCGCATCGCCGATGTCGCCGTTACGCTCATGGGGCCGCTCTATACCGGATTCATGCTCTCATCGATCGTCCTTCTGCGCGATGCCGAGCCCGGGTTCTCCGGCGCCCTTCTCGCCATAGGTTCGTGCGCCTCGCTCTGGGTTTCCGATTCCTTCGCCTACCTCGTGGGACGGCAGTTCGGCCGGCACAAGATGGCGCCCAAGATCTCGCCCAAGAAGACGTGGGAGGGCTTTGCCGGGGGCATCGTCGGCTCCGTCGTCATCTGGCTCATTGTGTGGGCTACGCACCTGTTCCCGCTGTCGCTTCCCTTCGCCCTCGCTACCGGCGTGGTGGTCTCGGTGCTCGGCGTTTTCGGCGACCTCATCGAGTCCCGTATCAAGCGGGGCGTGGGGGTAAAGGATTCCGGTAACCTCATTCCCGGTCACGGCGGCATGCTCGACCGCTGCGACTCGCTCATCTTCGGCTGCATCACGGCGCAGCTTATGCTCTATATCGGAGGCGTACTATGATTGACGGGGCGCGCCAGCGCGTGGCGATTCTGGGCTGCACGGGGTCGATCGGTCAGCAGGCGCTTGACGTCTGCCGGAAACACCCTGACCGCCTAGAGGTCGTAGCCCTGAGCGCCCATCGACAGACGGACGCCCTCGTCAAGGCGGCGCGCGAGTTCTCCTGCCCCTTTGTGGCGGTTACGGACGAGGCGCATCGAACCGACCCGGTCTTAGACGAGCTCCCCGCCTCCACGCGCATCCTCTTCGGCACCGGGGCTCTCACCGAGCTGGCAGAGCTTCCCGAGGTCGACACGGTGCTCGTGGCGGTTGTCGGCGCCGTGGGCCTCGCCGCCAGCTACACGGTTCTTACCGGGCACAAGCGGCTCGCCCTCGCCAACAAGGAGTCGCTCGTCGTGGGCGGGGACCTTCTGATGCCGCTTGCGGATCCCCACCAGATGCTACCGGTGGACTCCGAGCACAGCGCTATCTTCCAGTGCCTGCTGGGGGAGGAGCACCAGCCCATACACGCTATCTGGCTCACCTGCTCGGGAGGGCCCTTCTTCGGGCGCACGCGGGCGGAGCTCGCCGGGGTCACCCGTGCCGAGGCGCTCGCCCATCCCACGTGGAGCATGGGGGCGAAGATCACCATCGATTCCGCCACGCTGATGAACAAGGGCTTCGAGCGTATCGAGGCCATGCAGCTCTTCGGGCTTCCCGTCGAGCAGATCCCCGTGCTCATCCAGCGCGAGAGCCGCATCCACTCCATGGTCGAGTACGCCGACGGCTCGGTGATCGCGCATCTGGGAGCCTCAGACATGCGCATACCCATACAGTACGCCTTCTCGTACCCCGAGCGCTGGGACACGCCCGCAGAGCGCATCGACTACCGCTCCATTGGGTCGCTCACATTTGCCGAGCCCGATGCCGAGGCGTTCCGCTGCCTCGCCCTCGCCGAGCGCGCCGCGCGCGAGGGGGGCACGATGCCCTGCGTGCTCAACGCGGCGAACGAGGTCGCCGTCGCGAGCTTCCTTTCCGATGCGTGTTCTTTCACTGCTATCGACGCCTGCGTCGCCCATTGCCTGGACGCCCACGAGCGCGAGCGGGTAGAATCGCTCGGACAGCTACAAGACGTCGATCGCTGGGCCCGCGACTGCGCCCGCGCCTACCTGAAGGCGCACGCCTAGCGCATCGCCCCGCTCAAAGGAGTCGAAGGTATGGAGGGAATCCTCACCGTCGTTCGCACGGTATTCTGGGGCCTGCTCATGCTCTCACTGCTCGTCTTCGTTCACGAGGGCGGGCATTTTCTCGCATCCCGTCTGGTGGGCGTGAGGGTGACGGAGTTCTTCCTCGGCCTGCCCTGCCGCTTCAACCTGCACCGCGCGTCGCGGCGCATCGGCACCAAGTTCGGCGTGACGCCGATACTGCTCGGCGGTTACGCGATGGTGTGCGGCATGGAGCCGGAGGGCGACAGCGCGCTCGCCGCGCGCGTCCTGGGGTCGGTGCACCGCAGGGGCAAGGCGACCGTCGAGGATCTCGCCCAGAGCCTTTCCGTCTCAGAGGACGACGTCATGGCGGCCTGCATCCAGTTGGCCGACTGGGGGTCGATCGCGCCGGTCTACGACACCGAGGCGGGGGAGCGGCCCGGTGTGTATTATGCGACCACGTACGCCGCCATGCCGCGCGATGCCAAGGGCAACACGCTCTATGACGGACGCGGCTTCGACCGCGCCCATGCCACGGCGGAGGGCGATGTGTGGGCGCCGCCCACGCCCGACGAGGACTTCTTCCAAGCGGAGCGGTCGCGCACCTATGCCGGCAAGGGTTTCTGGGCGCGCGCGTTCATCCTCGTTGCCGGCGTCGCCGTCAACCTTGTTACCGGGTTTCTCCTGCTCATGGCCATCTACAGCCTCGTAGGCGTCACGGTGTCGCTCGATATTAACCAAGTGGGCTCCGTTGAGGCGGGGTCACCCGCCGATTCCTGTGGCATCGAGGCGGGGGATGTCATTACGGCCGTCAACGGTGTCGAGACCGCCACGTTTACGGAGGTCGGCGACGAGCTCGAGACCGTCGGTCCGGGCGGAGCGGCGTCCCTTGCCATCGAGCGCGGCGGCGAGGCCATGACCATCACGGCGACGCTCGATGAGGAGGGCGCCCTCGGGATCAACGTACCGCAGGAGACGGTGCACCTTGATATCGGCCAGGCAGCCAGTGTGACCTGGTCCTACCTCGCGATGACGGCGCAGAGTATCGGAAACCTCCTCAATCCACAGCACACCATGGAGGTGCTGAACAGCTCCACCTCGGTAGTCGGCATCTCCGTTATGGCGGCCGCCGCGGCCGAGAGCGGTGCGTCCACGTTCTTGAGCGTGAGCGCCCTCATCTCCTTCTCGCTCGGCTTCATGAACCTCCTGCCCATACCCCCGCTCGATGGCGGCAAGCTCCTCATCGAGGTCATACAGGCGATCATCCGCCGTCCGGTGTCACCTAAGGTCCAGGAGCGCATCTCCTACGTGGGCGTGGCGCTCTTCGGGCTGCTGTTCCTGTACATGCTGCGCCTCGACATCGTGCGCTTCATCCTGTAGAAGGGGGTCTTCATGACTGAATCCGTCCCGCGCAGCGCGACGCGCCGGCTGTCCATCGGCGGGGTGCCCTTGGGCGGCGGGGCGCCGATCGTCGTCCAGTCGATGACGTCGACCGATACGGCCGATACGGACGCGACCCTAACCCAGGTCCGGGCCCTGGCGGACGCCGGGTGCGACCTTGTGCGCGTATCGGTGCCCACCAAGACCGCGCTCGCATCGTTTGCCGAGATCTGCGCCGCCTCGCCGGTTCCCATCGTGGCGGATATCCACTTCGATCACCGCCTTGCCCTGGGCGCGCTCGATGCGGGTGCCGCCAAGCTCAGGATCAACCCCGGCAACATCGGTTCCTGGGACAAGGTCGATGCCGTCATCGACAAGGCGGGTGAGACCGGTGCGGCGATTCGTATCGGCGTGAACGCCGGATCGCTTGAAGACGATCTCGCGGCTCGCGACGACCTCACGCTGCCCGAGAAGCTCGTCGCCTCGTCGCTTCGGTTCGTCGAGCATTTTGAGGCCCGCGGGTTCACCTCCATCGTGCTCTCCGCCAAGGCCCATGACGTGCCGACGACTATCGCAACCTATCGCGCCCTCTCGCGCGAGCTCCCGCACGTACCGCTCCATCTCGGGGTCACCGAGGCCGGTACGGTGCGGCAGGGCACCATCAAGAGCTCGGTCGGCCTCGGCGTGCTCCTTGCCGAGGGGATCGGCGACACGCTCCGCGTCTCGCTCACGGCCGACCCGGTCGAGGAGCCGCCGGTCGCCTGGGGCATCCTCGAGTGCCTGGGCCTCAGGCGCCGCGGTCCGGAGCTCATCAGCTGCCCCACGTGCGGACGGACGCAGGTCGACCTCATTCCCATCGCCGAGGAGGTCGAGCGCCGTCTCGCGCACGTCGGCAAGCCCATCTCCGTCGCGGTGATGGGTTGCGTCGTCAACGGCCCCGGCGAGGCGTCGGGGGCCGACGTGGGCGTCGCCTGCGGGCGCGGCTGCGGTCTCATCTTCCGCCATGGCGAGGTGCTGCGCAAAGTCGATGAGGATGCTATCATCGATGAGCTGTTTGCCGAGATAGATCAGTTGTAACCTACGACTAGGGAGTCAAGCATGTCGTTTATGAAGATGTCCCGCCTCTATGCGCCGACCCTCAAGGAGGATCCGGCCGAGGCGGAGCTCGCCAGCCATCGGCTCCTGCTGCGGGCCGGCATGATCCGCAAGCAGGCGTCCGGCCTCTACAGTTACCTGCCACTCGCCTGGCGTTCCATCCAGAAGATCGAGGCCATCTGCCGCTATGAGATGGACGGCATCGGCGCGCAGGAGATGATGGCCCCGATTCTCACCGACGCCGAGCTGTGGGAGCAGTCCGGGCGCATCGGCGCCTACGGCCCCGAGCTCATGCGCCTCACCGACCGCCACGAGCGCACCTTCTGCCTCGGGCCCACGCATGAGGAGACGTTCACCGACCTCGTGCGCAACGAGCTCAAGAGCTACAAGCAGCTGCCGGTGGTGCTCTATCAGATCCAGGACAAGTTCCGCGACGAGCTGCGTCCGCGCTTCGGCCTCATGAGAAGCCGCGAGTTCATCATGAAGGACGCCTACTCCTTCTCCGCTACGCAGGAAAGCCTCTCCGAGGTCTACGAGGACATGAAGGGCGCCTATGAGCGCTACTGCGCCCGCTGCGGCCTGAAGGCCCTGCCCGTCGCGGCCGATTCCGGCGAGATCGGCGGTGATTCCTCCATCGAGTACATGGCGCTCGCCGAGGCGGGCGAGGCGTCGCTTGTGTGGTGCGACTGCGGTTTCGCGGCTGACGATGAGGCCGCTTCGACCACCGTCACCGTGACGGAGGGGCCGGGCGACGGCACGCTCGCGAAGGTCTCCACCCCGGGGCTCGGCACGATCGAGGCCGTGGCGGAGTTCTTCGGCTTCCCTGAGAACGGGACGCGCAAGTCCCTCGCGCTGATCGATGGCGAGGGATCTCCGGTCGTCGCCATCGTGCCCGGTGACCACGAGCTCAACGACATCAAGGCCGCCAAAGTCTTCGGTGCTGGCTATCGCCTCATGACTGATGAGGAGCTCGAGGCGCACGGGCTCTTCAAGGGCTTCATCGGGCCCGTCGGCCTGCCCGAGGGCATCCGCCTTGTCTGCGACCGCTCGCTCGAGGCGAGCCAAAGCTGGACCTGCGGCGCCAACGAGATCGACTTTCACTATACCGGTGCCCGTCCCGGACGTGACTTCACCGTCGATGCGTGGGAGGACCTCGTCACCGTCATCCCCGGGGACCCCTGCCCCCATTGCGGGAAACCGCTCCACGGCGGCCGCGGCATCGAGTGCGGGCAGGTCTTCCAGATCGGCCCCGATAAGTACGCCGCCAAGATGGGTGCCACCTTTGCGGACGAGAACGGGCGCGAG
Source organism: Candidatus Coprousia avicola (assembly GCA_018715125.1). Classification (GTDB taxonomy): domain Bacteria; phylum Actinomycetota; class Coriobacteriia; order Coriobacteriales; family Coriobacteriaceae; genus Coprousia; species Coprousia avicola. The sequence continues at coordinate 15,662 of DVMF01000059.1, read as the reverse complement.
CAGCCCTTCTACATGGGCTGCTACGGTATCGGCATCTCGCGCACGCTCGCTGCCATCGTCGAGCAGCATCACGACGAGCACGGTATCGTCTGGCCCCTTCCGGTTGCCCCTTACGAGGTCTCCGTCATCGCACTCGACAAGAAGGGCGAGGCGTTCGACGAGGCCGAGCGTATCGCCCGCGAGCTCGCCGCCGCCGGGCTCGACGTCGTCTTCGACGACCGGGCCGAGCGCCCGGGCGTGAAGTTCGCCGACAACGACCTCATGGGCTTCCCGTATCAGATCGTGGTCGGCAAGCGCGGACTTGCCAACGGCACGGTCGAGTGCAAGGACCGCGCCACGGGGGAGCGCGCCGACATCGAGCTGGAGGGCATCGTTGCGCACGTAACCCATATGGTCGCTTCCGCCCGCTCCTCGTACGCCGTCCGTTCGTAGTATCTTCACAAGCGAAAACTTTTTGCCCGTTTTCGCTTGCAACGCATCGGCAGTTTCCGTATAGTATTTCCCGCACCGCTTGGGGGCGTAGCTCAGCTGGGAGAGCGCTTGACTGGCAGTCAAGAGGTCAGGGGTTCGATCCCCCTCGTCTCCACCCAAGTGAACTCGCGGCCTCTGGGTAAACTCAGAGGCCGCTTTGCTATCGGGCTCATGGCGCAACGGTTAGCGCAGGGGACTCATAATCCCTGGGTTGCAGGTTCGAATCCTGCTGGGCCCACCCGCACTTTTCAGACCCCGCCGTGCGGGGTCTTTTCATATGGCGTGAATTCCCGACGAGGTGCTGCGCAGCCATCGCTGCCCGCTCCGCAAGGGCGTGAACGGCCCGTCTCGGGTCATCGGTGGCACGCACCATGTTCAGGAACATGGCAATACGGTACTATGCAGCAGGGTTCAGCGGATATGCTTTTGCAATGTGGCTCGACTTGTATGCACTTTGGCGAGGGAAGGATGCGACGTGAGGGGATCGCGGCCCTTACGGGCTTATTCGAGGTCGTCATAGGTGCCCTCGCGTTGCGCCGCCTGCGCGGGCATGGGGGCTCATGGCGCCTTCATCCAAGCAATCGTTGAGTCACTGTCGTTCCGGCTCTCTCAGAAGAGGGCCGGAACGTGTATTCGACCGGTATATTTGGCCGATGCGCATGCGCGCTATACCATGAATGAATATGAAAAGACCCCGCCTTAGCAGGGTCAGAAAAGTCGATGGTGGAGACGAGGGGGATCGAACCCCTGACCTCTTGACTGCCAGTCAAGCGCTCTCCCAGCTGAGCTACGCCCCCAAGCAACGGAGAAGACTATACGAAATTGCGCACGACATTGCAAGCGGCATTTCGAAAAAAGTTGCGATGCGACGATAGGGGAGACGGAGACGGACCCCATCGGCTCTATGTGCCGCGAGATGCCCTTGCCGGGCTCCGTCGGATAGCGGACTTGTGGAGAGATTTGAAATTGGGGGTTGGCGCACATGGACGTCCATGCTATAGTAGCTATCGCTGAAAAGCACAGGGGCGTTTGGCTCAGGGGTAGAGCACTTCCTTCACACGGAAGGGGTCACAAGTTCAAATCTTGTAACGCCCACCATCACCTGTTCGGGGCCGGGGATTTCTCCCCAGCCCTTTTGCTAGGAAGACACAACCGTTGCCCGCGCAACGGACCGCACCGAGGGATGGCGCACGATGATTCTGAATGTGGACAAGGTCGAGAAGAGCTTCGGCAGCCGCGTGCTGTTCTCCGGCGCCTCCTTTCAGGTGAATCCCCGGGACCGTTTCGCCCTGGTGGGACCAAACGGCGCGGGCAAGACGACCCTGCTTAAGATCATCATGGGCATCGATGCCCCCGATGCCGGCGCGATCACCTTCGCCAAGGGCGTGAACGTCGGTTATCTTGAGCAGGAGACGAAGCTCGCCTCCGATGTTGCCGTCATCGATGAGGTGGTCGCATCTGCGCAGGAGATCAGACAGCTCGGCGAGCGTGCCGAGGAGCTCCAACTCCGCATCGCCGAGGCGGGGGAGTCAGGCGAGGTGCCCCAGCAGCTCCTAGACGAGTACGGACACGTTCAGGACCGCTTCGAGCGCCTAGGAGGCTACGAGCTCGAGAGCAACGCGCGTCAGATTCTCGCCGGCCTGGGGTTCCCGGTCGCTGATTTCGACAAGCCCTGCGCCGAGTTCTCCGGCGGTTGGCAGATGCGCATCGCGCTCGCCAAGCTCTTTCTCCGTCATCCCGATGTGCTGCTCCTCGACGAGCCCACGAACCACCTCGATCTCGAGAGCGTTCAATGGCTTCGCGGCTTCATCGCCTCCTACGAGGGCGCCGTGCTGATCGTCTCCCATGACCGTGCGTTCATGGACGCCTGCGTGGACCATGTCGCCGCCATCGAGAACCGCCGCATCACCACCTACACCGGCAACTACAGCGCCTATCTCAAGCAGCGCGAGGACAACCTGGAGCAGATGCGCGCCAAGCGCGCCGCCCAGGAGCGCGAGATTGCGCATATGCAGGTCTTCGTCGATAAGTTTCGCTACAAGCCGACCAAGGCTGCCCAGGCACAGGAGCGCATACGGCGCATCGAGCAGATCAAGAGCGAGCTCGTGATCCTTCCCGAGGGACACAAGCACGTCGATTTCAAGTTTCCCGATCCGCCCCGTTCCGGCGATATGGTGGTGAAGCTTTCAGACGTCTCCAAATCCTATGACGACAAGAAGATCTACGACGGGATCGACCTCACGCTGTACCGCGGCGACCATGTGGCGCTCGTCGGACCCAACGGCGCCGGCAAATCGACGCTGATGAAGATCCTCGCTGGCATCGAGCCGGCGACGGCGGGTACGCGCGAGCTGGGCGTCAACGTCGGCGTCGCCTATTACGCCCAGCATCAGCTGGAAGGTCTCAAAGAGGCCAACACCGTGCTGCAGGAGATCGATTCTGTCGCTCCGACGTGGACCGTGCCGCAGCAGCGGAGCCTTCTCGGCGCCTTTCTCTTTTCGGGCGAGGACGTCGACAAGCGCGTCGGGGTGCTCTCGGGCGGTGAGAAGGCGCGACTCGCGCTCGCCAAGATGCTCGTGGCGCCCGAGGCGCTGCTCTGCCTCGACGAGCCCACGAACCACCTCGACATCGACTCGGTCGATATGCTCGAGAGCGCGCTCAAGAACTTCCCGGGCACTATCGTGCTCATCAGCCATGACGAGCATCTCGTGCGCGCTGTGGCGAATCGCGTCATCGACATCCGCGACGGTAAGATGACGGTGATCGACGGTGATTACGAGTACTACCTCTACAAGCGCGAGGATTTGGCGCAGCGCGCGGCAGCGGCAGAAGAAGCGGCAGCCTCGACCCCTGAGCCCCGGGCGGCCTCGCCTGCCCGGCGCGTACCGCGCGTGCATCGCACCGAGGAATGTGGGGAGCCCGCGCGCGAGGGCCATAAGTCACGCGAGCAGCGCCGGGCCGAGGCCGAGGCGCGCGCCGCCCTCAACAAGCGCCTGAAGCCGAAGCGCGACCGTCTGGCAAAACTCGACCGGGAGCTCGAGCGAGACCGGGCGCGCTACGACGAGCTTATGGCGCTCATGGCCTCCGAGGAGCTGTACGCAGATCAGGACCGCTTCGCCGCCGCGCTCTCCGAATACAACGATCTCAAGAAGCGCATCGCCGCCGCCGAGGACGAGTGGCTCGAGCTCTCGACCGAGATCGAAGAGGAGACCTCTCATGTCGGGGCGTAAAGCGGCCGCGCTCGCCTGCACCCTTCTCGCCTGGGGGCTCAGGCTGTGCGCCATCGGGCTCATCGCCCTGACGATCGCGCTCTCGTTCTCCGGCATGGCCACGCGTCTCGGCATCGTGAACCTCGTGCTCGACATCGCTCGGGTACTGCCCGCCGTCATTGCCGGATGGGGCCTTGTGGCCACTCCGTTCGGCGGCGTGTTCCGCCTCGATTTCGTTATCGTCGCCCTCGTCTTCTTCCTTGCGGATTACGTCTTGCTGCGCATCGCCGATGCGCTCAGGCACTAGGGAGTGAGCATGCTGGACTTCTCCTATATCCTCTACCTCCTTATGCAGGCTCTGGCGGTCATCGTGGGACTCTGCGTGCACGAGAGCGCCCACGCCCTCGCTGCCTGGGCGCTCGGCGACAAGACCGCGCGCTCACGGGGGCGCGTCTCGCTCAACCCCCTCGCGCATATCGATCCTTTCGGCACCGTGCTCCTGCCGCTCATCATGATCGTGCTCGGCGGGCCCGTATTCGCCTTCGCCAAGCCCGTACCCGTGTACCTGGGCAACCTCAAGCACCCCAAACGGGATGAGGTCATCGTATCGCTTGCCGGGCCCGTATCGAACATCATCCTTGCGGCAGCGTTCGCCTTGCTGCTCCACGGCGTTGCGGGCCTGTCCTTTACCCCCGGCACCGCGCAGGCGCTCTACGCGGCGGCCACGTTCTTGCAGCTCGCCGTCCTCTGCAACCTGTCACTCGCCTTTTTCAACCTCATACCGCTGCCGCCCCTCGACGGGTCGTCGCTCATCGTCCCCTTCCTCTCGGGCCGCTCGCTCGATACGTACTATCAGATCCAGCGCTATGCGATGCCGATCCTCATCATCGTGCTCTATCTGGTACCTCAGGTCCTGCGCATCGACCTCGTGGGCATCTACTTCAACTTCACCGTCTACCCGCTCTTCGACCTTCTGACCGGGCTTGCGTTGGGCTAGAATGGGAGAACCTGCGCCTCAACGGGGGCATCGAGGGTAAAGGAGGGGAGCGGCATGTCCTATCGCGTGAGCACAGCGGGCTATACCGGCCCCTTCGACCTTCTGCTCCAGCTCGTCAGCCGTCAGAAGGTCGATATCGGTGCGATATCCATCGCCGAGGTCGCCGAGCAGTATCTCGCCGAGGTCGACCGCATGACCGACGTCGACCTCGACGTTGCGAGCGATTTCCTGCTCGTCGCGGCGACCCTGCTCGATATCAAGGCAGCATCGCTCGTTCCCGAGGAGGCGAGTCGCCCCTCCGGTGACGATCTCGAGGAGGACGACGAGCTGGCAGGTCTCGACGCCGACGCCCTGCGCGAGGTGCTCATCCAACGCCTCATCGCGTATAAGCAGTTCAAGGGCGCCGCATCGGCGCTCGGGGCGCGCATGGAGGCGGAGAGCCGCATGCATCCGCGCGTCGCCGGGCCGGACCCTGCTTTTCTGAACCTCATGCCCGACTACCTTGCCGGCATCACCCTTCGCGGCCTCGCCGTCATATGCGCGGACCTCGACAGCCGGCGCGAGACGTTTCTTCTTGAGGCCGAGCACGTCGCCCCGCATCGCGTGCCGCTGGAGCTCACCGTCGCCTCGGTAGACCGCCTCACCGCCGCTAAGGGCTCCTGCACCTTCAGCGACCTCATCGCCGGGGCGGAGACAACCGACCAGCTCGTCTCGACCTTTCTGGCGATACTCGAGCTCGCGAAGCGCGGCGCGCTCCTGCTCACCCAAGAGGAGAACTTTGGCGAGATCATGATCGAGCGCGTGCCCGGCGCCCCCGAGTACCATCCGGGCGAGGCGCTCACCGTAGAGGAATAGCCGATGCGCCCCGGGCGCGAAGGGATTGGTTAGATACAGAAGATGGAAGAACTGGAGAAGTTGAACCCGCTCTCGCCCAAAGCGGCGCTCGAGGCGCTGCTCCTGGTGTCGAGCGACCCGGTGAGCGCCAGCGCGCTCGCTCAGGCGCTCGACATCGCCCCCGGTGAGGCGGCGTCGCTCTTGGCCGAGCTCAAGGTCGAGTACGAGGAGGCGAACCGCGGCTTCCAGCTGCGCGAGGTCGCCGGCGGGTGGCGCCTGTTCACCCATCCGGCCTTCCACGAGCAGGTGGAGTCGTTCGTCCTGTCGTGGGACACCCAGAAGCTCAGCCAGGCGGCGCTCGAGGCGCTCGCCGTCATCGCGTACCATCAGCCCGCCACGCGCGAGCAGGTCCGCGGCATACGCGGGGTGAACTCGGACGGCGTCATCTCGTCTCTGGTAGACAAGGGGCTGGTGCGCGAGCTCGGACGCGACCCGGAGCGCGGACAGGCCATCCTGTACGGCACGACCAACGCCTTCCTCGAGAAGTTCGGCCTGCGTTCCCTAAAGGATCTGCCCGACCTCGAGCAGTTCGCGCCGGATGAGCAGTCGCGCCAGTATATCCGCGAGCGGCTCTCCGGTCGCAGCATCCAGTCCACGCTCGAGGAGGCGGACGAGGACCTGGCCGAGGAGCGCGAGCTCATCGACGGGTACGACGGCGACGATGATGACGACCTCATGCTCGTGGGCAACGCGACCGATGAGGAATTCGATGATTGAGGGGCGGCCTGACAGCCCGCAGGAGACGACCGGGTATCCGCATACCATGCGCGTGCAGCGCTTTCTCGCCCGTGCGGGCGTGGCGAGCAGGCGCGGCTCCGAGGCGCTCATGACCGCCGGCCGCGTTTCTGTGAACGGCCGTATCGTGACCGAGCTCGGCACCAAGGTCGACGTCGACCGGGACCGCGTCGCCGTCGACGGGGTCGCAGTCACCCTGAGCCAGGGCGCGGTGTACCTCATGCTCCACAAGCCTGCCGGCTACCTCACGACGATGGCGGACCCTCAGGGCCGACCGTGCGTGGCGTCCCTAGTTCCGGGGGACCGCTATCCCGGGCTCTTTCCCGTCGGGCGCCTCGATAAGGACACGACGGGCCTCTTGCTGTTCACGACGGACGGGGACTTGGGCAACCTGTTGCTGCACCCCGCCCATCATGTGCCGAAGCACTATGTCGCCGTCGTCGACGGCACCATGGCCGACGAGGAGCTGGAGCCGCTTCGCCGGGGCATCACGCTCGACGACGGTCCTTGCCAGCCCGCACCCGCCGCACTCTGGGACGCTGCCGCAGCCGCGCACCTTTGGCCGGAGCTCCGCGAGCACCTCCTGCTGGGCTCTGCGACCCCGGTGGAGATCACGCTGCGCGAGGGGCGCAAGAACCAGGTGAAGCGCATGTTCGGCGCGCTGCACCATCCGGTCCTCGCGTTGCACCGCGATCGCATGGGGGACCTCTCGCTGGGCGAGCTCGCCTGCGGCTCCTGGCGGCTGCTCGATTCCGATGAGGTGCGGCGCCTCCGCTCTGCCGCGGCCGAGGCATCTGAAACGATCGAATACCTCGAAGGGGAAGGAAGATAGATGATAATCGCCATCGACGGGCCCGCTGGCTCGGGAAAATCAACCATTGCGGGCGAGATCGCGCATCGGTATGGATTCGAGAAGCTCGACACGGGTGCGATGTATCGCGCCGTGGCGCTGTCCGCCCTCGACCGCGGCATCGCGCTCGAAGACGAGCAGGCGGTCGACCGCCTGGCTGAGGGCATCACGCTCACCTTTCCGCCCAAAGAGGGCGCGACGACGCGCGTAGAGGTCGACGGGGTCGACGTGAGCGATGCCATCCGCACGCCGCGCATCGATGCGTGCGTCTCGCAGGTCGCCGCGTATCCGGGCGTGCGCGCCGCCATGCTCGTCCCGCAGCGCGCGTTCGCCGAGGGGCGCGATGTCGTTGCCGAGGGGCGCGACATCGGTACGGTGGTCTTCCCCCATGCCGATATCAAGGTGTTCCTCACGGCGGACCCGGCAGAGCGGGCGCGGCGCCGCGTTCTCCAGCGGCACGGCGATGGCGTGACGGATGAGCGTGCGCTCGCCGCCGAGATCGAGGAGACCCGTGCCGCCATCGAGCGCCGCGACGCCCTCGACAGCTCCCGCGCCCTGGCCCCGCTCGCCGCCGCGCCGGACGCGGTCGTGCTCGATTCAACGGCGTTCACGATCGACGAGGTGGTGGCGCGCGTCGCCTCCCTCATCGCTGAGAGGAGGGCCCGGTGAAGCTCTTCCGCTACACGCGCGACGACTTCTACGACAACGCCATGCGCGACTACCCGGTGGTGTTCCGCGGCTTCTATCTGGTGGTCATCGCAATCCTCTACGTCTTTAGCAAGCTGATGTGGCGCTGGAACGTCGAGAACGCCTCCTATCTGGAACCTGAGAGCGATACCGGCTCGGTCATCATCTGCAACCACACCTCTATGGCGGAGGTCGTGTCGCTCGTGCCGCATATCGTGCGCTCCGGGCGCCGGGTTCGCCCCATCATGAAATCGGAGTTCAACAAGAACCCCATCGTCCGCTGGTTCTTCGCGCGCGTGGGGGGCATCCCGGTGGAGCGCGGAACGGCCGATATGAAGGCGCTGCGCCGCGCGCAGCACGCGCTGCAGCGCGGCGAGGACGTCCTCATCTTTCCCGAGGGGACGCGCATCCGCAGCGACAACCAGCCCGTGAAGGTCCACGGGGGATTCGCCCTCATGGCGCAGATGGGCAAGGCCGATATCGCCCCCATGGCGGTATGCGGATTTCGCGACGTGACGCCCGAGGGCAAGCACCTCATGCGGCCCGTCAAGACCTGGATGCGCTGCGCGCCCCGCGTGCACCTCTCCGACGCGCCGCAGGGCCTCAAGCGCTCCGAGCGACTCCAGTGGTTCGAGGACGAGGCGATCGCGCGCATGTACGGCGTGCGCGACGAGCTCCGCCGCGAGCATCCCGGCAGGAGGTAGGCATGGCATCGATCGAGATCGCGCGCCAAGCGGGCGCCTGCTACGGCGTGGAGCGCGCCCTCAAGATGGCGCTCGAGGCCGCGGCAGCTCCCGAGCAGCCCGTGCACACGCTGGGACCGCTCATCCACAACCCCTCCGTCGTATCCGACCTCGCCGCGCGCGGCGTCGCCTCGGCGGAGACGCCGGCTGAGGCAGAGCGGGGCACGCTTGTGATTCGCGCGCACGGCGTCACGCCTGCGGTGATAGCCGATGCCGAGGAGCGCGGCCTTGCCGTGATCGACGCGACCTGCCCCTATGTCAAGCGCGTCCACCGCGCCGCCGCGCGCCTCAGCGAAGACGGCTACCAAGTGGTGGTCGTGGGGGAGTGCGGGCATCCGGAGGTCGTCGGGATCCTCGGACACGCGGGGGAGAACGCCGTCGTCGTAAGCGATGCGGGCGATGTGGCGCTGAACGCCTACGCCGAGCGCGTCGGCGTCGTCGTCCAGACCACGCAGACATCGGCGACGCTTTCGGCCGTGGTCGGCGCCCTCGCCGTGCGCGTGCGGGAGCTCAAGGTCGTGAACACCATCTGCGAGGCGACCGCCGAGCGTCAGGATGCAGCGGCGGAGCTCGCGGGGCGCGCCGACGTCATGATTGTCATCGGCGGGCGCTCCTCGGGCAACACGCGCCGTCTTGCCGAGATCTGCCAGAGCCGCTGCCCCCGCACCCATCACATCGAGGGTGCCGGCGAAATCGAGCCGTCCTGGCTGTCCGGCGCCTCCCTCATCGGCATTACGGCGGGCGCCTCGACCCCCGCCGAGCAGATCGAGCGCACGCGCGAGCGCGTCGAGGCGCTGATGGGCGCATGAGCGGCGTCGGCGATACCCCGTATGCTCAGGGCGGCGCCGGGTACGGGGACCCGCAGCCCGCGCCTGCAGAGGGGGCGCCCCTCGGGGGCCGCGTTGCGGCCGTGCGCGAAAACTCGCCCGCGTGGGACGCCGGCATCGAGCCCTCTATGGTCGTCACCGAGGTGGAGGGGGAGCCCCTCGCCGACATGGTCACCTGGCTCTGGCAGGCGGACGGCGACACCGTCGACCTTGTCGTCTACGACCCGAGGGACGGTTCGTACAACCCCTGCACCCTCGAGCGGTTCCCCGGCGAGGACTGGGGCATCGAGTTCGACGGCGCGGTGTTCGACGGCATGCGCACCTGCGTGAACGGCTGCGTGTTCTGCTTTATGACCATGCTGCCCGCGCACATGCGCGATTCGCTCTATGTCCGCGATGACGATTACCGCCTGAGTTTTCTGCAGGGCAACTTCGTCACGCTCACCAACGTCACGGACGCCGAGGCGGACCGGATCGTCGCTTGTCAGCTCAGCCCGATGAACGTCTCGCTGCATGCGATCTCGCCCGACGTGCGGCGCCGCCTCATGGGCAAGAACGCATCGCGCGGCATCGAGGTGCTCGAGCGCCTCATGGGGGCAGGGATCGAGATCCACGCGCAGATCGTGCTGTGCCCGGGCCTCAACGACGGCGACGAGCTCGCCCGCACACTCGCCTACGCCGAGGCCCACCCCGCCATCACGAGTCTGGGCATCGTCCCGCTCGGCTACACGAAGTTCCAGAAGCGGTTCTCCTCCTCATATTCCGAGGACCCCGCCTCCGCGCGCGCCGTCATCGACATGGTCCGCCCGTATCAGGAGCGCGCCCGTGCCCGCACGGGTCGCACCGTGTTCCAGCTCTCCGACGAGTTCTACCTCGATGCGGGTATCGAGGTGCCGCCCGCGGCATGGTACGACGGGTACCCCCAGTTCTACGACGGCATCGGCATGGTGCGCTCCTACCTTGACGATACGCATCGCCTGCTCGCCGAGGAGGGGGAGCGTCTGGCTCACGTCGCCAAGCAGCTTGAGGGGCGCGCGCTTACCCTCGTCGCGGTATCGGGAGAGGCCGCGCGCGATACGATCGCGGGCTTCGTAGAGACGCGCCCGCTTTGCGGCCGGGTGATTGCCATCGAGAACCGCTATTTCGGCGGGAACGTGGACGTGACGGGGCTCATCTGCGGATGCGACCTTCTCGAGCAGCTTCCCGGCGACCTCACCGGTGTTATGCTCTTTCTGCCGGACGTGATGTTCAACGCAGACGGGCTCACCTTGGACGGCTATCATCGTGATGACCTGTTGGACCGCCTGGCCGCGCGCGGCGCCGTGGCATACGCAGCCGCCACGCTCCCGCACGACCTTCTCAACGCAATCGAGGGCGCACTTGCCTAGCGCGCCCGGCAAAGGAGCATATATGAAACCGATCGTCGCCGTCGTCGGCCGCCCCAACGTGGGCAAGTCGACCCTGGTGAATCGCTTGGCGGAGACCGCCGACGCCATCGTGCACGAGAGCCGCGGCGTCACGCGCGACCGCAGCTACCATGACGCCGACTGGAACGGCCGCCATTTCACCCTTATCGACACCGGCGGCATCGAGCCCTTGAAGAGCGACGACGTCTTTGCCGCCAGTATCCGCGACCAGGCGCTCGCCGGCGCCGAGGAGGCGGACGCCATCCTCTTCGTCGTCGACGGATCGGTCGGCGTCACCGAGGAGGACGAGACGGTCGCCCGCCTGCTCAAGCGCGTCAAGAAACCGACGTTTCTCCTCGTCAACAAACTGGATAACCCTGACCGGGAGCAGGAGCGCCTTTGGGAGTTCTACTCGCTCGGCGTGGGCGACCCCATCCCGATATCCGCCACGCACGGTCACGGCACGGGCGACCTGCTCGACGACCTCATCGCCGTGCTTCCCGAGGAGACCGTCGACGAGGACGACTATCCCGAGGCGCTCGGCGTCGCCATCATCGGCAGGCCCAATGCGGGCAAGTCCTCGCTCTTCAACAAGATCATCGGCCGCGAGCGCTCCATCGTCTCCGACGTCGCGGGCACCACGCGCGACGCCATCGACACGATCGTCGAGCGTGACGGGCGCCGCTACCGGCTCGTCGACACCGCCGGCATCCGCAAGAAGAGCACCGTATACGAGAACATCGAGTACTACTCCATGGTGCGCGGCCTGCGCGCCATCGACCGCGCCGACGTGGCGCTCCTCGTCGTGGACTCCTCGGTGGGCGTGACCGAGCAGGACCAGAAGGTCGCGAACCTTGCCATCGAGCGCGGATGCGCCCTGGTGGTGCTTCTCAACAAATGGGACCTGCTCACCGACGACCGAGCCCGCGAGCAGGTGATGGAGACGGTCGATCGGCGGCTGACGATGGCTCCGTGGGCCGAGTTCCTGCGCATCTCCGCCCTCACGGGCCGCTCCGTCGAGAAGATCTGGGCGATGGTCGACGGCGCGGCCGAGCACCGCGCGCAGAAGCTCTCTACGGCCCGCCTGAACCAGTTCCTCACCGACCTGCGCGAATTCGGGCACACCGTCGTCGACGGCAAGCGCCGCCTGCGCATGCACTACGTCACCCAGACCGGGGTCGAGCCGCCCGCGTTCACCTTCTTCGTGAACCATCCAGACCTCGTGAACGATACCTATGCGCGCTACATCGAGAACCGCATGCGCGAGAAGTTCGAGCTCAAGGGCACGCCCGTGCGCCTGCGCTTCCGCGCGAAGACCGCCGACAAGGCAGGTGACTAGCCATGGCTGACGGTATGAGCGCGGCGGTTCTCTACACCGCCGTCACCATGGTCGCATCCTACCTCATATGCGGCATCCCCTTCGGGAAGATCATCATCGCGCTCACCGTGCACAAGGACATCCAGAAGGAGGGTTCCGGCAACATCGGCACCACAAACGCCCTGCGCGTGGGCGGCCCCAAAGTCGCCGCCCTCACCCTTGCCTTCGACCTCCTCAAGGGCATGGTCTGCGTCATGGTGTTCCGCGACGTCGTCATCGGCGGAAATTCGTGGACGCCCGACGTGCCCGTCGACCTCATGGTCGCCCTCGTGGCGCTCTCCGCGCTCTACGGCCACATCTTCTCCCCGTATCTCAAGTTCCACGGCGGCAAGGGCATCGCCACGGGCGTCGGCATCCTCTTCGGCTTCTGCTGGCCGCTCGCCCTCATCCATCTCGCCATATTCATCGTGCTCGTCGCGCTCACGCGCTACGTGTCCGTGGGTTCCATCGCCACGGCAGCCGTGGTCCCCCTGACCGTGCATCTCGCGTTCCCCGACCTCCCCCTCGCCGCGCTCGCTGTCTGGGCGCTGCTCGGATGGACCGTCGTGTGGGCGCATCGAGGAAACATCAGCCGCCTGCGCGCGGGTACGGAATCGAAGCTCTCGCTCAAGAAGAAAGGGGAGCCCAAGTGAAGATAACGGTCATCGGCGCCGGCTCATGGGGCACGGCGATCGCGGGCGTGGCGGCAACACACGCCGACGAAGTCGAGCTCTGGTCGTTTGACGAGGAGTCGACGCGTGGCATCAACGAACGCCACGTGAACCCGCTCTATCTGAGCGATTACGAGCTTCCTGAGAACGTCACCGCCTCGGGATCCTATGCGGACGCGCTTGCCGGTGCCAACGGGATCATCGTCGTCGTGCCCTCACCCTTCATCCGCTCGACCATCCGCGGCGCGGCGCCCTACATCGCTGCGGACACGCCCGTCCTCTGCCTCACGAAGGGCATCGAGGCCGGCACGGGTGCCCTCATGAGCGAGGTCGTGGCCGACGAGATCGGGCACCCCGAGCGCGTGGCGGCCCTTTCCGGGCCCAACCATGCTGAGGAGATCTGCCGCGGCAGCCTCTCCGCCGCCGTGGTAGCCTCACCGGACCCCGTCGTCGCGGAGTTCTTCAAGACCCTCCTCATCTCGCCGGTCTTCCGCATCTACACCTCGCAGGACATGATCGGCGTCGAGACGTGCGCCGCCGTGAAGAACGTCATCGCCATCGTCTGCGGCATCGCCGCCGGCGTGGGATACGGCGACAACACGCTCGCCCTCATCATGACGCGCGGCCTCGCCGAGATCAGCCGCATCGTATCCGCCCGCGGCGGGGATCCCATGACCTGCATGGGTCTTGCCGGCATGGGCGACCTCGTGGCCACGTGCACCTCGCCGCATTCCCGCAACCGCTCCTTCGGCGTCGCGTTCGCCCAGGGCGAGTCGCTCGATGAGTACCAGAGGCGCACCCATATGGTGGTCGAGGGCGCCGCCGCGGCGCGCAGCACCGCCGAGCTCGCCCGTGCGCTCGGCGTCGACGCACCCCTCACCTTCGCGCTCGAGAACACGCTCTACCACGGCATGGGTATCGACGAGGCCCTCGGGATCCTCACCGACCGGTTCCCCACTGAAGAGTTCTACGGCATCACTCCCACGGAAAGAGGCTAACCCATGACGCACCCCATCCGGATCGCACCCTCCATACTCTCCGTCAACTTGGGCCACCTCGCCCACAGCCTTGAGAGCATCAGCTGCGCCGATTACGTACATATCGACGTCATGGACGGGCACTTCACCCCCAACCTCACCTTCGGTCCCGAGATGGTGCGCGCCTGCAAGGGGCTGACCGACCTGCCGCTTGACGTGCACCTTATGATTACGAACCCCGACGAGACCATCGACTGGTACATCGATGCCGGCGCCGACCTCGTCACCGTCCACTACGAGACCGCCTCGCACCTGAACCGCGTCGTGAACCACATCAAGAGCCGCGGCATCAAGGCGGGCGTCGTGCTCAACCCCTCGACACCGGTGTGCATGCTTGAGGACATCATCGACGATGTCGATGTGGTCATGCTCATGAGCGTGAACCCGGGATTCAGCGGCCAGAGCTTCATCGAGGGCACCGTGGCGAAGCTCCGTAACCTCACCGAGCTCTGCCGCGCCCATGAGGCGGACCCGCTCATCGAGGTCGACGGCGGCATCTCGCTCGCCACCATCGATCGCGTCGTCGCGGCGGGCGCCAACCTCCTCGTAGCGGGCTCAGCCGTCTTCGGTGCCGACGACCCCGCCCAGATGGTGCGCGACCTGCGCGACGCCGGCGAGGCTGCGCGCGCTCCGCGCGCATAGGGCCCCTGATGGCCGACGTCGCCCCAATCGTCAACCTCGACTTCGCCGCCTCGACACCGCTTAGGCACGAGGCGCGCGAGGCGGAGCGCACCTACGATGCCTCACCGATCGCGGGTGCGAACCCCAACGCGCTGCACCGCCTCGGACGCGCTGCCGCGCAGTCACTCGAGGAGGCACGGCGCTCCATAGCCCGGTCGCTCGGCGCGCGCGTCAGGCCCTCCGAGGTGGTTCTCACCGGAGGGGGCACGGAGGCGGACCAGCTCGCCCTGCTGGGGATCGCCGAGGGCGTGCGCGAGCGCGACCGGACGCGCACGCGCGTGATCGTCTCAGCTATCGAGCACGACGCGATCCTCGACAACCTGCCGCTCCTGCGCGCCGCCGGCTTTGAGACCGCGCTCGTGTACCCCAACCGGCAGGGCGTTGTCGAGCCGCGGGCGCTGCGGGACCTCATGGGCCGCGACGTCGCCCTCGTCTCCATCATGCTCGCCAACAACGAAACGGGCGTCATCCAGCCCGTGCGCGAGCTCTCCGCCGTAGCCCACGAGGCGGGGGCCCGCATCCACACCGATGCCATCCAGGGATACCTGCATATCCCCTTCGATGTAGGGGAGCTCGGCGTCGACGCCCTGTCCCTCGCCGGCCACAAGGTCGGTGGACCGGTCTCGACGGGCGCGCTCTACCTCGCCTCACGCACACCGCTGCGTCCGCGCGTCTTCGGAGGCGGACAGGAGGCGGGGCGCCGCGCGGGGACGCAGGACGTGCGCGGCGCGCTCGCCCTGGCGGCCGTGGCCCGCGCGCTCGGTCCGCATGTCGCCGAGGAGAGATGTCGCGTCGGGGCCCTTGCCGACGACCTTTACCGGCGCCTCATCTCCCACCCTCGAATCCGTGCGAGCATGGGGGACCCCTTTCAGGTTGACCGCCTGCCTGGTATCGTCTCGGTGCTCATCGAGGGCGCCGACAGCCAGGAGCTCGTGCTTAGGCTCGATGCCGCCGGTTTCGCCGTCTCCGCGGGGTCTGCCTGCTCGAGCGGCTCCACTGCGGCGAGCCACGTCCTTAGGGCCATGGGTCTCACCGCCGATGAGGCGGCGGGCTCGCTGCGCATCTCGTTCGATGACCGCGTCGACCCCTCGTCTCTC
>DVMF01000058.1 GCA_018715125.1 Candidatus Coprousia avicola | reverse complement strand
GCAAAGATGGTGATGCCGCGCTCGCGCTCCAGCGCGTGCGTGTCGAGGTGCGCGTCGCCGTGGTCGACCCGGCCCTGCCGGCGGATGGCGCCCGCGCGAAAGAGCAGCGCCTCGGCGAGCGTGGTCTTGCCCGCGTCGACCGGGGCGACGAGCCCGACCACGGCATCGGTTGCGGCGGTCACCGGGCCCTACGCGTCCTCGCCAAAGAAGCGGCGGATCTCGATGGCGGCCGTATCGGGGCCGTCCGAGCCGTGGATGATGTTGGAGTTGACGTCGACGGCAAAGTCGCCGCGGATGGTGCCGGGCGCGGCGTCAAGCGGGTTGGTGGCGCCCATAATCGTGCGCATCTTGCCGATGGCGCCCAGGCCGGAGACGATCATCTTGACGACGGGGCCGCTCGTCATGAACGCGACGAGGTCGGCGAAAAACGGCTTGTCGGCCAGATGGGCGTAGTGCTCGCGCACCGTGTCGGCGTCGAGCGTCGCCATGTCGAGGCGCTCGATGGTGAGGCCCGTGCGCTCGATGCGGGTGATGATCTCGCCGACCTTGCGGTCGCGCACCGCATCGGGCTTGATCATGATGTAGGTTCTCTCGATGTCGGCCATGAGGGCTCCTTTCGCGTGAGCGGGCGGCAAGGCCCGCCTGTTGCCTTCCATCAGTATGGCATAACGCCGGCGGTGCGGCGGGCGCCGCGGTGGGCGGGGCCCCGGCCGGCGCCGCATCGGGCGGGGCGCCGTCCGCTATGCACCCGCCCCCATCTCCACCACGGGCGTGAGGGCGCCAAGCGCGGCCTCGTCCGCCGCGATGCCCTCCGTCACGCGCTCAAGCTGCTCTGCCACGCGCACGGGCGCCGTCCCCCCGCGCGTCGTGCGGGCCGCCACCACGGCGTCAAGGTCGAGCGCGCCCACGATGTCCTCCTCAAAGAGCGGGCTCGCCGCCCGGAAGGCCTCGAGCGGCAGGTCCGCGATGTCGACGCCGCGCTTCTCGGCCTCGAGCACGAGGCGCCCCACCACGGCGTGCGCCTCGCGAAACGGCATGCCGCGCTTGGCGAGGTAGTCTGCCACGTCGGTGGCGGCCAGGTGCCCGCGGTGCATGACGGCGCGCATGCGGTCGGGGCGCACGGTCCACGTGCTCACCATGCCGCGCATGACGCCCAGGCACGAAAGCAGCGTGTGCGCCGCGTCGAGCGCGCCCTCCTTATCCTCCTGCAGGTCCTTGTTGTAGGCGAGCGGCAGCCCCTTCACCGTGACGAGCAGCTGCACCAGGTCGCCCACCACGCGGCCGGTCTTGCCGCGGATGAGCTCGGCGAAGTCGGGGTTCTTCTTCTGCGGCATGATGGACGAGCCCGTGGAGAACGCGTCGGAGAGCGTGATGAAGCCGAACTCCTGGCTCGACCACAGCACGATCTCCTCGGAGAGGCGCGAGAGGTGCACGGCCATCACGCTGCAGGCGTATTCGAGGTCGAGCAGGAAGTCGCGGTCCGAGACGGCGTCCATCGAGTTCTCGATCACCCGGGCGAAGCCGAGGGCGCGCGCCGTCTCGCCGCGGTCGAGCGGGTAGCTCGTGCCGGCGAGCGCCGCCGCGCCGAGCGGCGAGGCGTCCGCGGCGTCGAAGGCGGCCGCAAGGCGGGTGTAGTCGCGCGCGAGCATCCACGCGTAGGCGAGCAGATGGTGCGCGAAGAGCACGGGCTGGGCGTGCTGCAGGTGCGTCATACCGGGGAGCACCGTGTCGCCCGCGTCCTCGGCGGCGGCGACGAGCGCGCGGCGAAGGCCCAGGTTCGCCTGCATGAGCTCGCGGGCGAGGGCCTTCGCGGCAAGGCGCGTGTCGGTCGCGACCTGGTCGTTGCGGCTGCGGCCGGTGTGCAGGCGCGCGCCCGCCTCGCCGATGCGGCGCGTGAGCTCGGCCTCGATGGCCATGTGGATGTCCTCGTCGTTGATGTCGAAGACGAAGCGCCCCTGATCGATGTCGCGCTCGATCTCGGTGAGGCCGCGCTCGATGGCGAGGGCGTCCTCCTCCGAGATGATGCCCTGGTGCGCGAGCATCTGCGCGTGCGCGATGCTCCCCGCGATATCCTGCCGGTAGAGCGCGCGGTCCACCGGCAGCGACGCGCCGAACTCCTGCGTCGCCTCGGCGACGTTCTCCTCAAACCTGCCGCCCCAAAGCGCCATGGACAACCTCCTTCAATACGAGAAGCGCGGCCCGCGGGACATGCGGACCGCGCTTTCTAACTATACGCGAAACCTCGGTGGCACCCAACGGCGCCCCGCCGCCCCTTACGCGAGGCCCGAGCCCGGGCCCTGCATGCGCGACCACGTGCGCGACTGCAGGCTGTGGAGCTCGATGAAGCCGGGCGCCGCCTCATGGGGGAAGATGTCGCCCTCGTCGTAGGTCGCGAGCGGCTTGCTGTAGAGGCTGTAGTCGCTGCGCACGCCGTCCATAAAGATGCCGCCGCGGCAGAGCTTGAAGCGCACCTCGCCCGTCACGTACTTCTGGGTGTAGGCGTTGTACGCGTCGATGGCGTGGCGGTTCTGGCTGTACCAGAGGCCGCGGTAGACGGCGCTCGCCCACTCGACGTCGAGCTTGGCCTTCTCCTTCAGGGTCTCGTAGTCGAGGCAGAGCGTCTCGAGCGTCTTGTGCGCCTCGATGAGCAGAAGCGCGCCCGGGCACTCGTAGCACTCGCGGCTCTTGATGCCCACCACGCGGTCCTCGATCATGTCGAGGCGACCGTAGCCGTTGCGGCCGGCGATCTCGTTCGCCTTGATGATGAGGTCGAGCAGGGGCAGCTCCTCACCGTTGATGGAGCTCGGCACACCGCCCGTAAAGCCGATGATGACGGTCTCGGGCTCCGCCGGGCAGTCCTCCGGTGCCGCGGTCATCGTCCAGATGTCCGCCGGCGGGGTGTTCCACGTGTCCTCGAGCACGCCGCACTCGATGGCGCGGCCCCAGAGGTTGTCGTCGATCGAGTAGGGCTTCTTCTTGGTGGTGGGCACGGGCACGTCGTGCGCCGCGGCCCACTCCATCTCGGACTCGCGGGAGGTCAGGTCCCACTCGCGCACCGGCGCGATGATCTCGAGGTCGGGGTCGAGCGCGCGGATCGAGGTCTCGAAGCGCACCTGGTCGTTGCCCTTGCCCGTGCAGCCGTGCGCCACGTACTTGGCGCCGTACTTGTGGGCGAGGTCCACGAGGTGCTTGGAGATGAGCGGGCGCGAGAGGGCCGAGAGCAGCGGGTAGACGCCCTCGTACTTGCCGTTGGCCCAGATGGCCTTGGAGAGGAAGTCCGCCGCGTACTCGGCGCGCATGTCCACGGCCTCGCTCGCGATGGCGCCCATATCGAGCGCCTTCTGGCGAATCCACTCGAGATCCTTCTCATCCTGCCCGACGTTGCCGCAGATGGCGATGACGTCGAGGTTCTTCTCGACCTGCAGCCACTTGATGCAGACCGACGTGTCGAGACCGCCCGAATAGGCGAGGACGACCTTCTCCTTCTCAGCCATGGAGCTCCCTCCGCTCTCGATCGCATGTATTATGCGAAATTATGCATAATTGACGCGTCCTTTCGCGCTGGTTTGTATATTACACGAATATCCGACGGTCGGCGCGTATATTCTCCAATCAGACACAATGTAGGGCCCCATGTTTCCGTCCGGTAAACGCCGCCCGCGCATGCGCCGCTGATACAATCTATGCCGCGGCGCCCCATCGATGCGCCGCACGCCACGTCTACCAGCAAGGAGCCCCCGCATGCGCGCCTACACCGCCGACACCGACCTCGCCTCCATCCGTCTCGTCGCCTGCGACATGGACCGCACGCTGCTTGCGGACGACAAGTCGCAGCCGCCCCATATGGCGGAGCGCATCGACGCCCTCGCCGCAGCGGGGGTGCTCTTCTGCCCCGCGAGCGGCCGGCCCGGCCCCACCCTGCGCGAGATGTTTCCCGAGCACGCCGCCCAGATGGCGTTCATCGCGGACAACGGCGGCGCCATCACCTACCGCGACGAGCTCATCTACAAGAGCCTCATCGACCCCGCGCTCTACCACGAGCTCGCCCGCACGACGATTGCAAGCGGGGCGGGGGTGCCGGTGCTCTGCGCCTTCGACCGGGCCTACGTGCCCGCCTTTGGCCGCGCGCACCACGACGCCCTCTCCGTCTACTATCACGACATCATCTATGTGGAGGACCTCACCGAGGTGACGGTCGAGGCAAACAAGTTCACCGTCTTGGTGCCCACCAACGACAGCAAGCGCTGGTACGACGAGGTCTTCGCGCCGGCATTCGGCGATGCGCTCTCGGTCGCCTGCGCGGGCATCGAGTGGATCGACTTCATGAACGTCGGCGTCGACAAGGGCGCGGGGCTCGCCCACCTCGCCGAGCTTTTGGGCATCGACATGGCCGACACCGCGGCGGTGGGCGACACGTACAACGATACCGAGATGCTCGACGCCGCCGGGCACAGCTTCATCGTGGCCAACGCCACCCCGGACATGCGCGAGCACGCCGCCTTCGAGCTGCCGAGCAACAACGATCGCGGCGTCGCCGTCCTTATCGACGCCATCCTCGCCGCCAAGGGCGCGCATCTCGGGTAAGCGGCGGCGCCGGCCCGGTAAACGGAGACGTTACCAGCTTGCTTCCCCACCCGGTGGGTACGCCCGTGTGCGATACTTAACGCTATACGATGCAACCAGACGCGCGGCCCCTTGCGGGCGGCGCGCCGTACCCCGGGAGCCCGCATGGACCACGACACCGCCGCCACGTTTTCCGCCTACCGCTCGGTTCTCAAGCGCGAGCTCGTCTGCGCCCTGGGGTGCACCGAGCCGATCGCCGTCGCCTATGCCGCGGCGCTCGCCCGCAAGGTCCTCGGTGCCGAGCCCACCCGCCTTGTTGCCGGGTGCTCGGGCAACATCATCAAGAACGTCAAAAGTGTGACCGTCCCCAACTCGGACGGCATGCACGGCATCGAGGCGGCAGCGACCCTCGGTGCCGTGGGCGGCAACGCCGAGAGCGCGCTCGAGGTGCTGGAAAGCGTCACCTCCTCCGACATCGCGCGCACGCGCGAGCTCGTCGCCGACCCCGCGTACTGCGCGGTCGAGCTCGTCGAGGACGTCCCGAACCTCTACATCGACATCACCGCCGAGGCGGCGGGCCATACGGCGCGCGTCGTCATCGCCGAGCACCACACCGACGTCGCCCTGGTGGAGCGCGACGGCGAGGAGCTCTACCGCGCCGGCACGACGCAGGGCGCGCCCGACCCCGCCGATGCGCAGGCAGCAAACGACCTCCTCACCATCGAGGGCATCCTCGCGTTCGCCGACGCCGGCGCGCTCGGCGACGCGCGCGAGGTACTCGAGCGCCAGCTCATGCTCAACGACGCCATCTCGCGCGAGGGGCTCGACAACCCCTGGGGCGCCGAGGTCGGCCGCACGCTCATCGCCCGCTTTGGGGAGAGCCCCGCGGTCCGCGCCCGGGCGCGCGCCGCGGCCGGTTCCGACGCGCGCATGAACGGCTGCCCCAAACCCGTCGTCATCAACTGCGGCAGCGGCAACCAGGGCATCACCTGCGCGCTGCCCGTGCTCGAGTACGCCGAGGCCACCGGCGTCGACCGCGAGCGCCTGCTCTGCGCGCTCGCCGTCTCCGACCTCACGGCCGTACACCTCAAGAGCTACATCGGGAGCCTCTCTGCCTTCTGCGGCGTCGTGTGCGCAGCGGCGGGAGCGGGCGCCGGCATCGCGTGGATGGAGGGGTGCGGCTACGACGTGGTGGCAGGCACCATCATCAACACCATCGGCAACGTGGGCGGCATCGTGTGCGACGGCGCCAAATCGAGCTGCGCCGCCAAAATCTCGACGGCGGTGGACGCGGCGCTCGTGGGCCTCGAGATGGCGCGCAGCGGCAACGGGTTCCACGCGGGCGAGGGCCTGGTACGCGGCACGCTGGAGGAGACCATCGCGAGCATGGGTTACGTGGGGCGCGTCGGCATGAAACCGACCGACGTCGAGATTCTGAACATCATGATCGGCAAGACGGACGTGGCGTGCTGCTAGCATCGCGCTCCAGACGGCGCAAAAAATCTAGTGCCTAGTTTGCGGGCCCCCGGCGAGTATACGCGCCCCGGATAGTTACAAAAGGTGCAGGTAGAAGCCTTGCCGTCTTTTCGGGCTACTTCGCGCAACCCGGCTGAACCGTGCACTAGATTCTTCGGCCGCCCCCATCGCGGCAACATGCCCCGCACATCATGCGGTAGCATGGGTGCGACCCCCTGCACCTTTACCCCGGGGAGGAGACCATGGCCCGCAAACCCATCGCCCAGATGTCCATCACCCAGATCTACCCGCTGCTTGTCGCAAAGGCGGAGCGCAAGGGGCGCACGCGCGACGAGGTCGACGCCGTTACCTGCTGGCTTACCGGCTATAGCCCCGAGGAGCTCGCCAGCCAGCTCGAGCGCGGCCTCACGTACGAGACGTTCTTTGCCGAGGCGCCGGCGCTGAACCCCAACCGCCGGTTCATCACAGGCAAGATCTGCGGCGTGGACGTTTCCACCATAGAGGATCCGGTCGAGCAGAACGCACGCTACCTCGATAAGCTCGTGGACGAGCTCGCCCGCGGGCGCGCCCTCGAGAAGGTCCTGCGCGCATAGGGGCAGACCGACCCCCTACGGCCGAGTCGGACTATTGCTCCCGCCGCCACCCGGGCGCGACGGCGCCTCCGGAGCGGCGAAGCGGCGTCCCGATGGGATGTCGAGGCCCGGTTGACATCGTGCGCGAAACATCAACCAATGCTCCTTTGATTCCACCTCCGTTCGACCCCATACTGGAGATGGCAGCCGGCAGCCTTCTGTTCACCACGTCAAGGGAGCCATGATGAGCGCAACCATCAACATCGGACGCACGATAGCGCGCGAGCGGCGCCGCAAGGGCGTCACGCAAGAGGAGCTCGCCTCGCACTTGGGCGTCTCAAAGGCAGCCGTGTCCAAATGGGAGCTGGAGCAGAGCCTGCCGGACGTGAGCCTTCTGCCGCGCATCGCCGCGTACTTCTCCCTCACCCTAGACGAGCTGTTCGACTGGCGCGACGAGCTGAGCGAAGCGGAATCCGCCGCACTCTACGCCGAGGTTTACGCGCTCGCCGAGCAGAACCCCGCCGCCGCGCACGAGCGGCTGCGCGCACTTGCCGCCGCGCACTACTCGGATGCGAACCTGCTCCTTATGCTGGCATCGCTCCTCACGGTTTGGGCAGCCGGCATGGCGACGCTTTTCGCTCCGGCGCGCGAAGGGAACGGCTCATCGGGTGAGATGCCGGACGCCGATACGCTCGTGGACGAGGCGCTTGCGCTGCTCGACCGCGCACGCGAGGTGGC
>DVMF01000057.1 GCA_018715125.1 Candidatus Coprousia avicola | reverse complement strand
GCCGGCGCTCAAGAAGGCCGACATCGGCGTCGCCATGGGCGTCACCGGCACCGACGTGGCGAAAGAGGCGGCTGACATGATCCTCACCGACGACAACTTCGCCTCCATCGTCGCCGCCATCGAGGAGGGGCGCGCCGTCTACAGCAACATCCGCAAGTTCCTCCTATACATCTTGAACTCCAATGCGCCTGAGGCCGTGCCGTCAGCCGTGTACCTGCTCTCCGGTGGTGCCGTGCCGCTGCCGCTCACCACGATGCAGATCCTGACGATCGACCTCGGCACCGATATGCTGCCCGCCCTCGGCCTCGGCACCGAGCCGCCCGAGGACGCCATCATGGACCAGCCCCCGCGCGATCCCCACGAGCGTCTGCTCAACCGCCGTGTGCTGGTAAAGGCGTTCCTCTGGTACGGTCTCATGGCATCGATCGCCGCGATGGCAGGCTATCTCGTGGTGAACCTGCTGAACGGCTGGGCGCCCGGCATGCCCTTCTTCGGTGTGGGCGATGACACCGACCCCGTCTACGTCCAGGCGACGACCATGACGCTCGCGGGCATCGTCTTTGCGCAGATCGGCCAGGTCATGAACTGCCGCACGGAGCGCACGTCCGTCCTCAAAATCGGCCTGTTCTCCAACCGCCGCATCTTGGTCGGCATCGTGTTCGAGGTGGCACTCATCGTCTTCCTTACGATGTTCCCGCCGCTTCAGGCCGTGTTCCACACCGCACCGCTCGGCTGGCAGGACTACGCGTTCCTCTGCTGCATCCCGCCCGTCGTCTTTGCCATCGAGGAGGCGCGCAAGGCATGGCTTCGCCGGCGCGCCCGTCGTTAAGCCCCGTCTAGAGGGAGGAGACCCTTATGAACGTCATTATCGTAGGCATAGGCTTTATGGGCACGGGCCTTGCCCAGCACCTCATCCACCAGGGATTCACCGTAACCGCCGTCGACCAAAACCAAGCCGCGCTCGATGCCCTCGGCACCGATTTTCCCGGCAGGCGCGTGTGCGGCGTGGGCTTTGACCGCACCGTGCTCGAGCGCGCCGGCATCGAGCGCACGGACGCCGTCGTCTCGTGCATGGGGTCCGACGAGGCCAACATCGTGGTCGCCCACGTTGCCCGCTCGACTTTCCGCGTGCCCCGCGTCATCGCGCGCCTGCACGACCTTTCCAAGGCGGACACCTACCGCCGCCTCAACATCCAGACGATATCCCCCAACGCCTGGGGCATCGCCCGCACCGCAGAGCTTCTCACCTACCGCCACCTCGACAACGTGTACGAGGTGGGCTCCGGCGACGTGGTGTTGGTGCGCGCCGACGTGCCGGCGCTGCTCGACGGCGCCACGGTGCGCGAGCTCACCGCACTCGGCGAGGTGCAGATTGTGAGCGTCTCCCGCGACAACGAGACGTTTATCCCCACGCAGGGCACCGTGCTCTCGGACGGCGACATCGTCTACGCCGCCGTCGCCACGAGCGCCTCGCGCAAGTTCAAGCAGATGTTCGGCATCACCGCATAAGGAGGACGCACCATGCAGATCATCATCGTGGGCGGCGGCAAGACGGGTTCGCACCTGGCCGCGCGCCTTACCGACGACGGTGCCGCCGTCACCGTCATCGAGAACCGTCCCGAGGCTGCGCAGCGCGTGCGCACCTCCTGCCCCGCCGCAACCGTCATCGAGGGCTCCGGAGCCGACCCGCGCGTGCTCGAGCGCGCCGGCGTCCATATGGTGGATGCCGTCGCCGCTGTCACGGGCGAGGACGAGGTCAACCTCGTGGTCTCGCTTCTCGCCAAGATGGAGTTTTCCGTCCCGCGCGTCGTCGCCCGTGTCAACAGCCCCGCCAACGCCTGGATGTTCACTCCGGCAAACGGCGTGGATGTGGGCGTGAACCAAGCAGAGATCACCGCGCGCTTCATCATGGAGGGCATGAACGCCCGCGATGTCTACACCCTCATGCGCCTCGGCCGTGACGACCATCGCATCGTGCAGGCGATGGTTGCCCCCGGCGCGCGCGTGGCGGGGCGCGCCCTCCGCGACATCGCCTTCCCCGCGGAGACCATCGTGGTGGGCGTCGACCACGAGGGCACACTCGCCGTCCCCAACGGCGATACGGTGCTCGCTCCGGGCGACGAGGCCGTGCTCTTCACCACCGACGGGAGTACCGACGAGCTGCGTCGCCTGTTCTCGTAAGGGCGCTCGAAACATACGGCGCGCAGGCCCGCCTGCCGCGCGCGCCGTATAGGGGACGGGGCACGGGGGCTGCCGCGCATTCCGCGCAAGACAGCCCGCGTGCCCCGTCCCCGGATCTATTCGTATGTCCAGCCCTGCTCGCAAGAGGACCGGTGCCATAGGTGTCGGTACGTCACCCCACGTAATCGCGCTGCTGGCGCTTAAGGCGAAGTGCGACGATCAGCATAACGACGCCCGCGACCACGAGCGGCAGGCTCAAAAGCTGCCCCATGGTGATGACACCGCCCAAAAGGTATCCGAGCTGCGCGTCGGGCACGCGCACGAACTCGACCAGGATGCGCGCGACACCGTACCCTATGAGAAAGATGCCGAGAAACGTCCCCTGCGGCAGCGTCGGTTTCTTGCGGCTCAACAGATAGAGCACCAGGAAGAGGACCACGCCCTCGAGCGCCGCCTCGTAGAGCTGGCTCGGGTGACGGGGCACCTCGCCCGCCGCGCCGCCAAACACCACGCCCCACGGCAGGTCCGTGGGCTTGCCCCATAGCTCACCGTTGACAAAGTTGGCGCAGCGTCCCAGCGCGAGCGCGATGGGCGCGCCGATAACGGCAAGGTCGGCGATGGTCCAGGCGGAAAGCTTCATCGCACGGCAGGCGATGACGCCGCCCAGGATACCGCCCACCAGTCCCCCGTGGAAGCTCATGCCGCCGTGGTTGGTCATGATGATCTCGAGCGGGTGCGTCCAATAATAGCCGTCGCCGTAGAAGATGACATAGAAGAGGCGCGCGCCCACAACGAGGCCGAAGAACACGCCGAAGACGACCATCGACAGGTCGTCCGCCGAGATCGACAGCCCCCAACGGCGCTGCGTGCGCCACATGACCACCGCGGTGAGAAACGTCCCCACCACGTAGGCGAGGCCGTACCAGTAAATGGTGATGGGCCCCGCCGAGAACGCGACGGGGTCCAGCATCTGATAGAGATCGTTGAGCACGGGAGGACCTTAGAACGGCGCGTACTCGTCGTAGAGGTCGGCCATGCCGTTCGCACCGCCCGCGAGGTCGTTCACCGCGACGACGCGCGTCACGCCGGGCACGTTCTCCTTGAGCACGCGCTCGATGCCCATCGAGAGGGTGAGCTGGCTCATGGGACAGCCGGCGCAGTGGCCGGTGAGCTCGAGCGAGACCACGCCGTCGTCGTCCACGCTGTGGTACACCATGTCGCCGCCATCGGCCTGCAGATTAGGACGAATCTGGTCGAGAACCTTGACCAGGAGTTCTTCGTTAACAGCCACGGGAGGGCTCCTTTCAAACAGAGGGGCGAGGGGCAAAATGCTGCCCCGCGAGTAACTGATGATACTACAAGGTGGTACCCCGGCGGGCGCGCACCATACGCGCGCCCGCACGATATGCAGAGCGCATGGAGGGGGCGGCAGCGGTTGCCGTACTCGACGTCGTCGAAGCGCACGAACAAGGGCAGGGGCAGCCCCTCGCGCCGGATAGTCGCGGCGGGGATGCAGCAGAACCACCATGCCGCATATTTCTGGCGCACGTCGCCCCAGGCATCCACGTCCTCCGGCGAGATAAAGGTCTCGTTTACGATGACATCGTGAAACGCGCTCATGCGCATGACGGGTTTCGTGGGTCGGCAATTGCCCGCGAAGGACATGAAGCCCGTGTCCTCGATGCGGATATCGGGCTCCTCGGCGTTCATCATGGCACCGCTCACAAATGCGTCCCGATACGCGTCGCGCGCGATGCGCAGCAGGGCGTACGTCCGCTTGACGCTCTCCGGGGAGAGCTCGATATCGTCATCCATCAGAAGCACGTACGTGGCCGGGCGCTTTAACAGAACGCCCTCCGTCTCGATGCGCGCACCGATGAGCACCTCGCCGCCCCACTCGACAAGAGGGAGCTCGAGCTCGCGCCAAGCGTCCGAGGCGGGCAGCGACCGGCGCGTATCCTCCATAACCTCCGGCTCCCAGGCGAAGGAATCCGCCCTTGTCTGCCAGATGCTTGCGGCGGCACCTTTATAGGTAAGGCGCAGCACAAACCGACAGGCCACGGTGTAGCGCCGCCATTTCATAACCGAGAGCCCGTTCATAAAGGTCGTGAAATCAAAGGTGCCGCTGCCGTTGAGCGCCCATGCCTCGGGCATGGCGTCCACGTGCGTTTTTACCGGGACTACGGGCGCGGTGGCATGCACATAGAGCGAAGGGGCCTCGTAGGCGCGCGGCTCGTCTTCGAGCACGAGCAACGCAATCTTGATCGCAACCGTTTCTGTAGACATAGGGCCCCTTTCGTACGACAACGAAAGGGAGCATAGGAAGCGCGCCTTACCGGAACCTCAAGACGGCAGCGCACGCGCAGGCCCGCAAGAAGTCTGCATACGGCGCGCAAGAAATCCTCACGCGAGAAGCCCCGTCGCAACCGAGGCGAACGCGATGATGACGCCTTATCACGCATCGAGCGGGCCGCGGTAGAACCCGCCGAAGAATTGCTCGGTGCGCAACGCATTCACCACCGCGCGCTCATCCTCTGCCCGCACAACATGCATGACGTCTTCCAGCTCGTATGAAGATATGACCGTCGTTATGACCCAATAGGTACGCCTGCTATAGCCGCCCACCGCCTCCACACAAGACGAACCGTGGCGAAACGCCCGGTGGTACGCGTCCAAGACATGATCGGGTCGCTCTGTGGTAATCTGCAGCGTCAAACGGTCGTAGCGGTGATAGAACGATTCGATCGTTTTGGTGGATATGAATTGGAACATGATGGAATATGCTGCGGCGCGCCACCCGAATAGCGCCCCAAAGATGGCGAGCACCGCGCAATTTGCGGCGAAGATAAACCCCCACGCGCTCTTGCCGGTTTTGTTGGACACCATGAGCGAAATGAAGTCGGTTCCAGCCGTTGACGCTCCGGCCCGCAGCGCAATCGCCATGGATAAGCCGTAGAGAAAACCGCCGAACACCACCTGGAGCATGAGGTCATCAAAAACAGGGGCGAGCCCCCAGGCGACAAACTGCTGCAGGAAAAACGACGAAAGCGCAACCTGCAACAGGGAGAACACCACAAAACGCCGGCTGATGCTCTTCCAACATATAAGGGCAACCGGTATATTGAGCGCGAGCATGCCTAAAGAGGTGGAGAAATGAACGCCAACGAGACCGGTTACGCGCTCTATGAGGATGGCATAGCCGGTAAACCCGCTCGACAACAACCCTGCGGGACGCACGAACGTCACGATGACATAGGCTTGCAGCAGTGCGGAGAGCACGACCGAGATGCTCGTACGCGCGCGGCGAACGGCGGTCAAGCGTCTTAGGCGCTTCAGCCGCGCCATCTCCTCATGGAGGTCGATGTGCTCGAAGCTCTCCCGGATATTGATGCGACGCCGCGCTCCGTCGCCCTGACGCAGCAGCTGCTTCCGAGCCTCCTCAAGACCGCGCTCGACGGCCTCGGGGGTGTCGTAAGGAAGCTGCCCCAGACGCTCCCGCTCATCCTTCCGCCACCTTGTATCCATTACACCCTTCTTAGCTTTGTCGCCCGTTCTTTCGTGCCGACGTCCACGTGGCAAAGCGGCGACGCAGCAGAAACGGCGGGCGCATCCCGTACGACACGCCCGCCTCGGGCACATGCAACCTCACGCAACGCGCAAATCGCTAGGCCAGATCCTCTCCGTTGGTGGCAATGCACTTCTGATACCACGCAAAGGAATCTTTCCTGATTCGATCGCCCGTGCCGCGGCCCTCATCATCCAGATCGACGTAGATAAGGCCATACCGCTTCTTCATCTCCATGGAACCGCAGCTGACCAAATCGATGAAACCCCATATGGTGTACCCGATAAGATCAACGCCATCGAGAATCGCCTCACGCATTTGCTGGATGTGTCCGCGCAGGTAATCGATGCGATAGGAGTCGTGCACGACGCGCGTTCCGTCATCACCAACCTCTAACGTGTCGATTGCTCCCAGCCCGTTCTCGGCGATGAATACCGGCAGCTGATAGCGGTCGTATACCTGATTGAGCGTCACGCGAAGACCCACGGGGTCCATCTGCCAACCCCAGTAACTCGTCTCGAGATATGGATTCTTGTTTGCGAAAACAAGATTGCCTTCGGTTTTAGCCCAGCCCTGATCGGTAGTCGATACTTGACTGAAGTAATACGAGAATGCCGTGAAGTCCACGGTGTGCTCCGCAAGGAGCTGGGCATCGCCCTGCTCCATCTCAATGTGGATGCCCTGCTTCTCAAAATAACGATCCATGTAGGCCGGATACGCGCCGCGGGCCATGACATCCAGATAAAACCAGTTGGAGTACTGATCGTCCAGGATCATCTGCATGACATCATCGGGCTTACAGGTTGCCGGATAGGTGGTGAAGCGCGCTATCATGGCGCCCACCATAGAGCCCGGCAGCATTTCGTGAGCCGCCTTAACGGTGAGGGCGTTTGCCACGAACTGATGATGCAGGCACTGGAAAATCGCCTGGTTGTAGGCATCGCCCTCCTCATCCTCGATGAGGCACACGCCGTTGTATGGATTGAAGCGGCCGGCATTGATCTCGTTGAAGGGCAGCCAGTAATCGACGACATCCCCCAAGTGCTCGAACAAGGTTTTTGCATACCGCACATACGCGTCTACCGTACGCCTGCTCTTCCATCCACCGTATGCCTCGATGAGATGCACGGGAATGTTGTAGTGCAGGATGGTCACGAACACCTTGATGCCCTTGCTCTGGCAATATTCAAACATCTCGCGATAGAACCGAATGCCTTCTGCGTTGGGCTCGGCATCGTCGCCGTTGGGATAGATGCGGCTCCAGCTAATCGATGTGCGGTAAATCCTGAGCCCCATCTCAGCGAAAAGATCTATGTCCTCCCGCCAACGGTGGTACATATCGGAACCATGACGAAACGGGTAGTGCGCAACAGATGGGTTTGTGCCACGCGCGTCGGCAAGCGCCGTAACAAACTTCTCGTGGTTCATGCGGCGGTTCTTCTGTGCCTTGCGCTCCTCAGGCGTCCACGCCGCATCGAAATACCGCAGGTCCTGCGTATCGATACCCTTGCCGCCCTCGTTCCAGCCACCTTCAACCTGCGATGAAGCGGTTGCCCCGCCCCACAGAAATCCTTCCGGAAAGCCAGTCTTCATCAGTGTCTCCTTCTATCGGTGCGCAACGTTTTGAGCCGGAGAACCGTACCGTCGGCCCCGCTCCGTGCCGCCCCGCACCTCCTCGGTGCGGGGCGGCCCCATCTGTTATCCCATCAATTCTGTAACCGCAGCATGCGTCTCCTGCTTTTCTCCCTCGGGGTCGTCCTTGGGGGTCAGGACATACGAAACCGCAAACGAGACCGCAAAGGAAACGAGGCAGGTGATGACCATCATGAGGAAGTTGTTCGTTCCATCGAGATACGTAGCGATGGAGGTGATGCCAGGCATGGAGAATGCATAGGTGTGCACGTTGAGAAGCATCGCGACCGCACCGCCGGCGGCACCGCCGATCATGCACGCCGCAAGCGGGTACTTGGCGGGCACCGAGTAACCATAGAGCGCCGGCTCGGTAACACCGAGAATGCCCAAGCATCCCGTCGAGAACGCACCGGCGCGCTTGTTGCCATGGAACTTGAAGGAAGCCGCGATGGTGGCACCGGCAACAGCGACGTTGGAGTACCAGAACATGGGCAGCATGTAGTCGTAGCCAAGCGTCTCAAGATTCTGGAGCTCGATTACCGACCAGCCCTTGATACCGAAGATGATGGTGAGTGGGATGATGCCGCAGAACACCGCGCCGGCAAGCGGGCCGGATACGTGGAAGAGCCATTGCACGGCATTGACCACCGTGTTGGTCGCATAGAACGAGAGCGGCGCGACAAAGCCCAGGATCAAAGGACCGGTGATGATAAAGGCGAGCGCTGCCGAGAAGACGATGCGGACATTCTTGGGAATGTACTTGTTGATGAACTTGAAAACGATGGCGAACACGAAAACCGAGAGGATGATGGGGAAAATCTGCCCCTTGTAGGACGTCGCCGGGACATCGAAGAACAGGAAATGGTATCCGGTTATACCTTCAGCAGGGCTGATGATGTCGGGATACAGCAGGGCGCCGGCAATCATAAGACCAAAGCTCTCATTGATTTTGAAGCGCTTTGCCGACGTGTAGCCAATCAAAAACGGCATGAAGTAAAACGGGGCGTCACCCAAGATGTTGAGAACCGTGACGATACCGCTATCAGAAGAAAGGATGCTGAACGCCGTGAGGGTGGAAACAACGCCCTTGATCATGCCGCCGCAGACGATAGCCCACAACGCAGGCGTAACGATGGCGGCAAGCGTATCAAGAAGCCGGCTGATGATACCGAGCTTCTGTCCCTTTGCCTTCATCTCCGCTTTCAGGTCCTCCGGATCGGCGTCCACCTCATCCTGCTGGGCAACACCGGCATACTCGCAGAATTCTTCGTATACCTCATTCACATGGGTGCCGATAACGAACTGTATCTGCCCCTGACTGTCCATCACGCGGATGACGCCTTCGATACCATCCAAGTGATCGAAGTCAACCTTGTCGCGATCCTTCACGATGATGCGCAGGCGCGTGATGCAATGGAACGCCTGACTGACGTTATCCTTTCCGCCCACACGCTCCAATACGTCCTTGCAGAGCTGCTCGTACTGCATAGGTATTCTCCCTCTTCCTGCCAGAGAAAACTCTGGCAACTGCGAAAACGCGATACGTCCCTGAGGACTTGTCACGTTCGACCTAAGGAAAACGCTGCTTCATGGCCATGTTGCGTCGTTTCGCTGGTGCTACTATACGAAGTGGGCGCACCGGCTCACAAGAACAATTGCCCACATCATGACTGACCGAATATCAGGAGTAGGCATCTATGAGATACGAAGAGCTCGACCCCTTTTTGCGGCAGATCACCCCAAGCGAGCGCTGGCATCTCGATCATCCGAATGAGCTCTCTGTTCATTACGATCGTATCGACCGCACCACGGTCGATGGTGTCGAAATGTACGACTTCGCGTTCTACAACGCAATGGGAGACAGCGACGTTTGGCTTATGAAGGAGTCGCGCTTTTGCCCCATCCCGTTGCATGTACACGAGGTGATCGAGCTCTCCTATGTCTACAGCGGACAATGCACCTTTATTATCGACGGGGTCAGGACCGAACTCGGCACCGGAGATTTCTGCCTCATCAATCAAAAAACTCCTCAAGCAGTAGAGCCCCTGGGCGAGAACGACATCGTCATCACCCTCGACATGCGGGAGCGCTATCTCATCGACAATCTGCTCAAACGCCTGTCTTCGCGCGAGCTGGTCACGCAGTTTCTTGCGCAGTCCCTCGCCCATGATGTGCGTACGCGTCATGCCCTCACCCTGCACTTAGACGACGACATCATGATTCGTCAGCTCATGGAGCAGCTTATCTGCGCCTACTACAGCGAACACGTCTACCAAGAGGTCCTCAATGCCTACCTCATCCTCGTTTTTGCACGGCTCATGCGCGTCGCATCCGTTCAGAGCCACGGGCAGGCCGACGACCAGTCGTTGATAGTAGAAGTGCTGCATGCGCTCGATCAGCAGCCCGACGTCACCCTCGCAGCCCTAGGCGAGCGGCTTGGTTACAACAGCACGTACCTTGGTAGCCTCATCAAGCGCAAGACAGGTAAGACGTTTCGCGAGTTGTCCTCAGGCCAGCGCCTTCGAACCGCTGCCCTCCAACTGGAGACAACCGATATACCTATCTACGAGATAGCCGAAAGCATCGGCTACCGTAACCTCAGCTTCTTTTACCGCAAGTTTGAGCAGGCATTTGGGTGCACTCCTCAGGCGTACCGCTCCGATCACCGCGCATCGCCCCGTTAGCGCCGCGCAAGTCCTCAAAGAGAGCGCATCGCCGTCATCTCCGGCGCGGCATCGTGACGGTAGATTGCGCCATTTCGCATGACGAACACGCATCGTTCCATAGCGCGCATGTCAGAAAGCGGATCGCCGGCAAACGCCACGATATCTGCCGTCTTCCCGGATTCGATAGTCCCAATCGAATCGGCTAGCCCCAACATATGCGCATTCACGCGCGTGGCAGCCAGCAATGCTTCCGCAGCAGACAGGGAGCCGCGCTCCATCATGAGGGAGAACTCCTCCGCCTGCTCGCCGTGCCGGTTGCCCGAGGTACCCACATCGCTGCCAAAGCCTATGGGGCAACCCAGCTCATGCAACCTCGAGAGACCCCACGCTGCATGTTCGTCCGCCATGCATGCCTTTTGATACCACGCAGACGGAATCTCGCCGCGCTGCCCCTTTTCAACGGATCGGCGATGCGCCACCAGCGTAGGGATAAACGTGACGCTCCGCTCAGCCATGAGTTGGCATCCCTCCTCATCGATCAGCGTGCCATGCTCCACGGAATCCACCCCCGCCAGAATGGCATCCTTGATTCCCTGCGCCCCATGAGCATGCGCCGAAACAATCTTGCCGTGGCCATGGGCGATATCGCAAGCGGCGCGCATCTCATCAAGAGCCAAGTCGGGACTCCCCATGTTTGCGTCACTCGATAGCACGCCTCCTGTTGCCATGAGCTTTACCACATCCGCTCCATACTTGATGGTTTTGCGCGCAGCAGCGCGCGCCGCGTCAGCACCATCGACAACGTAGGCGATGTGCGCCTCAGGAAATGAAATGGCCCCGACGCCGGGACGAAAATGCACGTCGGCATGTCCGCCCGTGGAGCTGATGGCCAGACCGCTCACCACCAGGCGCGGACCGCTAATCTCGCCTGCGGCGATAAGATTACGGATGTCAACGTCGATATATGCGAAGCACCCCTCATCGCGCACCGTGGTGAAACCCGCCATGAGATCGGCTTGAGCGTTCTTGATTGCACGAACCGCTATCTCGCCGAAGCCGCCTGACAGCATCATGGCGTTCATACCCAAAGATGGGTCCATACCGATATGCGCGTGACCCTCGATGAGGCCAGGGGTGACAAAGGCATGGCGAAGGTCGACATAGCGCGCGCCCATCTTGTTTGCCAGGGCGCGCGCATCGAGGCCTGAGGTTTCGATGTGCTGGGCGGCGGCAACTTCCGCGAGAGTCCCCACCTGTTCAATGATCGCGTCTTTCACCACGATAAGCTGGTCGGGTAGCGCAGCAACATCCGTTGCCGCAAAAAGCTTCCCACAGGCAATAAGCGTCTTCATTGCAGCTCCCCATGCTTCAACTTGTCTATCAGCCAGACTATAGGAGAAGCTCGAGATGCCGTTCAATAGCCGGATGCCACGCGGTGACTAACCAAATGACAGGAATAGAGCGCGCACGGACCGCAGCGCGAAAGCCCCCTATCCGAGAAGCCCCGTCGCAACCGAGGCGAACGCGATGATGACGCCGACGATGGACTCGCCGCCGAGCACGCCCGATGCCACGACGACGCCCGCCTCCTCGGCAGCGTCCGCATCTGCCCCGCGCGCCGCCGCGACGCGGTCGTACACCCAGCGCATGACGGCGCCCACCACGGTGGAGAAGGACATGTAGAACGGCAGGTACACGCCGAGCCCGACCATCATGGCAGGAATGCCCGCAAGATAGAGTGCGCAACCCGCCGCTAGCCCCGCCGCGAAGGCGGGCGCGCTGGGAACCCCGGCGACCATCGTGGCGACGACATTGGCCTGCGCCGCGACGAAGAGCGCGTCGGTGCCAAAGGCATCGGTGCCATATGCTGCAACAAGCGCCACCATGGCGGCGACCGCGACCACCGTGCCCAGGAGCGCACCGATAGCCTGGCCCACCCACAGAACGCGCGGATCGGTGCCGATGATCTGGCCGGTCTTGAAGTCGCTCATCACATCGCCCGCAAGGCCGCACGCCACGGCGATAACACCCGCCACAAAGAAGAGCTGCACCTGCGTGCTCGCCGAGAACGCGGCGACAAACAACAGCACGATGAGACCGAAGATCTCCATGGGATCGATGCCCGACTGACCGACGGACTGCGCGCTCATGGCGGCGGTCACGAACGAGAGGGCCACGATGACGACGCACACCGCCGGCCCCAACCTGAGAACGATGCCGAGAACGAGGGCGGCGGCCGCGATCATGAGGGCGAGCAGTCCGCGGGGTGCGGTGAGCACGGGGGAAGCCTCCCCGCAAGTTCCGCACGAGCCGGAGGCGCCGGTGGCGCCTCCGCGCGAGCTCAGGACTGCCCGCAGCGGGGAGGCTTCCCCCGTGCCCCCCGCGCCGTCATGAGCGTGCGCGAAAACATGCCGGCGGGCAAGAGGCAGCACGACGTCCTTCACCACCACGCCTGCACCGGAGCCCATCATGAGCCCCATGCCGAGGCTCGATACGATACCCTGTGCCGTCGGCACGTCGACAAGCCCCAACGCGGTGCCGCCCGCCACGATGCCGAGCCAGCCCACCGCCGCACCGATCGCCCACCAGATGATGGAGCGCCTGCCCGCGAGAAAGCCCACCGCCCAGCGCATGGGCGACAGCTGGAGCCCCATCGCCACGCCGGGCACGCCGAGCTGTCCCACAAGTGACGGAATGAACCCCAAGACATCGCGCGCTACGCACCAGATGCCCGCAACAGCCATCGACCCAAAGAGCCTCTTGCCCGTCGCTCCCCCATCGCGGCTCGCCAGAAGCGTCTCCGCCGCCGCCGTGCCGATGGGGTACTCGAGATCGGACTCCTCTACGAAGCGACGCCGGATAACCGCCGTGCACACCAGGCCGAGCAGCGTTCCCGCGAGCGCTACGCCGAGCATCTCGCCCACGCTCACCTCGTCTGCCAAGCCCAAGATCCACACCCCGGGTATGGTGAATGCAAGGCCTCCCGCCACCATGGACCCGGCGGACATGATGACCTGCGTGATATTCGTTTCGTTAAGACTCGTCCGGCCGACCGCGCGCAACAGCACGAGGGCCGTGATGGATGTGAAGATCGTCGGCCAGGGGAGCGATCCCATCTTAAGTGCGGTGTAGACCGACGAGGCCGTGATGATGACGCAGCCCACGCAGCCGATGAGAATACCGGCGACCGAGAGCTGCCCGCGCAGAACCCTGCGCATGGGCTGATCTTGCATACGTTGTCCCTTCGTATATCCGCTCCCCCTCAAACGGGGAGTCGGGTTACGGCAGTCTCGTCAGTATACAATGGGTTCGCACCGCCCGAAACCCCTATGTGTCCCCGGAGGCCCGATGTCCGAGACGCCACACCACATCCTCACCGTCGATGTGGGCAACACCACCACCCGCCTAGGGCTCTTCGCCCTCGCCGGCAGCGCCGATGAGACACCTCGCCCGCTTCGCACCTGCGACCTCACCACGCCGCCGCGCATCACGGCCGACGAGGTGCGCATCCAGCTCATCCAGGCGCGCGCCGTGCTGGGCGACGCCGCACTCGCCGGCACGATCCTCTCCTGCGTGGTGCCCGCCCTGACCGACACCTGGCGCCGCGCCCTGACCGATATCGCCCCCGCGCGCCCTCTCGTGGTGGGGCCGGGCCTTAAAAGCGGCATGCGGCTCAGCTACGACAACCCTTCCGAGGTAGGACCCGACCGCATCGCCGACGCCGTCGCCGCGCGCGCCATCTGGGGAGCCCCCGCCATCATCGTCGACCTGGGCACCACCACCAATGTGGAGGTCATCGACCAGACCGGCGCCTTTGCAGGCGGCATCATCGCACCCGGCATCGCACTCGGGGCCCGCGCGCTCGCCGAGGCCGCCGCGCGCCTGCCGCAAATCGAACTCCGTGCACCCCGGCGCCTCATCGGTACGAGCACCCGCTCCGCCATGCAATCGGGCGTCGTTTTTGGCGAGGTTGCCCGCATCGACGGGCTGCTCGACGGCATCGTCGCCGAGCTCGGCTGCCCGGCACCCGTCATCCTCACGGGAGGGGACGCCGCGCGCATCGCACCGCTCTTGCGCCACGACGCCACCGTCGACACCGACCTCACCCTGCGCGGGCTCGCCCTCCTCTGGCAGCGCAACCAGCGCGCCTAGGCGCCGTCCGGGCAAGTATCGCGTATACGCAGACGGGGCCCCGCACATGAGGTGCGGGGCCCCGTCGCCTATGCAGTGCGCCGTGTCCTAACAGCGGGCGCTGCCTACACGTAGAACAGGATGTCGTCGTAGGTCGGCACGGGCCAGTAGTCCTCAGCGACGATCTCCTCCATGGCGTCCACGGTCATGCGCAGCGCCTCCATAGCGGGCGCGACCTCGTGCGCATAGCAGTTGGCCTGCTCCTGCGCATCCACGATGGCCTCGGCCTTGGTGTGCACCGAGACGAGGGCCGCAATGGCCTCGTTGATGTGCGTGATGCCGTCGCAAAGCGCGTTCAGCGTCTTTTGCTCCCACTCCATGGCGGCGTCCGCACCCGCGGCGCGGATGGTCTCCAGGCCCTTGGCAACCTTGGTGGCGTACGCGGTGATGACGGGGCGATACGTGCGGCGCGCCTCGCGCACCATGGTCGTCGCCTCGATGTTCATGAGCTTGTTGTACTTCTCGAGCTTCGCCTCGTAGCGGCTGAAGGCCTCGGTCTCGC
>DVMF01000056.1 GCA_018715125.1 Candidatus Coprousia avicola | reverse complement strand
AGCAGATGACGGTGGTGCAGCCGAGCGTCTCGACCGCGGTCATCTTGCGGATGATGGCCTGGCGCCTCGCCATCTTGGTCACGCCCATGGAGAGCACGATGGTGACGACGGCGACGAGGCCCTCGGGAATCGCGGCGACCGCGAGCGACACAGCGACCATGAAGGTGTCGAGGATCATGGCGGGGTTCGAGCCCAGCTCGCCGAAGTGACGGATGATGTCGACGGCGAAGATGACCACGCAGATGCCGAGCACGAGCTTGGTCAGAATGACGGAGAGCTCGTTCAGCTTCATCTGGAGCGGGGTGAGCTCCTTCTTGGCGGTGGTGAGGGCGTCGGCGATCTTGCCCATCTCGGTCTTCATACCGGTGGCGACCACCACGGCGCGACCGCGGCCGTACACCACGGTGGAGCCCATGTAGCACATGTTCTTGCGGTCGCCGAGCGGCACGTCGTCCACCCCTTCAGCAAGGGCGATGGCATCGACGTGCTTCTCCACGGGCACGGACTCGCCGGTGAGGGCGGCCTCCTCGATCTTCATGCTTGCGCTCTCGAGCACACGGCAGTCGGCAGGCACCGAATCGCCCGCCTCGAGCACGATGACGTCGCCGGGCACGAGGTCCGCGGAGGGCAGGTGCACCATCTTGCCGTCGCGGATGACCTTCGACTGCGCGGCGCTCATCTGCTGCAGCGCCTCGAGGGCCTGCTCGGACTTGGCCTCCTGCACGACACCGAGCACCGAGTTGATGATGACGACGGTCAGGATGATGATAACGTCGGCCCACTCGGGCTCACCCTGAATCATGCCCGTGGCGGCGGAGATGACCGCGGCGACGATGAGCATGATGACCATGGGGTCGGCCATCTGCTCAAAGAAGCGCTTCCAGAGCGGGGTCTTCTCCTCCTCCTTGAGCTTGTTGGGACCCACGGACGCGAGGCGACTCGCCGCCTCGCCGGCCGCAAGGCCCGCATCGGCGCTCGTGGACTGCGCCTCGAGCACCTCCTCGGCCGAAGCCAAGTATTCCTTTTGCATACCGTTTCCCTCCCGGGAGCATCAAGCCGCCCTGCAGATTGACGCCCGATCATAATTCCCCGGCAGCCGGGGCAAGGGCTCGTCAAGGCTGCCGTGCTGGGCAGCAGCTGACAATGTTCTCTATGGTACCGCAAATCGATGCCGGGCCATCTAAATAAACGCGGTTAACCGGACTCCGGCGCGCAGCGTGCCTAGCGCTTATATTGTCCTTATATCTATCAAAATTCGGTGTGCGGTCAAAAAATGCCGCTGTGCGGTTGCAAAAACCCTTCTATAATGCGCGATGACGTACAAGAGATAAGAGAAAGACCACTGGAGGACGGATGTACAAACACACCAAGATCGTGTGCACCATGGGTCCCGCCTGCGACAACGACGACACCCTGCGCGAGATGATCAAGGCGGGCATGAACGTCGCCCGCTTCAACTTCTCCCACGGCTCCTACGAGGAGCACCACGGCCGCATCGAGCGCGTCAAGCGCATCGCCGAGGAGCTTGACACCCCCGTGGGCATCCTGCTCGACACCAAGGGCCCCGAGATCCGCACGGGCCTGCTTGAGGGCCACCAGAAGATTTCCGTCAAGGCCGGCGACGAGATCATCGTTACCGCCGAGGAGACCTCCGAGGAGCGCCTCGGCAACGCCAGCCACATCTCCCTCGACTACCTGAACCTCCCCCACGAGGTGCGTCCGGGCTCCAAGATTCTCATCGACGACGGTCTCATCGGCCTCATCGTCAACTCCATCGACGGCCAGGACATGCACTGCACCGTCGAGAACGGCGGCGAGATCGGCGAGCGCAAGGGCGTGAACGTCCCCAACGTCGAAATCGGCCTGCCCGCCATCACCGAGCGCGACCGTGAGGACATCCTCTTCGGCCTCAAGGAGGGCATCGACTTCATCGCCGCCTCCTTCATCCGCGACGGCAACGCCGTGCGCGAGATCCGCAAGCTCTGCGATGAGAACGGCGGCGAGCACGTCGGCATCTTCCCGAAGATCGAGTGCGCCCTCGGCGTCAAGAACTTCGACGACATCCTGAAGGCCTCCAACGGCGTCATGGTCGCCCGCGGCGACCTCGGCATCGAGATCCAGCCCGAGCTCGTGCCGCACATCCAGAAGACCATCATCGCCAAGTGCAACGCGGCCTACAAGCCCGTCATCACCGCGACCCAGATGCTCGACTCCATGATCCGCAACCCGCGCCCGACCCGCGCCGAGGTCGCCGACGTCGCGAACGCCATCTACGACGGCACCGACGCCGTCATGCTCTCCGGCGAGACCGCGGCCGGCAAGTACCCGGTCGAGGCCGTCCGCATGCAGGCGAGCATCGCGCATGAGACCGAGCAGCACATCGCCGCGCACGGCCCGCTCGAGGTTCCGGCCGGCAGCCACGGCACCCGCGTGATCAACAACGTCGTGGGCCTCTCCGCTGTGAACATGGCCACCACCATCGGCGCCAAGGCGATCATCGTCCCGACGACCACCGGCCGCTCCGCGCGCCTCATCTCGCACTTCCACCCCAAGACCCCGGTCGTGGCGTTCTCGCGTCATAAGTGGGCCGTGCAGAAGATGATCATGTACTGGGGCGTTGAGCCGCACTACGCCGCCATCACCCAGGGCACTGTCGACGACACCGTGCAGAAGGCCATCCAGGCCGCCAAGGACTGCGGCTGCGTGGAGAAGAACGACCTCGCCGTCGTGACCGTCGGCGACCCCAAGACCTCCATCGCGCTCGCTGACAAGATCACGTCCACTAACGTGGCCTACGTCGTTCAGGTGCACTAAGCGCGCTTGCGCTCGACACCGCACGAACCCTCGAGGCGCTCGGCTCCGGCCGGGCGCCTTTTGCTATGTGTGCGCACCCCGCCCGGCGCACCGCGGCCGCTTGGCCCTACGCCAGCATGAACCGGCCCAGGTCCTGGCGGCGCGTGATGCCGAGCTTGCGCAGCGAGGAGGAGATGTAGCTCTTCACCGTGTTGGGTGATACCCCCATATGCTGGGCGATCTCCGCATTGGTCCACCCGCGCGCCGCGAGCATGGAGGCGGTGAACTCCGTGGTGGTGAGATTGTCCGCAACATCGTCGCCCGTCGCCGGGTTGTGCACGCGCCGCCATCCCGCAGAGAACCGATAGGTGATGTCGATGATGCGCTTGAAGTCCTCCGGCCACCCCGGCTTGATGACGGCCTCCAGCATCCCGCCGAGAAGCCCGTGGTGCTCGCCGAAGCCCTCGATCAGGTCGTCGGGGCGCGCCAGCTCCCAAGCGCAGAGGAGATGCTCGCGCGCCTCGGTTGGCCTGCGGAGCACCATAAGGTCCATCACGGCAACAAGGTGCAGGTAGATTGCGGGAATGGGATACGTCTCATCCGCACCCATAAGCGCGGTCTCCGCGATGCCGAGGCTGCGCGCGTGGTCGCCCGCGAGGTAGGCGGCATGTGCTTGCACATAGAACGCGAAGGCGCGCAGGCCCGGAGGCAAAAACGGAAGCGCGTCGATCACGTCGGGCGCATCTTCGGCGGCCTTAAGATGCAGCAGCGTGCTTGCCACCCGGGAGATGAAACCTTGGGCGGCACGGAGCTGAGGCGTCTCGAGCGACGAGTGCTCCAGCGCGCTCAGCGCCCCTTCGAGCGCGCGGCGGGAACCGTCGATATTACCCAACGACAGGTTGGCGAAGGCATAGATGAGGTGGGCGGAAAGGCGGATCTCGACATCGTCGCTCGAAAGGTGGAGATTCGCCAGCACAACCGCCTCGTCAGCATGTCCCGTGAAGTAGAAAAGTTCCGCACGAGCGATATCCGCCCGCGGGCCCGCACCCAGGGAATCAACGAATTCCCGCGCGTGCCCCGGCTCAAACGCCGCATTGAGAAGCGGCATCAAGTTGGCGTAGTCACCAGGTTGGCGCTTTGCTTGCCGCGCATCGTCGAGCGCAGCGGATTCGCGGCGCGGGTCCTGGGGCTTGCGCGCGCTCGCGGGAACGCCCCATGAACGGCCGAACCGCACCGCCCCCGCTATGCGCCCATCAGCACACAGGCGCTGCACCAAGCGCTCGGTCACGCCCCAGCGCTGCGCCGCCTCGCCCACCGTCATGTATTCCACGACTACTCCCCTGTGTCGCCCCCTGCAGAAATGTGCACCCCCACACTATGCCACGAAAGGCACAGCGATATGCACATGTGCGCGCTTCATTTCCGAGCGACGACCGTTGGGGACCATTGGGGACCGTTCAGACGCGCCGCACCGCGCGTCGCCTAACGCATGTTTCCGTGCTCGCCGCGAAACGGGTCAAGCCCGCTCGACATGCGTTGGCCCTTACGCTTGCGACCGGCCTATCGAGAGCTCGACCCCTCGTGGTCGCGGAACGTCGGCAGATTGCGGTAATCAGTACCGCGGGGACGCACGCGATCGGGGTCGCGGAAGAAGTCCTGCGAGAGGCGCCTGATCACGGGCGAGAGCGCAATCAAGGCAATGAGGTTGGGAATCGCCATGAGGCCGTTGAAGAAATCGGCGAACTCCCACACGGCGTCGAGGTTCGCCACGCAGCCCGCAAACACCATGGACACATAGGCCACCTGATAGACGCGGACCGCCACACGGCTACCGCGACGCCCGCGGAACAGGTACTCCACGCACTTCTCGCCGTAGTAGTACCAGGCGATGAGCGTCGCGAAGGCGAAGAGCATGAGGCCCACCGTCACCACGTACTGACCGCCCGGGATGCTCTGACCAAAGGCCGCCGAGCTCATGGCGCCCTCGGACATCATGGGGTCGGCGCACCAGAGCCCCGAGGTGATGATGACGAGCCCGGTGATGGTGCACATGACGATGCTGTCGAAGAACACCTCGAACGTGCCCCACAGCCCCTGGCGGGCGGGATGGTCGGTATCGGCGGAGGCGTGCGCGATGGGCGCCGAACCCATGCCCGCCTCGTGCGTGAACACGCCGCGCGACATGCCGACGCGGCAGGCATACATCACCGTAGCACCCAGAAAGCCCCCGGTAGCGGCGGTGCCGGTGAAGGCGTCGCGGAAAATCATGGCGATGGCAGCGGGAATCTCGGCCGCGTTGAAGACGAGCACGACGGCGGCGCAGACAAGGTAGAAGATGGCGGCAAAGGGCACGAGCAGCTCGGTGATCTGCGAGATGCGCTTGATACCGCCGATCAAGACGAGACCGGCGAGCAACGCCACGACGGCGCCGATGGCGGGGAGAGGAATGCCGAACGTCTCGTTGACGCTCACGGCGAGGGAGTTGGCCTGCACACTCGCCCCGATGCCGAAGGACGCCAGAAACCCGAAGGTGGCGAAGAGCGCCGCGAGCCACTTGATACCGAGGCCGCGGGAGATGTAGTACATGGGGCCGCCCACGATCTCGTCGCGCTCGTTGCGCGTGCGGTACGCCACCGACAGCGTGACCTCGCAGAACTTGATGACCATACCCGCAAGCGCGCTCAGCCACAGCCAGAAGATCGCACCCGGGCCACCGGTCGCGACGGCAAGGGCCACGCCCACGATGTTGCCGGTACCGAGGGTTGCCGCAAGGGCGGTGCAGACCGCCTGGAACGGCGAGATGGCGCCCTGCTCCAACTCGGATTTGTCCGGCCGGCGGAAAAGCGTTTTGGTGGTGTAGCGCATCACAACGTTGAAGCGTGCAAAGACGACGCCCCGGGTGACCACGAGCAAGAATACGCCCGTTCCGATCATGAGCACGACCATGGGGATACCCCACAGCACGTTGGCGTTGAGTGCGGCCAGTACCGACATAAATTGGTCAAACATGCATGTCCCTCGTCAACGGTTCTCGTATAACGGTGCGTGAAGATTGTAGTCTACGCTATCCCTGTTTCCGTTGCATGACGAACCGAAGCGCCTCCTGCGCCGTAGCAGCACGCGAGCCCTGCGCCTGCGAGAGCCTTGCGGGGCGTTTCGCCGGGCACCCGTCAACGCCCCTCGCCGCCGTACATCACTGCGTACATTGCAGGCCCTTTTGCCGGCACGCCGGTGCAATATCGGGCGCAATGTACGGGATGACGCGCTGCGAGGGCCCAAACGGGGCCGCAAGTACATTGCAAGGGAAAATGTACAGGTCTCCACCTGCACGTTTGTCGACCGTACATTCGCGCGTACATTGCCGGGTTCTTTGCCGCGATAAATGTCCCGCGGCCCGGGCAAAACGTGCGGCAATGTGCGCGCGAATGTACGGTCCGTGCGCGGCGGACGCCCGGTGCGGTCGGGGCCGGGCGCTCGCGCCGATATGACGAGCCCGAGCGGGCGGTGCGTCCGCCTACGGCAAGCGCTTCGCCACCGCATCATCTGCCGCATCGAGGTTCTCG
This sequence comes from Candidatus Coprousia avicola, assembly GCA_018715125.1. Lineage (GTDB taxonomy): Bacteria > Actinomycetota > Coriobacteriia > Coriobacteriales > Coriobacteriaceae > Coprousia > Coprousia avicola. The sequence continues at coordinate 83,458 of DVMF01000056.1, read as the reverse complement.
GCAAACACGTGCTCAAAAAAGTCCGACGTCAGCAGCCGGTAGCGCGGGTTCTCATCCCCATGGTTGGTGCGCACCGTCTCGTGCGCAACGCCAATGGTAGTGAGAATCGCCTGCTCGTCTATCTCATACTGCGGAAACGCCCGGACCGTCGCGATGAGGCGCGGCGTGGCGCGCGGGATGAGGTCGAGCGGGAGCGCCTTGCCAAACAGGTCGAAATCTCCCTGCTTCTTGATGCGGAACTCCTCACTCGGCTTGCCGCCGTGCGCGTCGAGGAACTCGTTGACGCGCGTGTTCCAGAGATTGTCCGCCATAAGATGCGACCACGTACCCAGCAACAGATCGAACAGCGAACGCTCGAGGGCCGCGGGCGATACGTCATCATCGGCGGAGACGGCCTGCCACACCGGCGGCTCGGCGCCCTCGTAGCGTTGCGGGTAATGGGAGCGGCTGACATAGTCCTGCTCGACGCGCAGGGACGCCGCGGGTATGCGGTCGGCCTCACTCGCCGCGCACCCGCCCGGGCGCACGCCCAGGCGCTCTGCCGCGGGCGCCACATACGTATCCCAGAACTCGCCTTCACGCGGTTTGGGAATGTGCGCCGGCGTGGCGAAATGCGTGATGCGGTAGGGGATGGGCTCCCTGATGGCCGGCGTCATGTAGCCGACGTAGATATCGGGGATGAGGCTGCCAAAGAGGAACGCGTTGCGGTCGACGACCGTCCGCGCCACGGCGCCGCCGCGTTGAAACAGGCGCTCCGTCTGCGCGATATGAATGTTCCAGCTGGGCATACCCTGCACTCCCCCACGTTTGGATCTCGCCTGAACACTACCCTCCGCACCGGCGCTGCGGGCGCGCCTCGCACGTCACCCCCGCCTCAGGCGGCGAGGGGCGTGCAAGGCGCGCAAAAGGTCCCGCGGCACCGCGCTGGCGGCGCTTAGCTGCGCACCTCGCCGCCGACGGCGCGGCACACCTTCTCGACCAGCTTGCCGTGCACGCGTTCGACCTCATCGGACGTGAGCGTGTGGTCATCGGCACGGTAGGTGAGGGCAAACGCCATCGACTTCTTGCCCGCACCCACGCGCGCATCGTCGCGGTACACGTCAAACAGACGCACGTCGCGCAGGAGCTTGCCGCCCGCCGAGGTCAGGCGCTGGACGAGGGTCTCGTACGTCACGCTCTCGTCCACCACGATGGCGAGGTCGACATCCACTGCCGGGTAGGTGGAGAACCCGGCGTAGGCACCCTGATCGCGCGCGGCGCGCATGAGGGCGTCGAGGCTGAGCTCGAATGCCACCACGGGCAGCGCGATATCGTAGCGCTCGCGCACCTCGGGGTGAATCTCGCCCACCCAGCCGAGCACGGTACCGCCGGCAAGCACCTCGGCGCCGCGGCCGGGCTGGAGGAACGCGTACCCCGCGCCCTCGGCGGGACGGAAGCGCACCTTCTCCACACGCAGCTGGGACAGGAGCTCCTCAACCACGCCCTTACCGTCGAAGAAGCGCAGGGGACGGTACTTCTGGTTCCAGGTGATGTCGCCCCACGCGCCGGACAGCACGCCGGCGATGCTCTGGCGCTCCTTGGGCAGGCTCGCGTTCTCGCGACCGTGGAAGAGCGTGCCGATCTCATAGAGGTGCACGTTCTCCTGCCCGTGCGCCTCGTTGTAGGCAACGCTCGTCAAAAGGCCCGGCAGCAGCGTGCGGCGCATCTCGGACTGCTCGGCCACGAGCGGACGCATGATCTTGACCGGCACGCCGCGGCCCTCGTCGGTCATGCCGCAGCGGTCGAGGTCGCCGGGTGCGGCGAACGCGTAGGAGAGCGTCTCGTTAAGGCCGCAGGCGCGCATGATCTGGCCGATCTCGCGCACAAGGCGCTGGTCGTGGGTGAGACCGCCGATGTGGTTTCTAGCCGCAGGGATGGTTGCCGGCACGCGGTCCATGCCCCAGAGGCGCACGATCTCCTCAATCAGATCGATCTCGCGCTCGAGGTCGGGGCGGTTGGTGGGCACGGTGACGGTAAGCGTGTCGGCCTCGCCATCCGCCACGGTGCAGCCGAGGCGTGCGAGACGCGCGCGCATGAAGTCCGTCGAGATCTCGGCGCCGGCGATGGCGCAGGCGCGCGCCGGGCGCAGCGCGATGGTTCGCGGCTCCACGGGCACGGGGTAGACGTCGATCGCCCCCGAGACCACCGTCGCGCCGCAGCATTGCTCGAAGAGCGCCGCCGCGATGCGCGAGACCTCCGGGCAGCGGGTGCGGTCGACCTGGCGCTCGTAGCGGATGGACGCCTCGGAGATGAGCGAGAGGTTGCGGCTCGTGCGCGAGATGTGGCTCGCGTCGAAGCACGCGGCCTCGAGCAGCACGTCGTGCGTCGTCTCGTCGATCTCGGAATCGAGCGAGCCCATCACGCCGGCAAGGCACACGGGGCGCTCGCCGTCATCGGTGATGACGCACATGTCCGCCGAGAGCGTGCGCTCCTGGCCGTCGAGGGTCTGGATCGTCTCGCCCGCGCGCGCGGCGCGCACCACCACGTGGCGACGTCCCTCGCGCTCGGAGAGCTTGCCGAGGTCGAAGGCGTGCAGCGGCTGGCCCGTCAGCATCATGACGTAGTTCGTCACGTCGACGACGTTGTTGATGGGGCGCATGCCCGCCGCCGCGACACGGCTCGCGAGCCAGTCGGGCGAGGGGCCGATCTTGACACCGCGCACCACGCGCGCCGTGTAGCGGCTGCAGAGCTCCGGTGCCGCGATCGTCACCTCGACGATGTCGTCCACGTGCACGCTCTCGTCCTCGCGTTGGATCTGCGGCAGCTCGATGTGCGTGTCGCGGTCAAAGATGGCCGAGGTCTCGACGGCCATGCCCATCATCGAGAGGCAGTCGGGGCGGTTGGGAGTGATCTCGCAATCGAGCACGGTATCGGCCGTCTCGTGGTACTCCGCAAACGGCACGCCCACGGGCGCGTCCTCGGGCAGGATCATGATGCCCGAGTGGTCGCCCGAGAGCCCGAGCTCGCGCGCCGAGCAGTTCATGCCCCACGACACCACGCCGCGGAGCTTGCTCTTCTTGATCTTGATGCCGCCGGGGAGCTCCGCGCCCACGAGCGCCGTGACGATATGGTCGCCCGCCTCGAAGTTCTGGGCGCCGCACACGATCTGGAGCGGTGCAGGCTTGCCGTCCTCGCCCAGGTTGTACGACCCCACGTCGACCATCGTCACCCACATGTGGTCGGAATCGGGATGCGGCTCCTTGGAGACGACCTGCGCGGTGACGACGTGCTCAAAGGCATCGCCCACGGTCTCGATCGCCTCGACCTCGGTACCGGTGCGAATGTACTCGCGCGCGAGCTCGTCCGGGCTCTCCGGCACGTCGATCAGATCTTTTAGCCAACTATAGGAAACGCGCATGCGTATCTCCCCTTTCTTAGAACTGCGCCAAGAAGCGCATGTCGCCGGTCATGAGCGCGCGGAGGTCGGGCAGGTCGTAGCGCAGCGCCGCGACGCGCTCCACGCCGATGCCAAAGGCGAAGCCGGTGTAGCGCTCCGGGTCGACGCCGCAGTTGATGAGAACGTTGGGGTCGACCATGCCGCAGCCCAAGATCTCGATCCAGCCGGAGTGCTTGCAGAAGCTGCAGCCCTTGCCCCCGCAGACATGGCACGAGACGTCGAGCTCGCAGGAGGGCTCGGTAAAGGGGAAGAAATGCGGGCGGTAGCGCGTCTTGCGCTCGGGCCCGAACATGGCCTTCGCAAAGTAGTCGAGCGTGCCCTTGAGGTCGCCGAACGTGATGCCCTCGTCCACCACGAGACCCTCGACCTGGTGGAACTGCGGCAGATGGCAGGCGTCGGCCGTGTCGGGACGGTAGACCGTACCCGGCACGATGGCGTAGATGGGCGGCTCCTGGTGCTCCATGATGTGAATCTGCCCGCCCGAGGTCTGCGTGCGCAGGAGCACGTCGGACTCGCCCGCGGCGTGCGGCTCGGGGTGCACGACGCTGCCGGGCGCGTTATCGACCACGTAGAACGTATCGCGCGCCGAGCGGCTGGGGTGATCCATGGGTGCGTTCAGCGCCGTGAAGTTGTACCAGCTGGTCTCGACCTCGGGACCGGCCTCGACGGTGTAGCCGATGGCGCAGAACACGTCCTCGATCTCTTGGGCGATCTGGTTGATGAGGTGCTGATGGCCGAGGGTGGGGCGGGCGCCGGGAAGCGTCACGTCCACGGCCTCGGTCGCCATGAGGTTCGCCATCGCCTGACGCTTGAGGTCGCTCGAGGCGTGCTCGATCAGCGTCTCGACGATACGGCGCAGCTCGTTGGCGCGCTTGCCGAGCACCGGGCGCTCCTCGGGGGCGACCTTGCCCATCATGTGCATGAGCGCCGTGATCTCACCCTTCTTACCGAGGAGCGCCACGCGCGCCGCCTCGAGCGCATCGGCGCCGTCTGCGCCCTCGACCATCTCGCGCGCGCGGGCCTCGAGCGCGTCCAAATCCTCTATCAGACTCATACGTGTCCTTTCTGGTAGAGCCAATAAAAAAACCGTCCTTGGGAACGAATCCCAAGGACGGCTCATATACCGCGGTACCACCTTGTTTGGCCGAGGGTTGTCTCCCCCCCCGTACCCCCTTTGACCCCGTCTCGTAGGGCAACGGCTTCCCTACTCAGCCACGGCCATGAGTGCGCCTCATCGCCGCCGTGCCGTTCAGGTCGCTGCTCGGGAGTGAACGCTGCATCCTTGCCTCCGCAGGTGGGCTCTCAGCCGGTGACCCTCCCTCTCTTGGCGGCGACGCGGCGGGTGCAACCCTCTCCGTCAACGCGTTGGTCGATATGTTAGCACAGCGCACGCTGCATCCACGTAGACGGGTGCAAATGGCACAAAACTGCCGACACGCGCCCGAGCACGAGCACCGCTCGGACACCGCGCGGTCGTACGGCTGCGCTTCAGGCCCCCGCCCCCTTGTTTTGAAAAAGTCACGCTTACGGACGTTTGCAGCTTTCAACTTGACCGTAAGCGTGACTTTATGCAAGGGAGCCGATCTTGCGAGCAAGAATGACCGGCATCTCAAGGAAATCGCGCTTAGGCCCTCTATCACGTGGGAAATGTGGCCTAAACGCGATTTCTTTCAGCAAGGGGGACCGGGCGGCCGCGCGAGGGGGCTCGGGCGGCCGGAGCAGGAGCCCGCGCGCCTACCTATCGGTGTCGACGCCCGCACCGAGCCGCTCGGCAACAGACGCCACGGCATCCTCGGTCACCGCGCCGCACGCCGTGCACGAGCCCGCCGCAGCCGCGCCGCCCCGCACGGCGCCAGCGGCCCCGTGGCCCGCATCGCCCGTGTGGTCGGGACGGAACTTGCTGTCGTCCATGTCCATGGCGAGCGGCTTCACGCTCTCCATGGTAAAGCCCTTGCCGGCCCGCATGTTCTCCTTGGCCACCGAGATCATGAGCTTGATGCGGTTGAGCTGGTTCACCTCGGAGGCACCGGGGTCGTAGTCGACGGCCACGATGTTGCTCTCGGGGTGCTGGCGGCGCAGCTCCTTGATGACCGCCTTGCCCACCACGTGGTTGGGAAGGCACGCAAACGGCTGCGTGCAGATGATGTTGGGCGCGCCGTGGTCGATGAGGTCGAGCATCTCGGCGGTGAGGAGCCAGCCCTCGCCCATGTTGTTGCAGAGGCTGAGCACGCGGGTCGCCTTCTCGGCCATGACCGAGATGGGCTCGGGGCGCTCGAAGCGCGTCGACTTCTCCAGCAGGTCGTCCACCGGTTTGCGCATCCAGTCGACGAGCCCGATGGCGGCGTCCATCGTGGCGCGCGACATCGCGGAGCTGCCGAGCTCGTCCTTCTGCACCCTGGCGTTGCTCATGGAGTAGAGGAAGAAGTCCAGGAGCCCCGGCACGACGGCCTCGCAGCCCTCGTTCTCGATGACCTCCACCACATGGTTGTTGGCCGTGGGGTGGAACTTGACGAGGATCTCGCCCACCACGCCCACGCGCGGCTTGGTGCCCTCGCCCACGAGCGGCATGGTGTCGAAGGCGCGGATGGCCTCACGCGCGAGCTTGGTGAAGCTGCGGCGCGTGAAGTTCGGCGCGAGCTTGCGGGCGCGGGCCATATAGTCCTCGAACAGGGCGTTGGCGGCGCCGGGCTCAGCCTCGTAGGGACGGCAGCGGTAGAGCATCTGCATCATGACGTCGCCAAAGAGCACGCAGTAGACCGCAGCCTTAAGCAGCCCCGGCGACAGCTTGAAGCCCGGGTTGCTCTCGTCGAGCTTCACGGCAGCGAGCGAGATCACGGGGATCTCGGGGTGGCCGCTCTCGCGCAGCGCCTTGCGGATGAGGGCGATGTAGTTCGTCGCGCGGCAGCCGCCGCCCGTCTGGCTGATGATGACGGCCGTGCGTGAGAGGTCGTACCTACCGCTCTCGATGGCCTCCATGATCTGGCCCGTCACGAGGATCGACGGGTAGCAGATGTCGTTGTTGACGTAGCGCAGGCCCGCCTCGACGGCGCCGCGGTCGGTGGAGGGCAAAAGCTCGAAGTTGTAGCCTGCCGCCTTCATGACCTCCTTGACGAGGTCGAAGTGGATGGGCGCCATCTGCGGGCAGAGGATGGTGTAGCCCGCGTCGCGCATCTCCTCGGTAAAGGGGACCTTCTCAAAGGCGGCGGAGTTGGCCCGCCGCTGCGCCGCGAGCGCGTACTTGTGCGTGGAGAACGCCGGCTCGTCCCCGCTCGGAGCCACCGGGGCGGCGTCGCCCTGCGCATAGGCCTCGCCGGCGGCAGCGGCCTCGGCGGCGCGCTCGGCCTCCTGGTCCTTGAGCGCCGCCATGAGCGAGCGGATGCGGATGCGCGCCGCGCCGAGGTTCGAGACCTCGTCGATCTTGAGCACAGTGTAGATCTTGCCCGACCCCTCGAGGATCTCCTGCACCTGGTCGGTCGTGAGCGCATCGAGGCCGCAGCCAAACGAGTTCAGCTGGATGAGGTCGAGGTCGTTGCGCAGCGTCACGAGCTTGGCCGCACGGTAGAGGCGGCTGTGGAACATCCACTGGTCCACCACGCGGATGGGGCGGTCCGGCTTGACCAGGTGCGCGACCGAGTCCTCCGTCAGCACCGCAAAGCCAAAGCTCGCGATGAGCTCGGGCAGGGCGTGGTTGATCTCGGGGTCGTTATGGTAGGGGCGTCCGGCGAGCACGATGCCGTGGCCGCCGTGCTCCTCGATCCACCGAATCGCCTCCTCGCCCATGGTCTGGATGTCCTCGTGGAACTTGGCGTCTGCCTCGTAGGCGGCGTTCACCGCGGCGTCGACCTCGGAGCGCGTGAGCTTGGTGCCGCGCACGCGCCCGCGCCCCGCCTCGGCATCCGCCACGCGCTCGACGGCGAGAATCTCGTAGAGGCGGCGCTTGAGCTCAACCTTGTCGTGGTAGGGCACAAACGGGTAGAGGAACTCGACGTTTTTCTGGGCGATGTCGTCGATGTTGAGACCCAGCGCCGTGGGGTAGCTCATGACGATGGGGCAGTTGTAGCAGTTGCCCGCCGCCGGATCCTCCTTGCGCTCCCAGCGGATGCACGGCATCCAGATAAAGTCGACGTCCTTATCGATCAGGTTCATGATGTGGCCGTGGGAGAGCTTGGCCGGGTAGCACACGCTCTCGGACGGCATGGACTCGATACCCGCATCGTACGTCTTTTTGCTCGAATCGTCGGAGAGCACCACGCGGAAGCCGAGCTTGGTGAAAAACGCGTGCCAGAACGGGTAGTTCTCGTACATGTTGAGCGCGCGGGGCAGGCCCACCGTGCCGCGCGGTGCGTCGGCCTCCTCGAGCACGGGACGGTTGAAGAGCAGCTCGTTTTTCTGCGCAAAGAGGTTAGGCACCTCGACCTTGGCCTTCTTGTGGCCGGCGCCCTTCTCGCAGCGGTTGCCCGTGATGAAGCGGCGCCCGCCCCCAAAGTCGTTGATGGTGAGAAGGCAGTTGTTGGAGCAGCGGCCGCAGCGCGCGTGTTTCTGCGTGACGGTGAGCGCCGCGATCTCGTCGGCTGCAAGGATCGTCGAGACGCCCTCCGCGCCCGCACGGTCGCGGGCGAGAAGCGCCGCGCCGTAGGCGCCCATGCACCCGGCGATATCCGGGCGGATGGCGTTGACGCCCGTCAGAAGCTCGAAGGCGCGCAGCGTCGCGTCGCTCATGAAGGTGCCGCCCTGCACGATGACCTTCGTGCCGATCTCTTGGGGATCGCGCAGCTTGATGACCTTAAAGAGGGCGTTTTTGATGACGGAGTAGGAAAGGCCGGCCGCGATGTCGCCCACCGTGGCGCCTTCCTTTTGCGCCTGCTTGACGCGGCTGTTCATAAACACCGTGCAGCGGCTGCCCAGGTCGACCGGCATCTTGGCGCGAATGGCCTCGGCCGCGAAGGCGCGCACGTCCATGTCCATCGACACGGCGAAGCTCTCGATAAAGCTGCCGCAGCCCGAGGAGCACGCCTCGTTCAGCATGATGTGCTCGATCACGCCGTCGCGCACGCGCAGGCACTTCATATCCTGACCGCCGATGTCGAGGATGAACTCGACGCCCGGCAGAAACGCCTTGGCGCCGCGCAGATGCGCCACGGTCTCGATTTCGCCCGAGTCCGCCTTGAGCGCCTCGATGAGGAGCGCCTCGCCGTAGCCCGTCGTCGTCACGTGGCCGATGGTCGCGCCCGCGGGGATGTGCGCGTAGAAGTCGGCCATGATGACCTTGGCCGTACCCAGGATGTCGCCGTTGTTGTTGCCGTACCAGGTATGCAAAAGCTGGCCGTCCTCGCCCACCATGGCGGCCTTCATGGTGGTGGAGCCGGCGTCGATGCCGATGAACACGCGCTTGCCGGTGTAGGTTGCCGGGTCGCCCTTGGGCACGACCTCGCGGTCATGGCGCTCCTTGAACTCGCGATAGGCCGCCTCGTCCGCAAAAAGCGGCTCCAAGCGCGCGACCTCGGACCCCTGCGTGTCGCCGAGGGCGTCGATGGCAGCGATGAGCTCGGGGAACGTCGCGAGCTTGGTCGACTCGTGCGCCATGGCCGCGCCGGACGCCACAAAGAGGTGGGCGTTCTCGGGCACGATGCGGTGCTCCTCGTCGAGGTCGAGCGTGAGGTAGAAGCGGCGGCGAAGCTCGGAGAGATACTGGAGCGGGCCGCCCAAAAAGGCGACGTTGCCGCGGATGGGGCGGCCGCAGGCCAGTCCCGAGATGGTCTGGGTCACCACGGCCTGGAAGATCGAGGCGGCGACGTCCTCGGGCGCGGCCCCCTCGTTCAGGAGCGGCTGCACGTCGGACTTGGCGAAGACGCCGCAGCGGCTCGCGATCGGGTAGATGGTGGTCGCCTTCCGCGCAAGCTCGTTCAGACCCGACGCGTCGGTATGCAGAAGCGTCGCCATCTGATCGATGAAGGCGCCCGTACCGCCGGCGCACGTGCCGTTCATGCGCTGCTCGATGCCCTGGTCGAAGTAGATGATCTTCGCGTCCTCGCCGCCGAGCTCGATGGCGACATCCGTGCGCGGGATGAGCGTCTCGACGGCGCGCTTGCTCGCGATGACCTCCTGCACAAATTCGAGGCCCAGCCACTGCGAGAGCAGAAGGCCTCCCGAACCCGTGATGGCGCACGTCATCGGCGCCGTCTTGAGCAAGCCCTCGGCGCCCACAAACAGATCGCGGGCGCAGGCGCGCACATCGGTGTGATGGCGCTGGTACTTTGCGTAGACGATGTTGTTGTCGTCATTCAGCACCGCCAGCTTGACGGTGGTGGAGCCCACGTCGATGCCCAGATGGAGCGTGCCGTAGTTGTTCTCGGGCTGCCAGATGGCGCCCTCGGGCACCGGAGTAGTGGCACCCTCGACGGGAATCTTAACCATAGATGGCCTCCTAGTTTGTTGCCGTGTCGGAAGGGGTCCCGTGTACGTTGAGACCCATGAACTTCATGCCGTATGCCGGCACGTTGATGTCGATCGGCTTGCCGTACAGGTCGCCGGGGCGCACGAAGGCGACCACCGTCATGATGCGCGCCATCGTCTCGGGGCTCTCCTTGAGCCCCGTCTCGAACCAGCGGCAGACGATACCCATCTCGGCGGCGACCACATAGGCAAGGTAGTAGTCGAAAAACGTATCCAGCACCTCGGGGAAGATGCCGGTCTTCATGCGGCTCGCCACCGTCTCGCGCGCAATCGCCTGGATGCGCTGGGCGAACGCCGGGTCTCCCCCGGGGCCAAGCAGCGCCCCTATGAGCGCACCGTCGCGCTTGAGGTACGCGAGCAGCTCGACGGAGCCGGGCGCAGGCGCAAGTTCGTCGATGTTGCGATAGAGACCGGCGAGGTTGGTCGCCGCAAGGTCGGCGATGCGCGAGCGTATCTCGGCCAGGACCATATCCTCGGTCTGCATGACGAAATCGGGGATATCCCGGTAATGGGTGTAGAAGGTGCGTCTCGTGAGGCCCGCGCGCTCGGTGAGCGAGGCCACCGTGATGCGCGAGAGATCCTCACCGCCGTTGATGAGCTCGCTCAGTGCATCGCGCAGCATCCGCTGGCTGCGGAGGGACCTTCGGTCGAGGCGACAGGCAGCCGCTTCGTGGCGCTGGGGAACCTCGGGGTCGATTGGAACGGAATCCAAACTCATATCCTTCCCCGTTGACAAAAACAATTCACGCAGCGTGCATTATTGCACACTGCGTGAATTAATGTCCCCTTGTCGGGAAGCATCAGAAAAGTTCAACATCTGCCGAGGCGAATACGACCCCGACGGGAACCATCAACCCCGTTCCCGCCCCAGCGAACGAAGCAGCGTGCGAACCGCTCCGATCAGGTTCGCATCATTGCCGCCGCCGGCGCGCTTGATCACGGGGCGTGGCACGATGGGCAGCGTGCGGGCGCTGTCCATCATACGGTCGAGAGCGCCGAACAGCTCCGGATGCGCGCTGATCCCCCCGCCGATCACGATGACCTCGGGATCGAGTATCGTCTGGAAGGCAAGCAGCATGTTGTCGAACGTGAGGGCATAGGCGTCGAGACCGCGACGAGCATCCTCATCGCCCTCGTCAATCCACGAGAAGATTTTACGGCCGTCGATGTCAGCGGACTCCTGGATGCCCTTTGCCGCGCAAACCTCGCGACGCAGGGCGAGCCAACTCGCATAATCCCCGTACACCGTCCCAAACGTGATGGGGCGCCGAACGTCCACGGGGGCAAAGCAGACGGTCCCCGCCAAGTCGTGCGCGCCGCGCAGCACCTGACCGTCGACGACGATGGCCCCGCCGAGGCCCGTGCCGATCACGACCATCAGCCCCAGTCCGACACCGCTGAGCGCACCGACGGCGCATTCGCCCGATGCGGCGCACATCGCATCGTTGTCGACGGTGGTCGCGAGCCCCGTTCGCTCGCGAAGAATGCGGCCGAGCGGGCAGCCGTCGAGACAGTTGAGCGCCCCTCCGCCGCCCACCACGCCGTCAGAATCACCCTCACGGAACACGCCGGGCATGCTCACGCCGATGCCCTCCACGACGTCACGGTACGGCTCGACCAGGCTGCAAAAGTCGTCGATGACCCAATCGGCGCTGTCGGTGCGCGTCGGGATGCTCCCCCGCTCCTCAATCTGGTACCGCTCGTTCACCAGGGCCCATTTGATCTGCGTGCCGCCCGCATCGATTGCCATGAACCGATCCATTGTCATCCCTCCGTAACAGCCACGGGCGGCGACGCCGCCCGGGCTCATTTAGCTCAAGTCCTCGCCGTTGGTGGCGATGACCTTCTTATACCAGTAAAAGCTGTCCTTACGCGAGCGCTCGAGCGTGCCCTCGCCTTTGTCATCGCGGTCGACGTAGACGAATCCGTAGCGTTTGCGCATCTCGCCCGTGCCGGCGCTCACCAAATCGATGCAGCCCCACATGGTGTAGCCCATGAGATCGACGCCGTCGAGGTCAACGGCGTCCTTCATGCTCTGGATATTCTGACGCAGGTAGTCGATGCGGTAGTCGTCGTGAACGGACCCGTCGGGCTCCCTGACGTCCGACCAGCCGATACCGTTCTCCACAACCCAAAGCGGCTTGTGGTAGCGATCGTAGAGCGTGTTGAGCGCCAAGCGCAGGCAGTACGGATCCGTTGCCCAACCCCAGGCGTTCGTCGCGAGGCAGGGGTTCCTGACAATCCCCAGCGCGAGGTTCCCCGACCCCGCTTCGAGCTCCCTCTGGCGGACCGAAACCGTCGAGCCGCCATAGCACGAGAACGACAGGAAGTCGGCCGGGTACCGGGCGAGCAGGTCCTCGTCGCCCGGCTCCATCTCGAGAGCCACGCCGTCGCGCTCCATCTGCTTGAGACGGTACGCCGGATAGCTACCTCCCGTCTGCACGTCGGCGTACCAGAGGGCGTCGTGCGCCCGCTCCATGGCAAGGAGGTCGTCCGCGGGGTCGGCGGAGTAGGGGTACACCGGGCTGTAGGCGAGCATCTGACCGATTCTGAGTTCGGGCGAGAGCTCGTGAGCCGCCTTGACGGTGAGCGCGGACGCCACGAACTGGTGGTGCGCCGCCTGGGCACGGACCTGAGGGGCGGCATCGGTCACGCCCCCCGCCATGAACGGCATCATGGACATGAGGTTGATCTCGTTGAAGGTGAGGTAGTATCTGACCTTGCCGAGGTAGCGCTTCATGACCGTCTTCGCGTAGCGCTCGAAGAATCCGATCAGCCTCCGGTCCGCCCAACCGCCGTACCTGACCGCAAGGTTGAGTGGGGTCTCGTAGTGGCTGAGCGTGACTAGGGGTTCGATGCCGTACTTCGCGCACTCGTCGAAGACGGCATCGTAGAAGGCGAGGCCCTCCTCGTTCGGCTCCTCATCATCGCCATTGGGGAAGATGCGCGCCCAGTTTATCGAGAGGCGGAAGGCCTTAAAGCCCATCTCCCCCATAAGGGCGATGTCCTCTGCGTAGTGATGGTAAAAATCAGTCGCGGTATGGCTCGGGTAGCACTCCCCCGCGACGATCGCGGGCTCGACGCCCTCGGGAAGCCCCCGACAGGAGAGGGTGGAGAGGTCGGTCGACCCGGTCTCCCCGGTGGCCGGTTTCACCCAGGTGATGCGACGCGGCACCGTGTGCGATCCGTTGGTCATGACGTCCGAGGTGCTCAGCCCCTTGCCGCCCTCGTCCCAAGCGCCCTCGTACTGATTGGCGGCGGTTGCCCCGCCCCACAGAAAATGCTCGGAGAAAGACATCGATACTCCTTGTCCTCGTGATGCAAATGGAAGGGGGGCGACGGACCCTGTCCGCCGCCCCCGTGCCAGATGCCGCTTAGCTGGCGAACATGTGACGGTATACGGCGATGAACTTCTCTGACAAGATGCGGAACGCCTCCGCGCTCATCAGCTGATCTTCCGCGTGAAGCAGGATGATGCGAAACGACAGCTGCTCGCCCCTGGCCTCACGTTGGAGGATCTCCATATGCACGTCATGTCCGGCGTTGAACATCTGGTTCCCCTCATCTATGAGCCTCTGAGCGGCGTCGAAATCACCCTCTTCGGCGCGAGTGATGGCCTCGAGATAGCAGCTCCGCGCGCTTCCCACCTGGGCAACGATCTGGAAGCATTCCATCTCGAACTGCTCGATCCGCCCCTGGTCGTCCTCTGTCATGGCTACTCTCCCATCAACTTCCGGGCCTGCGCAAGCACCGCCTTACCGTTCATCATTCCGTACGCAGTCATCTCGATGGCCTCGACAGGGCAGTTGACCTCGTCTTTTACCTTGTTCAGCTCGAAGCGCACCTGAGGGCCCAGCAGTATGACGTCGCTGTCGGCGAAGTCGGCTGCCTGATTGACGGGATGGGCCTCGATGGTACACGCGAACCCCTCCTCTGCCGCAGCCGCCTGCATGCGCTGCACCAACATGCTCGTCGATGCTCCCGCGGCGCACATGAGAACGATATGTTTCACGGTTCAAACCTCCTCGTAAAGACCGGCGAATCCGCCGTAACCTATCTTCTGCCCGCCTCCTACTCGGCGAGCGCCGCCTCCTCGGCCTCCTCCTTCAGGGCCTGACGGTCTGCCATAAGGGTGAACGGCGTGTACATGAGCACGGAGACCACAAGGACCACAAGCGAGATGATCAGGCATCCGCCGCCGCCCTGCATGAAGGCAATGACCGGCTGGGGAAGGACCCACGGAAGCTGAATGGTCGGGTTGTACCCGGCGCCCAGGCCAAGCGAGTAGAGCAACTGGACGATGGCACCGCATATCGGGATGTTGAGCACAAAGGGAATGAAGTACGTGGGGTTCAGCACGACCGGCAGACCGAACATCAGCGGCTCAGAGATGTTGAAGAACGACGGCACGAAGGCGATGCCCCGGATGGCCTTGAAGCGCTCAGACTTAGCGAAGAACAGGGAGAGGCTGATGCCCAGGGCGTTTCCCTGACCGCCGATTGCGGTTCCGAGAGCCACGATCGCCCAAGCGCCGTAGGGCAGCGCCTCGCCAGCGATGATCGCCTCGGTGTTGGCGGCGCCCAGCGCCATGATGACCGGAGCGTAGAAGTTGAGCATAACATTGGGGTGAACGCCGAAGAACCAGAAGACCGACTGCAGGGTGCAAACGACGATGTAGGCGAACGGCGAGCTGCCGACATAGGAGATCGGGGTGCCCAGGAGCGTGTTGATCATATCGAAGAGATTGCCCCACGGCGTGAAGGTCAGGCCCCACTTGGCGAGCCATACCACCGAGAAGAGCACGATTGCGCCGAAGATGGGGGACAGGGAGCTGGCAACCATGGGAGGCACCATCTCGGGGAGCTTCAGCTCGAGCTTGCTCAACAGGATCGCGGTGACCTTCGGCACAATCAGGCCAAGCACCAGGGCGACGAAGATGCCGCTCGATCCCATGTATGAGGTGTTGATGAAGCTGGCCATCGGGATATCCTCGAACGACTGCAGCGGGATGAAGGACAGAAAGACCGCGCCGGTGATGACGCCGCCGTTGTATCCGGAGAGCCCGCAGGCCTTACCCCACCTCAAACCCACGAAGAAGGCGATGTAGATCCCCATCATGTTCATCGTTACCGAGAGGATGGCGTTGCCCATGTCCTTGAGGCCGCTCGATGCGATCCACTCGGAGAGACCGGGTATGGGGAAGTTGATGAGAATTGCGATGACCGAAACGCCGAGCAAGATGGGCAGGGTGCACATCATGCCGCCCATGAGGGCATCGATTATCTTGCTGTTTGCCACCTTACTGGCAATGGGTGCGACGGTCTTATCCATCACGCCTTGAATCTTGTCGAATGCTGCCATGTCGCTTACTCCAATCTTGCAAACTGTACGACGGGAGCCCGCGGGGCCTCCCCTATCTGTATGCGCCTCCCCCTTCCTCTCAGCGACGGACAACGCCGCAACGGCACGGTCGGTCGCGATCCGAATGACGGGAATCAGACCGAACGTGGCTCACGGCAGGTCCCTGAAGGTAACGAGTTCGATATCCTGCCCCGCAAGCCATGTGGCGACGTCGGGGTCAGTAAGCATCTCGGCCTCCCTGATGCGCGTCTCGGTCATGCTCGAATGGTCCTCGAGATAGGCGTCGATATATCCTGGGTGGAACACCATGAGCCCGCAGGTCTCGTCATCGGCTTCCCTCACCGCCCGACGCAGTGCCGCAAAGGGATCCGCCTCATAGGCGGCGAAGTCCTCGGGAACGTGCGCGAGCACAGGCGTGGACCGGAACATGACGGGCTCGCCGGGCCTTCCCATGGCGAAATAGGGAAGCCGGTGGCGCGCGGCGACGACCTCGAGCCCCCGGAAGAAGGTGGGACTCGCCACGGCATGGCCCTCGAAATAATCGGGGTCCCGACCAACCAGGTCGACGAAGCGCCGATACTGCGCCTCGATCTCGAGGATCACCTCATCGAGGACGACGAAGTCCTCGCCGGCACGGGCTGCCGCGCGGTACGCCCTACTCGGCTTGAAGAGACCGTCCCCATCGACGATGCTCGAGATGCGGGCGGGATCGGTCAAAGGACGTCCGGTGCAGATGTTCGTGTGCTGACCAAGACACAGCCCGTCCGGCTCCAGCTGCATCAGCCCCCTCTCTGCAAGGGGCATATTGGTCATAACTCCAACGGTGCGAACAAGCCCCGCCCTGACGACGGCGGCGATTCCGCAATTGACCCCGTCGCTGTAACCCAGATCGTCCGCGCGCATCAGCAAACGTCTCATCTCATCCCCTTCCATACTGGCCACCACATCCGGTAGCGGCACCGCGACGAAGAGCGCCCCGCGTCCCGGAAACCGAGCGGCAAGCGGTCCATCCTCCGCCACCAATAGGTATAACGCCCCCCTGCCGCTATAATCGGTTACACGGTCCCCGAAGCAGTTTCTCGATCGGACCTAGAGTTTCATAACTTGAAATTCCACAGGTAAATGCACTTTTTGACGCATAATCCAAGTAAGCCGAATTAGTCGTGCTTCAAACGGAACACGGAGGGGCCTGACATGAGTGAATCCATAGCAATGGGATCGGTCGCAGAGCGATTGCTCGACTTCATCGACACGAACATGCGACGCGACACCAACTTCGAGATCGCCACGACGCTCGTCAGGAACTACAGCAGGTTGAAGGAACTATCCATCGGTGAGATCGCCGATATGTGCTATGTCTCGAAGGCCTCGCTGTCCCGCTTCTGCCGCTTCATGGGCTTCGCGGACTTCAAGGACATGCGCCGGCAGTTGGAGAACGATGTCCCCTTTCACGGAATCTTTCCACGCGCCTACCTCAACAACCTCGCCGATAACCCGGAGGGTGCCCTCACGTCGCTCCATGAGGCCATCTGCCTCAATATAGCGACCACGTTCTCCCCCGAGAACCGGGCGAAGCTCCCCGGCATAGCGCAGATGCTGCGCGACAGCGACCGCGTCGCTTTCTTCTCTCAGCATTTCCTCTGGGATGTGGGGCGCTATTTTCAGAGCAGGCTCGCCATCATGGACCGCCTCATCGAGCTGTACCTCGACTACGCCCCGCAGCTCGCTTGCGCGCAGTCGCTGACCGAAAACGACCTAGCGATCGTCTGCAGCATAGGCGGAACCTATCCGATCCGCTACCCCGCGATCGCCAACGCCATCTCTGAATCCGGATGCCGCTTCCTGGCCATCACACAGAACACGTCCAGCTCATATTGGACCCATGCGTCATGTGTGCTGAGCTGCGGGGTCACAAACAGTGCCGACAGCGGCAAGTACGGGGCGCTCGCCGCCGTCGACACCGTGGTGGTCGAGTACCTCAGGCTCCATGCTGCCAGCGGGCAGAACGGCTGAGGAGAGCGGAAACGGGCGCGCGCCGGACGGGGCGCTCGGGCAGTCCGGCGCGCGGGGCTACGCCTCGCCGCCCGGCAGTCTGTTCCGGCGTATCACGTCGCGGTACCACCAGAAGCTGTCCTTCGGGATGCGCGCGCAATCCTTGACGTCGGTATCGGTGCGGTCGACGAAGACGAGTCCGTAGCGCTTCGCGAAACCCTGGTGGCTCGAGCACAGGTCCATCAGACTCCAAACGCAATACCCGAAGACGGGGTACCCTTCGTCGACGAGCTCCTTGACCGCACGGATGTGCTGCTCCAGATACGCGATGCGCGGCCCATCGTGCACCAAGCCCTCCTCGTCCAGCGTCTCCGAGAGGGCCATCCCGTTCTCGGTGACAATCATCGGGAGCCGGTAGCGATCGTGTAGCTTGCGCATGCCAACGACCAGCCCCAGAGGATCGATCCCGTTTTCCATCCATCTCGTCGGCTTGAGCGTCGGATTCGCGCACAGCTCGAAGTCACCGCCGGACCAAGGGGGAAAGCGGTCGAAACGTATGGGTTCGGTGCGCTCACGGGCGCAGGAGCTGAAGTAGTAGTTCACGCCCAGGAAGTCAGGGGATGATGCGCCGAGGATCGCCACGTCCCCTGGCTCGACCGCTGGAAAGAATCCCTCACGCTCGAGGTAGTGGCGGGCATATGGGGAAATCTCGCCCCGGACGCTCAGGTCGAGCAGATAGTTCTGCATCATCTCCTCAGCGTTCATGGCCGCGAGCACATCTGCCGACGCACCGGAGAACGGATTCACCACCTGCAGGGAGACGACCGGGCCAATCTGCGCCGTCGGATCGATTGTGCGTAGCGCAGAGATCGCCCGATGCTCGGCAATGGCCACGTGATAGCTCATCTGGTACGTGTTCCTCTGCCGTCGGCGAGGATCCGTCTCCCTATCGCCGGTATTGTCGGGTGCCGCTGTTGCAATCAGCTGCTCGTTGACAGTCACCCAGCGCCTGACGCGTCCCTTGAAATGCCTGAAGCAGACCTCGGCATAGCGAACGTATGCGTCGATCATGCGACGGCTCTTCCAGCCGCCAAACGCATCGACGAGCACCTGCGGACACTCGAAATGATACAGGGTCACCAACGGCTCGATACCGCGCTCCAAGAGACGGTCGATCAGCCGGTCATAGAAGGCAAGACCCTCCGGATTGGGGCCTCCCGTCAAATCGGGCATGATGCGGCTCCAAGAGAAGCCCATTCGGTACACCTTGATCCCGAGCTGCTCCATTAGGTCCACATCCTCACGCCAGTGGTGGAAGTGGTCGGATGCGACCCTGTTATCTGCGATGCCCGGTCGTCCGGGACCCCGATCGGTGGTGGCGGCACCCTTGCCGCCCAGACCGTAGCCTCCCTCGAACTGAAACGCGCTCGTCGAGGCTCCCCAGAGGAAGCCATCCGGAAATAACGGTTGCGCCATGTACGTCCCCTCTCGTCGATATGCGGGAACGAGACATCCCCGTCCCACGGCTTTGTTTATACCGGAGGGGAGACCGAGAGGGAGTTACGTGCGGGTGTCCTGATTTTCAATCTTTGAAACACCGCGCCCCGAACTCAGGAGATGTGCACGCGGCCGCGCTCGCGCCGGAGCGTCGCCATGATGTGGCGCGGCACCGCGTGAAACGCGTTGTGGCCGATGACCGCGCTCGCGGCAGCCTTTGCCTCGTCGCTGCCGTTGGCCATCGCGTACGAATGACGGAAGCGCCGGAGCATGGCGATGTCGTTGCCACCGTCGCCGTAAACGGCGCATTCGTCCTCGGTGTAACCGTAATACGAGGCGAGCCACGCCACGCCGGCGCCCTTGTTGGCATCGCGGTCGGAGATCTCGAACATGATGGGGTTGAAAGGCGCGTTTACGAGCGCATCCTCGTGTGCGGCAAGATAGGCGGCGAGCTCTCGACTCAAGCCCGGGTCGACGACGCGACAGTTGACCTTGCAGACATCGTGCAACTTCAAGATGTCTGCCGTCGTCTGATCGAAGTGCATGTTGTTAAAGGAAAGCGGGCCGCGCATACCGCGCACGATGATGCGCTTGATGGGGTTGTCGCGCCTGAAGCCCTCGTCGTGCTGCTCCTTGGAACCGCGGATGAACATACCCTCCGGCGTGGCGCAATCGAAGGGGATGGTGGGAAACGTGGTGAGCAGGTCCTCGAGCGCAGCGGGGTCGATGGGGAAGGTCTTGAGCAGGTTGCCCTCGCGGTCGCGCACGATCGTGCCGTTAGATCCGAGCATGTCGACGGGAGCCCCGTCAAAACCGTGGTCATGGGTGGTCTGCACGGCACGACCGGTAGCGACGGCGATGTGCGCGCCCGCCGCGACGACGGCCTCGACGCAGCGCAGGATGGTTCGGTCGGTAGCATGGCGCACGTTCAGCAGCGTGCCGTCCAGATCGCAGGCAAACAGCTTGATCATGAGGTAAGCATCCGTTCTCTCTTGGTACCGCGCCGGCAAGGGCGGGCCCGGGAGAGGAGGCCCTACCCGAGAGCGACGTCGAGCACCATCATGATCACGAAGCCCGCGATGACGCCGAGCGTGCCCACGTTGGAGTGCTCGCCCAGATGCGCCTCGGGGATGAGCTCCTCCACCACGACATAAATCATGGCGCCCGCGGCAAACGCGAGCAGCCACGGCATGAACGGGGCGATCCAGCCACTTACCAGCACTACGAGGATACCAAAGATGGGCTCGACGATGCCGGAAAGCGAGCCAGCTGCAAAAGCCTTTACACGGCTGAACCCCTCGCGGCGCAGCGGCAGCGAGATGGCCGCCCCCTCGGGGAAGTTCTGCAGCCCGATACCGATGGCGAGGGCGAACGCCATACCGAGATACGCCTCGCCCGCCGCACCCGGTGCTTGCGACGCCATGGCGAAGAGCAGGCCCACGCTCATACCCTCGGGGATGTTGTGAAGCGTAACCGCCGAGACCAGAAGCGTCGTGCGCTTCCACGACGAGGGCAGCCCCTCGGGGTCTCTCTCCTCCGCATGAAGATGGGGCAGCAGGGTATCGAGCGCGATCAAGAACGCGACGCCGAGCAGAAACCCGCCCGCAGCGGGGATCCAACCTATCTGGCCGAGCTCCTCGGCCTGCTCGATCGCGGGGTTCAGCAGCGACCAGACGCTCGCCGCGATCATCACGCCCGCGGCGAACCCTAAAAAGATGTGATGCGTGAGCCGTCCCTTCTCCGGGTCGTTTGAGGTGAAGAGCACGACGGCTGAGCCCGCCGTCGTCATAAGCCACGTAAAGCCGCAGCCGAGCGCCGCCCATGCGAGCGCCTGGAGTGTCTGCTGGTCAAACATGCGATACCTCCTCGCGCGGCCGCCGTCTTTAGGTGCGGCGACCGTCGGTTGTTCCAACGTACGTCATAGCAATCATAGGGATACCCCACCCGCACTCCGCGTACACAGAGACGCTGAGGCGTGACGCTTCCGTGCACCCCTTAAGGCCCGGGCGCGCAAACATGCACCCCCATCAACAAGTAGTTGAACACGCCGCCGGGACCTTTCGCCCGGCCTTCCTCGGAGCCTAGACTTATGTCTTGGCAGCTTTCTGCCATCTCAAGTTGCCGCCTATCATGCCGGAGAACCTATGGACATTCGTCACATACGCTATTTAGTTTCCGCCGTCGACGGCGGTTCGCTTTCTTCAGCGGCTAAGCAGCAGTTTGTGACCGTCCAAGCCGTTTCCAAGGGCATCTCCGAACTCGAGGCGGAGGTGGGCACACCGCTGCTCATCCGCAGCAATCACGGCGTCAAGCCCACCGCGGTCGGGCAGGGGTTCTATAACCGCGCGCGGCGCATCCTCGATAGCTTCAACGAGCTGGAGGCCTTCTCCGACCGCGTCACCACCCAGCACTCGCGCGAGCGGCTGCTGCTCTCCTTCTGCGCGCCGCCGTTTGAGGGTGGCGACGTGGCCATGAAGCGCCTTGCGGATATCGTGGGCGCCAAGCTCGGCATCGAGATCGAGATACTTATCGCCCCCGGCAAAACGTCACTCGAGTCGCTGCGCGCCGGCACCGTCGACACCCTCTGCATGATCGGCTCGTACAGCGCACCGGACACCGACTGCATCTCCATCGGCAGTCTGCCGACGGGTGTGGGCATGACGAAGGACCATCCTCTGGCGCGGCGCAAAACCCTGCGCCTTGCCGATATCGCCCCCTACCCCATCATCTGGTCCGAGAGCTTCGACTCGTTCAACCGCTCGATCTGCACCGTCTACCAAGAGCGGGGGCTCACCGCCCCCATCGTGCGCATCAACGAGGACGGAACGTGCGACCCCGCCGATACCGACCTCACCAAAGCCGTCTACTTCTCGGTGTACCTGTCTCCCTTTGGCCAGCCGTTTCGCGAGAGCCGCGTCGTCCCCATCGACGCATCCGAGGCGATCTCGATTCCCATCTGCCTCGTCACCCTCAAGACAACCAAGAGCGAGGCGTACCTCAAGCTCGAACAGCAGCTCCGCTCCGCGTTCAAGCTGACGTCGCTTCTGCACGCGTAGCACGCGCCGGCCACCCCGTCCCGTCCCGTTGGCTATACTGCTGCATACGGCCTGCGGTAGCGGCCTGACACGGCAAGCCGAGAGGGCATGATGGACCAACGTAAACTGCACCGTTTTGACGCATGCGCGCAGGTACTCGCATGCCCCATCTGTAGACGGCCCGTCTCGCGCGAGGGCACATGCCTCGCCTGCGCCCACGGGCACCGCTTCGACATAGCCCGCCAGGGCTACGTCAACCTTCTCCGCGGCGCCCATGCGCACGACGCGTACGACCGCTCCTCGTTTGAGCAGCGTCGCCGCGTGTTTGCAAGCGGCCTCTATGCCCCGGTGGCCCAAGCCGTCGTCACGGCCCTCGCCGAGAGGTCGTCCTCATCTGGTCAGCCGCTGCGCGTCCTCGACGCCGGCTGCGGCGAGGGCTATTTTGCCGAGGCCGTGCGCCGTACGGGCGCCGCGGTGTGCGCCTTCGACATCTCGCGCGATTCCATACAGCTCGCCGCAGGGCAAAACGCCGAGGACGGCATCCTCTGGTTCGTAGCCGACCTCGCCGCCATTCCCGTGCAGGACGGAGCCATCGACGCTGTCATCGACGTGTTCTCGCCCGCGCACTACGGGGAGTTCCAGCGCGTGCTCGCCGGCGGCGGGCGCGTCATCAAGGTCGTCCCTACGGCGCATCACCTGCACGAGGTGCGCGAGCTCGCCGCCGGCCAGCTGCGCCACAGCGCATACTCCAACCGGCGCGTCATCGACCATTTTGCCGCATCGTGCAGGCTTATCAGCCGCACGACGGTCTCCCACACCCTCGCGCTCACGCCTAAGGTGCGCGACGCGCTCATCGCCATGACGCCGCTTCTGTTCTCGGTCGACGCCGCCGCCATCGATTGGTCGGACCTCACGCAGGCGACCGTCGAGGCAGAGGTGCTCGTCGGCACGTGGTAAGGCCCCTGGCACAGCGTGCGCCGCGCCAGCGGAGCGCGGGCAACGCCGCTACGCAACGCGAAAGGGCGGCCCGAGCAAGCGGACCGCCCTCATCATCTGGCTTCTGATACAGCGCGCCTGCGTCAGGCACAGGACCGCACCGCGCGCAAGCTAAGCGCCGAACACCCCGCGCTACTCCTTGGGGCAGAGCGCGAGCGCCGCCTCGTCGGCAACAACCACAACGTTGTCGTGCAGCTGCAGGATAGAGGCCGGGCACTTGGGCGTCACGGGGCCATAGCACATGTCGTAGACAGCCTGCGCCTTGGCAGGACCGTTTGCGGCGATGACGATCATCTTGGCGAACATAATGGTCTGCACGCCCATGGTGTACGCCTGGCGCGGCACGTCCTCGATGCGGTCGAACAGGCGGCTGTTCGCCTGAATCGTCGACTCGGTGAGGTCGACGCAGTGCGTGCCCTTGGAGAAGTGGTCGTCGGGCTCGTTGAAGCCGATGTGGCCGTTGTTACCGATGCCCAGCAGCTGCAGGTCGGGATACCCGGCCTCGGCCACGATGCGGTCGTACTCCTTGCACGCGGCCTCGGCATCGGGGTTGGAGCCGTCCGGCACATGGGTGCGGGACTGGTCGATGTTCACATGGTCGAAGAAGTTGGTCTTCATGAAGTAGTGGTAGCTCTGCGGGTCATCGTGCGAAAGACCGCGATACTCATCGAGGTTGTAGGTCGAGACCTGGGAGAAGTCGCAGTCGCCCTTGTGGTTCCACTCGGCGAGCTGCTTGTACGCGCCGATGGGGGTGGAACCCGTAGCCAGGCCCAGCACGCAATCGGGCTTCAGGATAACCTGAGCGGAGATGATATTGGCAACCTTGCGGCTCATATCATCATAATCACGAGCACGAACGATCTTCATAGCGCGACCCCTTTCAAAGAGCCATCTACCAAAAGCGGCACCCGCCGTGACGCGCGCCGCCCCTTACCCCACCTATCGTTCTCGAGCCGTCATGAGCTTGTCGAGCTCATGGACCGTCTCTCCCACGCTACCTTTAATGCTAGAGAACTCGACCGCATTGCAGATGAGAATCGGCGCAGTCAAATCATAACCCTCTGCCAGAATGGCGTCCCGATCGAACTCGATGAGCACGTCGCCGCATTTGACCGTATCACCCACTTGGGCATGGACCGTAAAATGGCGACCCTCCAGCTTATAGGTGTCGAGCCCAAGGTGGATCAGGACATCGAGGCCGTTATCGGTATGCAAGGCGACCGCATGCCCCGTGGGGAATATCGCCTTTACCTTGCCGTCTGCCGGGGCGACCACCGTGGTGCCCGTGGGACGTATGGCAACGCCATCGCCCAGCGCCCCCGAGGAGAACGTCGTATCGCGCACCTCGGAAAGCGGTATCACGGTACCAGCCAAAGGTGCCAGAAGCACCTCGCTCTTACTCCGCGATGATAGCGAACTCAGAAAACGGCTGAACATGATCCCCCTTTCCCACTCGACGCATCCGCCTTCGGTTACGTCTCAATGGTACCCCAATTTTGGGTGTCTATCGTCCTCACCACCCACCTTTGCGCGGTGCAGATGCACAGGCTGGAGCCAACACCGGCTAGGAGCACTTTTCTAAAGAAAAACAGGTGGAGATGGCACAAAAAACGGGACCGCCCAAAGGCGGCCCCGCATACAACCAGCGATGTCTCGTGCGGATTAGCGCTTGGAGAACTGGGGAGCGCGACGGGCCTTCTTGAGACCGTACTTCTTGCGCTCGACCACGCGCGCATCGCGCGTGAGGAAGCCGGCACGCTTGAGGTCGGCGCGGTAATCGCCGGCATCAAGAAGCGCGCGGGCGATGCCCAGGCGAAGGGCGCCGGCCTGACCGGAGATGCCACCGCCATCGCAGAGGGCGATGACATCGAAGGCACCCTGGGTGTCGGTCACCTTGAAGGGAGCGAGGGCGTCGTCGAGCAGGTTCTTGCGACCGAAGTACTCGAGAGCGTCACGCTTGTTGACGGTCACCTTGCCGGTACCGGGGACGAGACGGACACGGGCCACGGCATTCTTGCGACGGCCGGTGCCCTGGTAGACAACGGAGTTCTCAGCCATGGTTTACGCCTCCAGCTCGATCTTGACGGGGTTCTGGGCAGCATGGGGATGCTCGGTGCCAGCATAGACCTTGAGCTTGGTCAGCTGCTTGCGGCCGAGCGTGGTCTTGGGGAGCATGCCGCGAACGGCGCGCTCGATGACCTGCTCGGGGTGCTTCTCCATAGCGGCGCGGAAGCTCTCCGCCTTGAGGCCGCCGTTCCAACCGCTGTGGCGATAGTAGGTCTTGTGAGCGGCCTTGTTGCCGGTAAGCTGGACCTTATCGGCGTTGATGACCACCACAAAGTCGCCGCAGTCGGAATTGGGGGTGAACTGAGGCTTGTTCTTACCACGCAGGATCATGGCGATCTGGGTGGCAAGACGGCCCAGCACGGCACCCTCGGCATCGATGAGAACCCAGTTGCGCTGGACCTCACCCTGCTTGGCGTAGTGAGTCGACTTAGAAATCACTTGGACTCCTCCAACAGTTACGTGTCTTGACAGAGATTCACGGGGCTCTGAAAAGTAACTTGTCGAGTATACCGCCCTACGCTCCGCCGTCAACCGTCAACCGCTGGTCATTCTCAGAGTCTCCGCATGTCATGCATGATTCTGATGGACATACTCCCGAATGCTCCCCAGAAGGCGCTGCGCCTCCTGGCGACCCTGGATGTAGAGGGTGAGGAGCTTCTCCGGATTGCGCTCCACATGGCCGACCTCGACCGGCGTGGGCGGCGCCACCACCAGGGCGCGACCCTCCTCCTCATAGGCGTCGATGTGAGCGCGCTGCTCGTTGTAGCGCTCGTGACGGTTCTCGAGCGCGTCCAGGAAATACGGGTACTCGCCGTAGCGCGCTCGGGCCGCGCGCATGAGCTCGTAGGGGCCCTTAACGTAAGAGCGATCCTGCGTGAGCACCACGAGTGCCCGACTATAGCCGTCGTGTTCGAGCGCCCGCTCCACCGGAACCGAGTCGGTGATGCCGCCGTCGAGGTAGAAGTGCCCCTGTATCTCGACCGGAGGGGTCACGAGCGGCATCGACGTCGAGGCCCGCACCGCGTCGATGTCGAGGATCGGGTCCTTTACCACCAGATACGCTGGGGTGCCGAAGACGATGTCCGAGACCGTCGCAAACAGCGGCATGGGGTTGGCGAGATAGGCCTGCGTGTCAAACGGATCGATGCGGTCCTGCACGTCATAGAGCATGAAGTCATAGCCCACGAGGCTCCCCGACTGCGCGACGGCGCGCGAGCCCATGTAGCGGCTGTCGTTGCAGAAGGCGAGGTTCACGCGGTTGGCGCGGCCGATCTGATGGGACTTGAAGCTGAGGCCGCAGAGGGTGCCCGCCGACACGCCGTAGCACGCGTCGAACGTGATGCCGTTCTCCATCAGCACGTCGAGCACACCCGCCGTAAACTGGCAGCGGAAGCTGCCGCCCTCCAGCACGAGAGCCGTCTTGCCCGTGGTACCCGCAGCCGTCGTCATGATGCGCTCCTTTGCCATACGCAGACCAACGCGCTTCTTGTACCCCAATGGTGCGCCGCCTGTCAGGCTCTCTTGTGTCGATTTGCCTCGAGACGTGCGCAACGCAACCCTGCCAGCACCGCGCGAGATGGCCGCACGCATGCACCGGTCCATCTTGTGGTATGATGAAATGTCAGCGCGATTCGATTGCGTGTCGCGCGATGGGAACATTGACAAGGTCGATGGCCCCGCCTATCGGGTGGGGACGCCGGCAGTCTCTTGTGATGGGGGCGACTGGTTTCGACGCGATAGCTCTGAGAGAGGAAGCAGGCCGTGGTCTCCTCGCCACGTTAAACAGGGGTACCGTCAAAATGAATTGACAAGAACTCTTCTTACGAGCCCCAGCTGGCTCTTGCCGCTTAGTTTATAGCTGGCACGCCAATCCCGGGATTTCCCCGCCCCGGGTGCGGTGTCATTTCAGGGGAATGCTCCCGCGCACGTAATCGGTATGGCGCGGGCTAAGACCGAACCGGTTGGGATGCCGCGAGCGTGTCGCTGCGCGCAACGCGTCCGAGATCAAACCAGCGACTGAGCCTGGAGATGCCGATCAGGGGGCTTTCGTGGACCGGAGTTCGATTCTCCGCGCCTCCACCAACGTAGCATGTAGGCGAACTGCGCTCTTCGGAGCGCTGTCCGCCTTGTAAGGGACCCTCTACCAACGTGCTGGTAGAGGGTCCCTTTTTTCCTTCTTACAGCACGGGCGTGCACCCCGCGCACCAACGAGGACAGCAGGTCCTCGCGCGATCTCGCACGAGGCCGGCCCGCCTAGACGATGACACGGTACACAAGACATGCCGCCCCGTCAGCGGCACCGCGGCCCCACCGTACACTCGTGCGCACATTGCCGCGCGTTTTGCCCGGGCCTCGGGACATTTCTCGCGGCAAAGAACCCGTCAATGTACGCGCGAATGTACGGTCGACAAAACCGCTGGTAGCGGGGTGTACATTTCCGCTCGCAATGTACCCGTGGCCCGATTTCCGCCCCCGCAGCGCATTTCCGGGTGCATTGCGCGCGATATTGCACCGACGCCCCGGCAAAAGGCCTCGCAATGTACGCGGTTATGTACCCGCCGGTGTAGCCGCGCCGTCAAAGACGCGCTAACCCAGGCAGAGGGCGATGAGCACCGGCACGCATGCCGAGCAGATGACGCCGTTGATGAGGGAGTAGACCACGCAGCGCCCATCGGTATAGCGGATCATCATGGGAAGCGTGGTGTCCTCGCTCGTGGCGGCACCGGCGGCGATGCAGGCGTACCCGTTCAGATGCCGCGCGATCCAGGGGATGCAGAAAAACGAGAGCAGCTCCCGCATGAGATTGGCGAGAAAGGCGATGCCACCGAGCTCGACACCCGCGGCGCTCTCGATGGTGACGCCGGCGAGGCTGTACCACCCCAAACCGCTCGCCGCCGCCATGCCCTCCCGCACCGTGAAGCCGAGAGGGAGCGCCGCGAGCGCACCGCCCACGAGCGATCCGACGACAACGCCCGCCGGGATGACGAGCATCTTGAGATGATGCTCGCGAATGCTCGCCACCAGGCCGCGGTGCATGCCGACACCGATGCCGACAAGCGCCATGAGCACCCAGAGCACGGGCTCGCTCGCATCCCCCAGCACGCGGACGAGCGCGCTGGCCGGCGCAACCACGCCGAGGGCGATGCCGAGAGCGAGCATAATGAGCGCGGCGACCGCCATGCCGTCGATGGGCAGGCGCGGCTTGGACGTTCTGCCGGCACGGTCGGCCACGGGAGCGGCGGCGTCACCGGCGGGATCGGAGGCAGGGGCGACTGCGCCACCGGCAGAAGCCGAGGCGGTTGCAACGGTGCCTGGCGCGGGCGCGTCGAGCAGGCGGGCGGTCAGGAGGTAGACGAGCACCACGGAGCATGCCGTGGGGATGAGGCAGAAAACGAGGCTCTTGCCACCCCAAGCGGCAACGCTGGCGAGAAAGCCCTCCCCCGAGCCGATGGAGGCGCCCATAGAGCCGATGAGCAGGCAGGTGCAGACGGTTTGCAGCTTGCCGTTATAGGGCCGAAAGCGCTCGGGCACCGCGAAGCGCCCCGCGAGCATGCCCACGACCATGATGATGAGAATATCCACGCGCGTCCCCCGGCGCCGTCCCGCTTATTTCCGGCGTCACAGTATCGCACAACCGGCAGGGCGCGGGGCACCGAGCGGCACCATCCGACGAGAAGCGGGCCGCCGCAGAGCGGATTCTCGCAGATGCGCACCGCCCGGCAGCCCGCGCGGCGGCGCCGCCGTCCCCGGCCGAACTCATCAGCGCCCCCCTTGCGCACCCAGCTCCGTCACTCGCCGCGCCGGGCGCCGCGCTCGGTGCGCAGCAGGGCATCGACCAGCGCGTTGTCCTCGGGGTCGGGCGAGCCGAGCGGCAGGCCGCACGCCTCGAAGAAATGGCTGCCCGCAAACTGCCGCGCCCGAAACGAGTCGTGATCGCCGTCGTCGAGGTAGCGCACCCGGCTGCGGCAATCCGTCGTACCGCAGAAGAGCGGGCCGTGGCCCCGTACGTAATCGAGATAGAGGGGGTCGCGCGACCACAAGAGAACACCGGCCATGTTCTCGAGCTCGTAGGCGGCGGCATACGCCTGCCATCGCCCGCCCCGCTCGCGAATATAACGGTCGAGCAGCGACGCCATGCGCGTGACGCGGCGGAGCGTGTCGGAGGCGGACATGACGCGGGGCTGGGCGCCATCTGGCGCGGATACGCCCCCGCCCGCGGGCGAGACGCCCGGCGCCGCGCCCTCACCTTGAACGGAGCCCGCTTCAGCGGCAGCGCTACCCTGTGCGAGGGCGGCCTCCCCCACCCCGCCGAGCAGCGGACCGCAGGCGGCGCGCAGCGACGCCAGGGCCTCCGCCCGCTCGAGGGGGCCGCAGAGCACGGCGGGAACCGTGAGCTTGATCGACTCGTCGGGAAAGAGCTCGATGGCCGAGTGCGGCACCAGGCCGTCGAAGGCGATCGAGGTGCGGAAGATGAGCGAGTCGTGCGCGTGCTGCACATGGCAGTCGAGCCTCTGGGCGGCAAAGGCGCGGCGCATGGCGGCGGCGCATGCGCTCACCTCATCGCGCGAGGGCACGTCGCGCGAGGGGCCGTCCATCCGGTAGAGATACAGGTCAAAAAGCGGCACCGGGCGCGCGAAGAACACCGTGCGTCGGCAGAACTCGGCGATGTGCGAGCGCCGCCGCATCGCCTTGTCGTAGAGTTCCACAAGCGCGGTGCCCGTAGCCGGTCCCGACGTCGAGCCCTCGCGAATCTCCACGATGCCGTCGGCCACGTACGGCGGAAAACTGCCCTCGTCCACCCGCACGACAACCACGCCCTGCGCATCGTTTTTGGGATCGGCGATGAAGCGCACGTCGAAGGGCGGTGCGGGCGAAACATGGCGCCGGCAGAGCTCGCCGATAATCTGGCTGTAGTCCGCCGAGAGCCTGGGTACCGGGCAGATGGCATGGTCGTCGTCGGCGATGCCGATGACGAGCCATCCGCCGCCCGAGTTGGCAAACGAGGCGATGATCTTGGGCACCTTTGCCTTGACGCTCGCGGCGAACGAGCGCTTGAACTCGAGCACGTAACCCTCGTCCATGGTCGCAAGCTGGGCGAGGTCGGCGTAGGTGAGGGCGGCAAGGCCGAGCGGCCGGCCCTGCTCGTCGCGGAACGGGCTGAACATGGCGCACCTCCTGCGAGCGGCTAAGGGCATTTATACCCACAAGAACGCGGCCCCGCGGCAATATGCTCGCGGGGCCGCACCTCGATGGGGGCAGCGGGTCCGGCATGGCAGGAACAGACCCGCGCCCCGGGGAAGGAGGTCGCAGTAGGGCCGCTAGTCGGTTGCGGCCGGGGTGGTGCCGGGGGCATCGTCCTCGGCTGCGAGGTCGGCCTCGGGCGTGACGACCGGGTCGGCGTTCATAAGGTCGCTGCCTCGCCCGTAGCTCGGGCGCGCGGCCGCGTACTGGATGTCGAGGGCGAGCTGGCGCACGTCATCGGCATCGACCGTGTCGTAGCGATGGCACGAGCACAGATGGTCGGGCAGGACCTCGCGCTGCTCGGGCGCCGAGACGTCGCACGCGCCCACCTTGGCGAAGCAGCGGCTCGCAAACCGGCAGCCCGCGGGCGGGTCGATGGGGCTCGGCACGTCGCCCTCGAGAATGATGCGACGGCGCTGCAGCTTGGGGTCGGGACTCGGGATAGCGGAGAGGAGCGCCTGCGTATAGGGGCAGAGCGGCTCGTGGTAGAGGCTGTTTTTGGGAGCAACCTCCATCAGGCGGCCGAGGTACATGACGCCCACGCGGTCGGAGATGTGCTTGACGACATTCAGGCCGTGCGCGATGAAGAGGTATGTGAGGCCAAACTGGTCCTTCAGGTCGTCCAGAAGGTTCAGCACCTGGGCCTGAATGGAGACGTCAAGGGCCGAGACCGGCTCGTCGCAGACGATGAGCTTGGGGTTGACGGCGAGCGCGCGGGCGATGCCGACGCGCTGGCGCTGCCCGCCCGAGAACTCGTGCGGATACCGGTTCTTCATGTAGCTCGCCAGGCCCACGCGCTCCAGCAGCTCATCCACTCGGGCATCCACCTGGTCTTTTGGCAGGATGTTGTTGGTGAGGATGGGCTCGGCCACAATCTGGCCGATGGTCATGCGCGGGTTCAGACTCGCGTACGGGTCCTGGAAGATGAGCTGGATGTCGGTGCTCAGGCGCCGGCGGTCGCGCGGCGAGAGCGCGGTGATGTCCTCGCCCTCAAACAGGATACGGCCGCTCGTGGGCCTCAAGAGGCCCACGATCATCTTGCCGATGGTGGTCTTGCCGCAGCCCGACTCGCCCACGAGGCCAAACGCCTCGCCGCGCCGGATGGTGAAGTTGACGTCGTCCACCGCCTGCACGAAGGACGTCGGCTTGCCAAAGAAGTTGGTGGCGGCCACAAAGCTTTTCGTGAGGTGCTGCACCTCGATCAGGTTGTCGGTCTTATCGATTGCCATGTGCTAGCGCACCTCCTTATCGAGCTCGGGACGGCGGGGGCGACGGGCGGCAGCGGCTGCGCGCGCGATCCGCTCGCGCTCCTGCTCCTCCAGGTCGGCCTTGACCTGATGCGCGGCCTCGGTCGCCTCTTGGGCGCGCGCCACCTCGGCGGGATCGTCGTAGAGGAAGCACCGGACGCGCCGCGTGGTGCCGGGAACCGTCCTGAGCTCGGGACGCTCCTGGCGGCACCGGTCGAAGCACCGCTCGCAGCGGTCGGAGAACGGGCAGCCCGCCGGCATGTCGAGCGGGTTGGGCACCGACCCCGAGATCTGGTAGAGCCGCTCGGACTCCTCATCCTCCAGGCGCGGGATGGACTCCAAGAGACCCAGCGTGTAGGGGTGGAGCGGATGCTCGAAGAGCTCGAACTTCTCGCCCTCCTCCACAAGCTGGCCGCAGTACATGACGACCACGCGGTCGGCCACCTCGGACACGACGCCGAGGTCGTGCGTGATGAGGAGCACCGCCATGTTGAACTCGCTGCGGAGCTTGTAGATGAGGTCCAGAATCTGCGCCTGGATCGTCACGTCGAGCGCCGTCGTGGGCTCGTCGGCAATGAGCAGCTTGGGGTCGCAGGAGAGCGCCATGGCGATCATGACGCGCTGGCGCATACCGCCGGACATCTGGTGCGGATAGTCGCGTGCGCGCTCCTCGGGACTGGGGATTCCCACGATGCGGAGCATCTCCACGGCGCGCGCCCACGCCTCCTTCTTGTTCATGTCGGAGTGCGTCTGGATGGCCTCCACGATCTGGTCACCCACGCGGTAGACCGGGTTCAGGCTCGTCATGGGCTCCTGGAAGATCATCGAGATCTGCCCGCCGCGGACCTGCTCCATCTCCTCCTCCGAGGCGGCCAGCAGGTCCTTGCCGTCAAAGGTGATAGAGCCCTCGGCGACGTGGCCCGGCTCCTGCAAGAGCCCCATGATGGAGAGCGATGTCACGCTCTTGCCCGAGCCGGACTCGCCCACCACGGCGAGGATCTCGCCGCGCTCCAGATCGAAGGTCACCCCGTTGACCGCGCGCACCACGCCCTTGCGGGTGGGAAACTCGGTGACGAGGTCGTGTACCTCTAACAATGCCATGGCACTCACCTCGCCCTGCTCTTGGGATCAAACGCGTCGCGGATGCCGTCGCCCAGCAGGTTGAACGCAAGCACCGTGACGGTGATGGCGAGACCCGGGAAGATCATGGCATGCGGCGCCGCGAAGATGTAGTTGCGGCCGCGGCCGAGCATGTCGCCCCACTCCGCTGCCGGCGGCTGCACGCCGAGGCCCAGAAAACCGAGCGCCGCCGCGTCGAGAATGGCGCTCGAGATGCCGAGCGTTGCGCGAACGATGATGGAGGGCATGACGTTGGGGAGCACGTGGCGGAAGATGATGGTCGCGTCCGAATCGCCGATGACGCGCGCGGCGGCCACGTAGTCCGACTGCTTGACGGCCAGCACCTGGCTGCGCACGATGCGCGCGTACTCGGGAATGGAGACGAAGCCGATGGCGATGATCGCCTTGTCGATGCCGCGACCGAGCGCCGCCATGAAGGCGATGGCGAGCAGGATCGACGGGATGGCGAGCATCATGTCCATGCAGCGCATGATGATGGTGTCGACGACACCGCCCTTGTAACCGGCGATGGCACCCAGGGCCACGCCGATGGTAAGCGAGATGGCGACCGAGAGCAGGCCGACCGTGAGCGAGATCTGGCTGCCGATGAGGATGCGGCAGAAGATGTCGCGCCCCTGCTGGTCGGTACCGAACCAGTGCGCCATGCTCGGCCCCTCAAACGAGGCCGAGAGATCCTGCTGATACGGGTCGTAGGGCAAGATGCCCGGCGCCACAAACGTGACGATGGCCACGAGGGCGAGCAACACGATGACGACGAGGCTCACCATGGCGGGCACATTCTGGCGAAGCGCGTACCATACGTCTTTCCAGAGCGACTCGGTCTTCTCGGCGGGGCGCGCCTCGGGCGCTCCCTCGGGGCCGGCGCCCTTGAGCTCTGCTACTGCTGCTGCCATGGTTATCACCCCTCTTCCTTGGTGTAGGTGATGCGCGGATCGAGGTAGGCGTAGATGACGTCCACCACGAGGTTGATCACGATGAAGATGACGCCGATGAGGAGGACCGCCCCCTGCACGACGGGAAAGTCCGACTTTAAGATGCAATCGACCACGTACTTGCCGATGCCCGGCCAGGCGAAGACGGTCTCGGTGAGCATGGCGCCGCCCAACAGGCTTCCCAGCTGCAGGCCGATGACCGTGGTCACGGGCAGCATGGCGTTGCGCAGCGCGTGATGAATGTCCACGCGGCGCTTCTTCAGACCCTTGGCGCGCGCGGTGCGCACGTAGTCCTCGTTAAGCGTCTCGAGCATGCTCGAGCGGGTCATACGGGTGATGACCGCCATGGAGTACATCGAGAGCGCGAGCGCCGGCAGCACGATATGGCTCGCCGCGTCGGCAAACGCCTCGAAGTCGCCCATGAGGAGGGTGTCGATAAGATAGAGGCCCGTCCCGCCCACCGGCTGGAGCAAGGGGTCGATGCGCCCCGAGCTCGGCAGTATATGAAAGACGCCGGCAAACAGGATGATGAGCAGCACGCCCAGCCAGAAGATGGGCATGGACACGCCCACGAGCGCGAGGATCGTCGCCAAGCCGTCGATGGGCGAGTTCTTGTGCGTGGCCGAGACCACGCCGAGTGCCACGCCCGCGACCGCGGCGATGACGATGGCCACCAGCGCGAGCTCCACCGTAGCCGGGAAGCGGCTGAGCAGCTCCTGCGTCACGGGGGTGTGCGTGTAGTAGCTCTCGCCGAGGTTGCCCGTGAGCGCCCCCGTCAAGAAGTTGAAGTATTGAACGATTAGCGGGTCGTTGAGCCCGTTGGCGTCGCGCCATGCCTCCATGGCCTCCGCCGTAGCGTGCTGCCCGAGCACCACGGGCGCCGGGTCAGCTGAAAACACGCGCATGATGAGGAACACGATGATGGAGACGCCCAGAAGCACGGGTATCGCCAGCAAGATGCGCTTCAAGATGTATTTCAGCACGCTACCTTCCTCCTCCCCAATATCTGCGGCGCGCCTGCCACACGCCGGTGCCGCGCGGGGCGCGGCGGAAACAACGACGGGCCGAGGGTGAGCCCGGCCCGTCTGTCTACCAGGTCTTAGCGCTCATACGTGCCGTTACGGCACCGTGTGCTACGCCTCCTTCGTGACGCCCTCCAGGTGCACGACGCCGGTCGGGTGATAGTAGAAGCCCTTGACCTTGGGGCTGTAGCCCGCGAGGTTCTTCGAGTGGCTGATGAGCATCCAGGGCATCTCATCGGCGACCATCTGCTCGCACTGCTTGTAGATGTTGTCGCGCTCGTCGCCCTCGGGCGTGGCCAAGCCCTGCTGGATGAGGGCGTTGTACGCATCGCTGCGATAGCGGCCGACGTTCATAGAGACGTTCTCGTCGGCGAGCAGGTTCATGAAGTTGTCCGGGTCGCCGTTGTCGCCCACCCAGCCGTAGAGGCAGCAGTCGAAGGCGTCGGTCTCGATCTTGGTCTGGTAGGTCGTCCAGTCGTAGGAGACGATCTCCATGTCAACGCCGGCGTCGGCCAGGTAGCCCTGGATCGCCTCGGCGAGCGCCTGGCCGCCGATGGAGTTGTAGGGACGCGGGTTGGTGTAGGTGAGCATGGTGCAGCTCGTGATGCCGAGCTCGGCAAACGCCGCCTTGGCGGTCTCGGGATCGTAGGCGGTCTGCTGGATGTCCTCATCGTAGGGGGCCATCCACAGCGGCATGACGGAGGTCGCGACGCCGGCGTAATCGCCGTAGAGGCTCTCGACCATCTCCTCGACATTCACCGCCTGGCAGAACGCGCGGCGCGCCTCGAGCGTGGAGAACGCACCCTCGTCGTTACGGAACGCCATGTAGTTGATGTTCATGCCGTCCTCTTCGAAGAGCTCGTTGCCCGCGTCGGTGATGGTGGGCACCACGGAGGCGTCGATGCCATCGATGATGTCGACCTCGCCGTTGTTGAGGGCGGTCACGCGGCTCGAGTTCTCGGCGATGAAGCGGAAGATGACGTTCTTGGTCTGCGGCATGTGGTCGGCATCCCAGTAGTCCTCGTTGGCCTCGAGCACGACGTTCTCGCCCTTGTTCCAGGAGACGAACTTGTAGGGGCCCGAACCGATGGGGTTCTCGTTGGAGTCGCCGGCCTCGATGGCGGACGGCGCCACCACGGGCGCGGCGAGCGCCATCGCCATGTTCTTGATGAACGGGGTGGATGCGGCGCGCAGGGTGATGACGAGCGTGGTGTCATCGGGCGCCTCGACGGAGGCGACGCCGCTGTTGGACGCCTCAGAACCAAAGACGAAGGAGGCGTAGGGCATGTCCTCGGTGCGCTCGGGCTCGAGCTGGCGGACGATGGAGGTCATGACCGCCTCGGCGTTGCAGTCGGTGCCGTCGTGGAACTTGACGCCCCCCTGCAGCGTGAAGGTGTAGGTGAGGCCGTCGTCGGAGACATCGGGCAGCTCGGCCAGGCCGGGTACGATGTCGCAGGTCTCCGTGTCATAGCGAAGCAGCGTGTCGTAGATGTTGCACATGATCTTTGCGGACTCGCCGTCGTCAACGTACGCGGGGTCGAGACCGCGGGGGTCGGCACCCTGGGCGAAGGTGATGGTATCGGCCGTGCCGCCTGCCGCAGCGCTGCCGTCCGCCTCGCTCGCGCGCTGGGCACCGCAGCCGGCGAGCGCAAACGAGCTCGTGGCTGCGACGGCGCCAAACGCCTGTACAAAACGCCTACGAGAAATATCTGCCATGAACATGAGTAACTCCTTCCATCTGTTCGAGGTAGGAGGTACTTTAGCTCGATGGAGTGTCACCTTGGGCTGCAAACCCCTAATTGCACTTTACTGAAATAAAGTGGATATGGGCTCGAAACGATTCTGAAACACAGGCGGGCGGGCCGTCGGGGTGTTGAGGGGCGTGGTGGGACGACGGGGGCGCTGCGGGGCGGGCCCCATTCAGGGCCGCGGAGGGGATCACGCCTTCGGCGCAAGCTCCGCCCCTGATCCGGGAGCTCCCCCGGCCCAGGTATACGCAACTTCCCGATGTGCGTATACGTCTCTGCCCTAGGTATACGCAACTTGTTGATTTGCGTATACCTGACCGACTTAGGTATACGCAGCTGCCCGATTTGTGTATACCTGACCGACCTTGGTATACATAAAACCGCGTATGCCTGACCAACTTAGGTGTACGCAAATCCTCGGTTCACGTATACCTATCTGATTTGTGTATACCTAACTCGCGCCTAAATAGAGCCTGTCGAGAAACAGCGATCTCTGTACCTGCGGTAACGTTAATGCAGGATAGAAATAACCCCCTCGTTAGGTATACACAAGTCGGCTGGGTATACACAACTCGAGCGTTTGCGTATACCCAGCCGAGAGAAGCGTCGCTGCCGGCAGCCGGACCCGTAGGGCGGGGTGCGGACCGCAACAAAGATCAGCGCACAGAGCGCGCGGGACGCTTAGGAGAGCGAGGCGCGCAACAGCTCGTTAAAGAGCTTGGGGTTGCCCTGGCCGCGGCTCTCGCGCATGCACTGGCCCACCAAAAAGCCGATCACCTTCTGGTTGCCGTCGCGGTACTGCTGCGCCTGATCGGTGCAGCGCGCGAGCACCGCATCCACAATCGGTTGCAGCGCGGCGGTGTCGCTCACCTGGCGCATGCCCCGCTCGTCCACGATCTTGGCAGGGTCGTCGCCCATCTGCGCCATCAGGAGGAAGACCTCGTGACCCTGGTTGGAGCTGATGGCGTCCTCGGCCAGCAACCCCGCGAGCGACGCGACCTGCGCCGGCGCGATGCCGCACGTCTCGAGGGTCACGTCTGCCCCGGCGGCGTTGAGGTAACCCATGAGCTCGTTGACGATGAGATTCGCCACCGTCTGGGCGGCCTTGCCGGAAAGCCCCGCTGCCGCAGCCTCGAAGAACGCCGCCAAGGCGGGATCGCCCGCCAGCTGCTCGGCATCGGCGCGCTTGATGCCAAAATCACGCTCGAAGCGGTCGCGCTTGGCATCCGGCAGCTCGGGAATCTCGGCGGCGCAATGCGCGATGAATTCGTCGGTGAGGTCGAAGGGGGCGAGGTCCGGGTCGGGGAAGAACCGGTAGTCGTCCGCCGTCTCCTTCGTGCGCATGACGACCGTGCGCTTGCGGGAGGGCTCCCAGTGGCGCGTCTCCTGATAGATCTCGCCGCCCTCCTCGAGCACCTCGGCCTGGCGGCAGATCTCATAGGCGAGGCCGTCGTGCAGGGCCTTGAAGGAGTTGAGGTTCTTGAGCTCGGTCTTGGTGCCGAGGGTGCGCTCGCCGCGACGGCGCAGGCTCACGTTGCCGTCGCAGCGCATGGAGCCCTTCTCCATGGAGCAGTCGGAGATGCCGAGCGTCACAAAGATGCGGCGGAGCTTCTCCATAAAGAGGCGCGCCTCCTCGGGGGTGCGAAGATCGGGCTCGGTAACGAGTTCGATGAGCGGCGTGCCGCAGCGGTTGTAGTCGATGAGCGACTCAGCGGCGCCGCCGATGCGGCCCTCCTCGCCGCCCACGTGCACCATCTTGGCAGCGTCCTCCTCCATATGGATGCGCAGGATGCGGATGGGGACCGTGTAGGAACCGTCCTCGTGGCGCACCGGGCCGGCTCCCGCCGCCGTGTCATAGGCGGAGAGCCCGGCGAGCGCCGTCGCACCCGCAGAGGCGTCTGCCCCAGTCGCGCCACAGGCGTCTCCCGCACCCGCAGGCTGACTGTCGGCGCGCCGGGAGAGATCGGCGGAGAGGCCAACCGCGCCGGCCGATGCCGACGCCAGGCTCTCGGCCTCCGCCTCGCCAAAGGCGCAGGCGGGCCGCTCGGCCGCGCCACGGCCCGTGACCTCGAGGTCCAAGTGACCGTGCATGCAGAAGGCGACGGGCCCCTGCGTGGTCTGGAAATTCTTGGCCATATCCGGATAGAAGTAGTGCTTCCGGTAGAACATCGAGTGCTTCTGGATCTCGCAGTTGGTGGCGATACCCGCCTTGACGATGCTCTCGATCGCGCGGCGATTAGGCACGGGCAGCGCGCCGGGGAGCCCCAGGCACACCGGGCAGACGTGCGTGTTGGGCTCGTCATCATGCGTGAGCTTGCAATTGCAGAACATCTTGGTGTCGAGCGCCGTGAGCTCGGTATGGATCTCGAGGCCGATGACGGCCTCCCAATCCTCAAGCACCTCTGACAGCTCCTTCATCGGAGCTCACCCCCTTTCCCGGCAAACGCCGGGGCGACACCGAGAACCGACCCGCCGGCGGCACGACCCAGCGCGCGCTCGATCACCGCGGCGTACGTGATGAGGCGCTCGTCGGCAAACGCCGGCGCCACGAGCTGGGCCGCCATGGGCAAGCCCGAGTCCGCGCCCAACCCCACCGGCACCGAGATACCGCCGTTGCCGGCGATGTTGAGCGAGATGGTGTACATGTCCGAAAGGTACATCTGCGTGGGATCGGAGATCTCCCCATGGCGGAAGGCCGCATGCGGCGTCGCCGGCATGAGGATGGCATCCACCCGGGCAAACGCAGCGGAGTAATCCTCGGTGATAAGTGTGCGCGCCTTCTGCGCCGCATAGTAGTACTGGTCGTAGACGCCGCTCGACAGAAGGTACGCGCCGAGCATCTGCCGGCGCTTGGCCTCCGCGCCAAAGCCGTGCGCGCGCGAGCGGGCGCTCTGGTCGGCGAGGTTGGTGCAGCCGGGCTCCTGGTACCCGTAGCGGATACCGTCGAAGCGGGCGAGGTTGGAGAACGCCTCGGCGGGGCCGATGACGTAATAGGCGGCGATGGCTGCGTCAACGTGCGGCAGGTCGACCTCGACGAGCTCGGCGCCCGCTGCCTCGAGCGCAGAGGCGGCGCGCTCGACGCCGGTGCGGACCTCAGCCGTCAGGCCCTCTGCCTCCATAAACGCTGGCACCAGACCGATGCGCGTGCCGGCGAGGTCCTCTGCCGAGGCGGCAGCGGCGGCAAAGCCCGGGACGACGTCCTGCGCCGTCGAGTCATACGGGTCGCGCCCGCCGGACACGAGCGCATCCATGGCGAGCGCCACGTCGGCGACGGTGCGGCCAAAGGGGCCAACCTGGTCGAGCGAGCTACCAAAGGCGACGACGCCGTAGCGGCTCACCGCGCCGTACGTGGGCTTCATGCCCACGACGCCGCACAGCGCCGCAGGCTGGCGGATCGAGCCGCCCGTGTCCGAACCGAGCGAGAGCGGCACCATGCCCGCCGCAACCGCGGCGGCGGAACCACCCGACGAGCCGCCGGGCACGCGCGCGGTGTCCCACGGGTTGTTGGTGGGGTGGAAGGCGGAGCTGTCCGTCGAGGAGCCGAAGGCGAACTCGTCCATATTCGCCTTGCCCACGGGGATGCACCCGGCGGCGAGCATCCTCGCCACGCAGGTGGCGGTATAGGGCGACTCGTAGGTCTCGAGCATGCGCGAGGCGCAGGTGGTGCGCGTGCCCACGAGGTTCATGTTGTCCTTGACGGCCAGGGGCACGCCCGCGAGCGGGGGCAGCGCCTCGCCGGCGGCGCGTGCCGCGTCGATGCGGGCTGCCGCCTCCTGGGCGAGTTCGGGCGTTACCTGCAGAAACGCTTGGACCTCGGTCTCGCGCGCCGCAATGGCGTCAAGCGCCGCAGCGGTAACCTCGGCCGCGCTGAACGTCCCCGCCGCAATGCCCGCAGCAATCTCTTGGGCGGTCAGCTCGTCAAACGATCGTGCCATTTAGGCCTCACCCTCTCCCAGAATCGAGGGGACGCGGAAGCTGTCTCCCTTTGCAGATGCCGCATTGGCGAGCGCCGTCTCGCGCGCGAGGTCGCGCTCGGGGGCTACCGCGTCGACGCGCATGACGTTCGACAGGTCCCCGATGGGGTGGAACGTGGGCTCCACATCGGGCAGGTTATAGGCGAGCACGGGCTCGAGCATCGCCACGGCGTCGTTCATGTACGCCGTCATCTGGGCGAGCTCGTCGCCCTCAAGCGCAATGCGCGCGTAATCGGCGATGCCGAGCACGTCGTCGTTGGTAAGTGCCATGGGGGACTTCCCTTCCGTCGGTCAATCCGCACCATTATACGTAAGGTGCGTGTTGCGGCGCAGGTGGAGCCCTCCGGTCACGCGATGGCAACGTGGTGCGGCGCCACGAGCCCGTGCCCACCGCCACAAACCAGGCCTCGCAGGCTCTGCGGCTGGGTCGAGCCCGCATACCTCGAGCACTGAACGGAATGGGGCGGTGCATATCCGGTATGTCGTTGCGCATATTCGGCGATAGTAACGCCTCCGCGCGGGCCCCTATAATGGATTGAATGATGAGCCGGGGGCAATCGGGGAGGGACCGCGTGTATCGCGTAGCCATCGTAGACGACCAAGCCGAAGACGCGGAGGCGCTGGCGCAGGCGCTCGAGCGCTGCCGCCCCGCCACCGCGGGGCCCGGGCCCGTCTGGGAGATCTCTCGCTTCCCCACCGCCAGCGCCCTCGCCGCGCGCCTCGATACGGGCTACGAGCCGGACCTCGCCTTTGTAGACATCGTGCTGGATCCCGCAGCCCCTGCATCGGGCACCCCGGATGCCCCGCAGCCCGCCGGCATCGACGCGGTGGCGCAGCTCTTCGCACCCGGGGCGCAAACGCAGGTCATCTACGTGAGCGGCTACGATTCCTTCCATACGCAGGTATACCGCACGCCCCATGCCGCATACCTTGCCAAGCCCTTTACGGCCTCCGACGTCTCCTGTGCGGTCGACCTGGCCCTCGCCGCCCGCCAGCGCGCCGTCGAGACACCCTTGACCTTGCGCGTCCGGGGCGCCGAGCGCGTCATCCGCCCCGCTGAGATCCTATATTTGGAAAGCAACCTTCATCTGGTGCGCATCCACACGGCAACGGAAACCATCGAGGCCTACATCAAGCTCGGGGACCTGCTGCGGCAACTTCCCGCGCACTTTGTCCGCACGCACCAGAGCTTCGCGGTAAACCTCGATGCGGTGAGCGCCCTCGACGCCACCTCCATCACCCTCGCCACGGGCGATGCCGTCCCCGTGAGCCGCCGTATGCGCGCCGCCGTACGCGACGCGCTGTTCGCCCATATCCGCGAAGCGCGCCGGTAACACCATGGTTCTTCACGCACTCAACCTCATCGCCCTGTATGGTGTCAACGCCGCGCTCGGCATCGTTGCCATCTGGCTCCTCCCGATGCCCCGCCCCCTACCGTTTCTGGCGCTCTCCGTAGGCGTGATGCCCTTTATCTCCCTTGCATGTGCCAGCCCCGTCTCCATGAACGTCTGGAACATCACCGGGTACCTCGTCAACTACGCCATCCTTCCGTATCTGTTTTGGAAGGCACCTCGTGCACATCGCTTCGTCTGCGCAATCCTTCTGCTGTTTTTCGAATTTCTGTTCGAGATGACGACCGGCCTTGTCTTCGCCTGCCTCGGCATCCCCCTCGATCGCGATACCGGAGGACTTGAGTTTTTCGTAGTTCGCTGCTGCAACATCGCCCTCTTCCTCGTGATGGGCCGCGTCGCCGCACGTGTGATCGCCCGCACGCTTGGGCAGAGCCTCGGCTTCCCGCAGCGCCCGCATCGCGCAGGGCGCCTTGCAGGCACGCGGCAGCATGGGCGCTCGTACCTGCTGTTCTTCCTCATGCAGTTCATCTTTATCGCGCAGGCAACCCTCCTGCTCATGACCTATCGCAACAACGATCCCCGCGTCTACCTCATCATGGTGGCGCTTATTGCCGCGTGCTTTGCGGTCGATGTCATAGCCCTCGCCTCCTGGAAGCGCTTCGCGGCGGCTGAGCGCGCCCGAACGCATGCCACCCACCTCGAACGACAGCTCGACACGCATCTCGCCGCCGTAGATGCCATGAGAGAGGAGGCGGGACGCGCCGCGCGCTTCAGGCACGACGAGCGCAACCACCTGCAAGCGCTCATGGCGCTGATCGAAAGCGGTCAGATAACGCGCGCCGCCTCCTATGCGGCCGAGCTGCGGCAGGCGTTGTCGACAGAAGGCGAGCGCGCATGACCGCAATCGTTGCGCTGGGGGCGGGGGCAGTGGTGGCGTTGTGCTGCTCCGCCGCCTACCTGTGGCGCCTTCTGCGCACGCTGCCCCTCTCCCGCCGGATCGTCAACCTGCTCATGCCCTTGAGCCAGATCGCTTTTGTGATCTGCTCCTTCATGTTGCGGCCCTACTTTGTCCACTGGAACCTCATCGCGTTTCTCGCCGCGGTGACGGGCATCATCTGCGCCGCGCTCAACCCGATGTTCTTCAAAAGCCTGCTCGACGCGGAGCGGGCAGACATCGAGGCGGAGCGCGCAGCCCTCCTTGAGGACCAGGTGGCGGCGCAGGAGCATTATGTCCTCCTCATGCAGCAGACGCAACGCGAGGCCGCCCGCATCCGCACCGAGCTGGACGCCGAGCTCGCCGGCGTGGAGGAGGCGCTCGACGCGGGCGATGCGGCCTCGGCGCAAGCGCACCTTGCGGGGGCCGTACACGCGGTGCGGACGCCCCAGGGCAGGCGCTGCCAGCACCCGGTGGTCGACGCGCTGCTCGCCGCTAAAGACCTCTGGTGCCGCGAGCAGAACATCGACCTCACCATCGAGGCCGAGGTGCCCGACGACCTCACCACGCCCGACGTAGAGCTCTGCGCCCTGTTTGCCAACGCGCTCGACAACGCCATCAACGCCTGCGCCGCGGTGCCCGAAGGCGCCCGGTGGATACGCCTTCGTGCCCATCCCGCTCACGGGCACTTCTTGCTCGAGGTCGAGAACAGCTGCGCCGCCCCGGGACTTGCCGCCCCGCGCAAGACGCAGCAAGCGCCGCAAGCCGACGTCGACGCCCAGCACGCGGACGCTGCGACCACCGAAGGCGCGCCCCACCCCGCACATGACGATGCGGGAACCCTGCCGCGCCATGGCCTCGGCCTCTCCATCATGCGCGAGATCGTGGAGCGCCACGCGGGCGACCTCTCCTGTACGCAGGATGGCAGCACCTTCAAGTCGAGCGCCATCTGGAGGCTCTAGATGGACATGCTCCCGCTCATCGCCGACCGCCTTGCCCCGGTAATCGGCGCATTGAACCTACTGATCAAGTACTTTCTGTTCGACCTCCTCTACCACGCCCTCGCCGTATGGGTGCTGCCACCCAGAAGCAGGGCGGGGTATTGGATCTGCTTCGCCGTCATGTGGGCTGTCGGGAACCTCATCCTGATGACCGATCCCGGCATCCCCGTACGCCTCGCGTGGTACGTGGCAGACTACGCTCTCGTCCCGTTTCTGTGGTGGAATGCGCCCTACCTCACGCGCATCGTGGCTGCATCCGTTCTCATCACGGCCCAGCTACTCACCGAGATAGCCTGCATGGCACTCTACAGCGTCTTCGGCCTTTCGCTATCAGAGCAGGGTACAACCCATATCGGCGAGCTCGCGGCGCGCCTTGCTGCCTTCGCCATCGCCCTCGGAGCAGCGGCCGTCCTCAAACGGGTGTTCTCCGCACGGGCAGACGATGGCGAATCCGCATCGCCCGCTGCCTTCTGGACGATGCCCGTGCGCAGCACGCGATCCAGGTCAGGCTTCGCCTGGTTCTTCCTCGCGCAGGCTTTTCCACTCGCCGCGCTCTACATCCTGTTCTTTGGCAGCAATCCCCAGCCCATTCCTTTCCCTTGGGTGGCATGCGCCCTTGTTCTCGCCGGCACCTGTGTGGCGTCGGACTTAGCGGCGATCCTCTCTTTCAAGCGGTATCTGCGCCTTCAGCACGAACGCGAACGGACACGCTCCCTGTCAAACCAGCTCGAGCTGTATGTGAAGACCGCGCGCGCCATGAATACCGAAGGCGAGCGCGCCGCGCGCTTCCGGCACGACGCGCGCAATCACCTGCAAACCCTCGGCATGTTGGTGGAGCGTGGTGACGGCGAGCGGGCACGGGCGTACGTTGAGGTACTGCGATGCCAGCTGCACGCGGACGCGCAGCGCACCGAGGATGCGCAGGACGGTGAGCCACGGGGAAACCGGACTTAGATAGGGCGCCCAAAGCTGCCTGCCGCCAGCCTGCCGTCCAATTCTGCAGAGGGGGAACCAGTTCTGCTCAACCCCTCTCTCTGAGATTGCCGACTGTCACCTCGGGTATACGCGAATCCGCCGTTTGTGTATACCGGGGACGCTTAGGTATGCGCAACTCTCCCGTTTGCGTATACTTTGCCGACCTAGGTATACACAACTCTCCCGTCTGCGTATACCTAAGCAATTTGTGTATACCTAACTCGCGCCAAAAAAGGGCCCCTCGAGAAACAGCAAGCTCTATACCTGCGGTAACGTTTAGGGGGATAGAAATAACCCCCTTAG
Organism: Candidatus Coprousia avicola; assembly: GCA_018715125.1. Classification (GTDB taxonomy): domain Bacteria; phylum Actinomycetota; class Coriobacteriia; order Coriobacteriales; family Coriobacteriaceae; genus Coprousia; species Coprousia avicola. The sequence continues at coordinate 38,752 of DVMF01000056.1, read as the reverse complement.
CTAGGTATACACAACTCAGCTTGGTATACACAACTTTGGGATTTGCGTATACCAAGCTGTAGGAAGGGCAGTGCGAGCGCAGCAACATTAGCGCGGCAACACGAGCGCGGCGGCTCGAGCGCTATCGGATCCGAACCCGCGCCAATAGGGGCCTCACCCCGTCCCGCATCGGCGCCTCCCCATAGTGGCCATCCCAAACGTCACGTTTCGCACCGCGAGGGCCCCGTCAGATGCGCGCGCTAAAACGCCAGCAGCCCCAAGAACAGCATCGCCGGCATCGTCACCATCGAGAGCAACGTGGAGATGGAGACCAGTCCCGCGCCAAACCGGTAGTCACCGCCAAACATCTGCGAGAACATCGCCGTCGTGGTACCGCACGGCGCGGCAAACGCAATGAGCATCACCAGCTTTGCCTCCATGGCGATCGGCAGGGGCGCCAGCAGGGCAATGGTTAAGAGCGGCACCACCAGCAGGCGCAGCACATTGGTGAGATAGACGTTCTTGTTGCGCAGGATGGAGCGAAAATCGGTCTCGGCAAGATAGCTTCCCAGCACCAGCATGGCAAGACCGGTGTTGAGGTTCCCCATGTCTGCTACCGTCACCTGGAGCACGCCCTCTAGGCTGACCGAGCCGAAGAACAAAACGACACCCACCGCCACGGCGATGACCGAGGGGTTCGTCAGCACCTTGCGCGGTGACATCAGGCTCTTGTCCTGCGAGACGAGCCAGATGCCGTACGTCCACGAGATGGGCACCTGCGCGGCGATGGCGGCCGATACGTAGAAGACGTACTCCTCCCCGAGCACACTCTGCACCAGCGGAATGCCGATGAAGCCCATATTGGAGATCATGATCGCAAACTGCGAGATGCGCTGCCGGTCGCGATACACCAGCCAGGCAAGCGCCGCCGAACCCAACGTGAGGCCCACGCAGAGCGCGGCGCAGATACCGGCGTTGGCGAGTTTTTCCGCCGAGAAATCGGTGGCGAGCGAATTGACGACCACCGCGGGCGTCGCCACATACACCGCGATGCTCGCGAGCTGCTGGGCGCCGGCGCGGTCGAGGTAGCGCGCTTGCGAGAGCGCGATCCCGATGGCCATCATAAGGAACATGGCCGCCGTCTGCGTCACCATAATCGTCATTGTCGCACCCATATCCATGCGCGCCCCCTCTCACCGCACCCTATGGTACGCCTGCCGTCCCCACAGACGCCCGGGGTTTAAAGCTCGCGAGCGCTCGCTATGAGATAGTGCCGGGCATTTGCCGAGGTCATCTCCCGCGCACGACCCTTGAGACACGCCCGCTTGAGGTCCCGCGCACTCTCGCTTTCGGCGTATGCGCAGCCCGCCTGCGCCATGAGGGCCAAAAGCTCGAGCGCCATCTGGTACGAGCCGTCGCGGGCGAGTTCCTCGATGCGCCCCTGCAGGCGCTCCTCACCGATAAGCGCCACGAGCTCGAGCGCCCTCTCGCGCGCAGGCACGGGCACCAGGTGCTCGGGCGCGCCGTCGAACCACCCCAGATAGCCCGTGTAGATGCTCTTAACCGACCACGCCACGGTGCCGTAGAACTCCCCCAGATAGGGCTTGCTGGCAAAACGCTCGGGCAGCTGCACGGCCTCGACCGTCTCCTCGAGCGTCATACCCTCGTTCATGCAGGCGAGCGTCTGGTCAAACACCCACGCGATGGCGTCGCGGTAGGTCCCCACCTGCTCTTGGATGAGGGCGGCGCCCACCAGCGCCGGCGTGTGCCCCGGGAACAGCACCTCGGGCTCCAGGGCGATAAGCGCACTCAGCGCGTCGGCCCATTGCGCCACGCTTCGATACTGCGTGCCGCGGATGGCGTAGAGGTTGGGCCAGCAGGCGTAGTAGTTATCCCCGCAGCACAGCACGCGCTCAGCGGGCAGCCACACGTAGAGCGTGTCGTCCATCTCCCCCGGGGCGGCGATGAGCTCGAGCTCCACCCCGTCGATCGCGAGCTTATGGCGGCCCGAGGCGAGGACGCGCGTGGGCGCGAGCATATCGTAGCCGGCAAGACCACGCTCCTTGCCCTCGCGGATGCCGATGCCCTGGCAGATGGCCTCCTCGTCGGTCAGACCGTACCCGTGCTGACGGCGACCGCGCACTCCGAGCACATCGTCCAAGCGGTTGTAGCCGGGCAGCGGTACCGCCGATGGAGCCATGCAGATAACGTCCTCGGCTGTATCGCGAAAGGCGCCGGAGCCGCCGCGATGGTCGGGGTGGCCGTGGGTGTAGATGATGGTCTTGACGGGCTTGTCGGTATACGTGCGCGCGTCGGCGAGCATCTCGCGCGCGCTATCGGGGCTGTCGAGCGCATCCACCAGAATGAGCGAGGTCGCGCCCTCGATAATCGTGGCCGAGCTGTGCGCCCAGCCCGCGTAGTGGTGCGCCCGGCCGCAGTCGGTGCGCCTGCGCTCAAACGTGCGCGCCGTATATGCGATGAGCTCCTGCTCGCCTGCGACAAACCTGTCTGCTGCGTCATGTGCCATGGAAGTCTTCCTCTCTTCTGGCCTTCAACACCGCCATCGTACGCGAGCACACCAAGCCCTACCAGTACGCACTTGCAGGTAACCGTACCGGCGCGCACACGGGAGCGTCTCTGTTCCCGTGTGCGCATCTGCCACATTTCGCCGTTCTCAGAGGGCCGAAAGTGGCATTCCCGCACACGGGAATGCCGAGAAGCCGCGCGCCCGGTCGCCCGAGCGCGCTCTCCGGCATCTTTATGAGTGACGCGTATCGACCCCGTCCCCAAATATGCGTCCCCAAATATGCGCGGCTGTTTAGGAGAGGTCCTCGCCGTTGGTGGCAATGACCTTCTGGTACCAATAGAAACTGTCCTTGCGGCTGCGGGCGAGCGTGCCCGTACCGTCGTCGTGCTTATCGACGTAGATAAACCCGTAGCGCTTGGCCATCTCGCCGGTGGAGGCGGATACAAGATCGATGCAGCCCCACATGGTGTAACCCAAAAGCTCGACGCCGTCGGCGACGGCCTCGGCCATCTGCTCGATGTGCTGCCGCAGGTAGTCGATGCGGTACGTATCGTGAATGGAGCCGTCCTCCTCGACCGTGTCGTACGCACCGAGGCCGTTTTCCACCACCATCATTGGCAGCTGGTAGCGGTCCCAGATCTCGTTGAGCGCCCAGCGCAGACCCTTGGGGTCGATCTGCCAGCCCCAGTCGCTCGCCTTGAGGTAGGGGTTCTTCACACCGCCCACGATATTGCCCGAGACGTTGCCGGCATTCTTCTCCGGATCGGCCGACACGCAGTTGCTCATGTAGTAGGAGAAGGTGTAGAAGTCGACGGTCCCCTCGCGCAGGATCTCGGCGTCACCGGGCTCCATCTTGACCTCGATACCGTTCTCGGCAAAGTAGCGCCGCATATAGCTCGGGTAGTAGCCGCGGCACTGAACGTCGGTGCAGAACCAGTCGAAGATGCGGGTCTCCTGCTGCGAGAGCAGGATGTCGTCGGGGTTGCAGGTGAGCGGATAGAAGGGCGAGAAGATCTCCATGTTGCCCATCTTGAGCTCGGGATAATGCTCGTGCGCGTACTTCACGATCAGAGCCGACGCCACAAACTGGTGGTGCAGCCCCTGGAAGCGCGTCTGCGCCTGCTCGGGCAGGTCGGGACGGGCGCCCGCAAAGCCGCGGATGCAGCCGAGCGACGAGCTCGCGCCCATCTTGCGCGTGCCGGTGTTGATCTCGTTGAAGGTGAGCCAGTACTCGACTTTGTCGTGGAAGCGGTCGAGCACGCATGTGGCGTAGCGCATAAAGCAGTCGATGGTCTCGCGGCCCGCCCAGCCGTTGTAGGCCTCGACGAGGCCGTAGGGCATCTCGTAGTGGCTGATGGTCACGAGCGGCTTGATGCCGTGCGCAAGACAGCAGTCAAAGACCTTGTCGTAGAAGGCGAGACCCGCCTCGTTGGGCTCGGTCTCAAGACCCGTGGGGAAGATGCGCGTCCAAGCGATGGACATGCGGAAGGTCTTGAAGCCCATCTCGCCAAAGAGCGCGATGTCCTCCTCGTAGTGATGATAGAAGTCGATTGCCTCGTGGCTGGGGTAAAGCGTGCCCTCCTCGAGCTCCGGCGTGATACGGCGCGGTGTGCTCACCGTACCGCCCGTGAGCACATCGGGGATCGCCGTGCCCTTGCCGTCGACGTCCCACGCGCCCTCGAACTGGTTGGCAGCGGTCGCGCCACCCCAGAGGAAGCCGTCGCAAAATGCAGCCATTCCAACACTCCTTTCGTCGTGCGCGGGCGCTTGGGCGCCCGCGACATCTGTTCATACCTCGCAACTGGGACGATGCCCCCTGCTCGAGGTCGATCCGGTTATGCCGGGAGCTCCACGTCCTCGCCGTTGGTGGCGATAATCTTCTGATAGTAGGCGAACGAGTCCTTCTTGCTGCGCTCCATAGTGCCGTTGCCCTCGTTGTCGCGGTCGACGTAGATGAAGCCGTAACGCTTCTTCATCTCACCGGTGCCGGCAGACACGATGTCGATCGGGCCCCACCAGGTGTAGCCCCAGATCTCACAGCCGTCATCGATGGCATCCGCGATGGCGAGCACGTGATCGCGCAGGTACTTCATGCGCTCCACGTCGTGGATGGAGCCGTCGGGTTCGACCTCATCTGCCATGCCGAGGCCGTTCTCCACGATAAAGAGCGGCTTCTGGTAGTGGTCCCACAGCTCGTTGCAGGTATAGCGCAAGCCGAGCGGGTCGATCGCCCAGCCCCAGGAGCTGCGCTCGAGATAGGGGTTATCGTGCCCAAAGCCACCGCCCGTGGAGAAGACCATCGGGTCGCCCACCGAGAACGCGTTCGTCCGGTAGTAGCTGAAGCCGAGGTAATCATTCGTGTACCTCTCGATGAGCTCGAGGTCGCCGGGCTCCATCTTGAGGGTGACGTTCGCGTCGCGCAGCATCTTCCAGAAGTAACCGGGGTAGGCGCCGCGAAGCATCACGTCGGAGAACAGCAGCGATCGCCGGCGCACGTTGTAGGTCGCAAATACGTCCTCGGGCTTGCAGGTGCCGGGGTAGACGTTGGAGAGCGAGAGCATGATGCCTATCTTGTTCTCGGGCATAAGCTCGCGCGCGAGCTGCACGGTGCGGGCGTTCGCCACAAAGATGTGGTGCATGGCCTGGTAGATCTGCGGCTCCCAGTTCTCGCCCATCGTGCGGGTGTCGATGCCCGCCGCAAGGAACGGCGCCTTCATGATGTTGTTGATCTCGTTGAAGGTGAGCCAGTATTTGACCTTGCTACCGTACTCGGTGAAGCAGGTGCGCGCAAAGCGCTCGAAGAGCTCGATGAGGCGGCGGTCCATCCATGCGTTGTATTTCTTGGTGAGCGCAAGCGGGCTCTCGTAGTGACTCATGGTCACGAGCGGCTCGATACCGTACTTGCGGCACTCGTCAAAAAGGTCGTGGTAAAACTGGACGCCGGCCGGATTGGGCTCAGTCTCTTCGCCGGTCGGATAGAGGCGCGACCAGTTGATGGAGGTGCGAAAGACCTTGAAGCCCATCTCGGCAAAAAGCGCGATGTCCTCCTTGTAGCGGTGGTAGAAATCGATGGCACCGTGGCTCGGATAGAACTTGTCGGGATCGATCTCGAGGTCGTAATCGGTATAGCGGGTGGGACCGCACACCGTCACGTCGGCGCAATCGAGGCCCTTGCCGTCCTCGAGATAGGCCCCTTCCGCCTGGTTCGCGGCGATTGCGCCGCCCCAGAGAAAGTCGTCGGGGAATCGTTTGCTCATGTACCGGTCCTCTCTGTCGGTGGTATCTCTCGGTCAGATGCGCGGCGGGTCCACGCGCCCCGTCTCGCCGTCGCGCACTTGCGCGAGCACATGCTCCTCGAGGAAGACGGCGATGCCGTCGTGGTCGTTATCCGCCGTCACATAGTCCGCCGCGGCCTTCGTCTTCTCGCTCCCGTTGCCCATGACCACGCCCACGCCGGCGTTCGCCACCATATCGCAATCGTTGTCGGCATCGCCAAATACCAACAGGTCATCGAGCGTCCAAGCGTGAAGCCCCATGAGCTTGGCAAGGCCGAAGGTCTTGGTGATGCGCGGGTCCATATACTCGTATAAGCGCGCGGAGGTGATGAGCGAAGCCGAACGGTAGCTTTCGCTCGAAAAGGTCTGCGCGCGCTCGACGACCGCCTGCAGGTCCTCCGGCGCGCAGGCGAGCATGAGCTTGGGGCGCGGCTCGGTTAGGAACCCATCAAAGTCCACCACCTCAAACGGTAGGCCGTCCACCTTTGAGAGCCGCCGGACGCGCCAATCATCGGCCGTCGTGTAGAGCACGCCGTGATACGGAATCACAAAGCTCACCGGCAGATCGGTGAAGTGCGCCATGATTTCTTTGATGGCGTCGCCCGCGAGCGGATAGTTGAGCTCGAAGACATCTTTGCCATAATCGCGCAGCTCCGCTCCGCCAGAGCCCACGATGGCGTCGATGGCGCCCGCGAGCCCCCATGCCTCCAGCATCTTCTCCGTGCCGATGACATCGCGCCCCGTGCAGAGCCCCACGAGGATGCCCTGCTCCCGCGCGCGCCGCAGCGCCGCCACCGTACGCGGGGACGCGGCATGCTCGCTCGTGAGGAGCGTGCCGTCCACATCGCACATGACCGCTTTCACATCCATCGAGGGACTCCTTTCCCGCGGGTGGTGAGAGAGGCGACGCCGCATGTGGGCGCCGCGACGGATTACCCCAGGTCCTCGCCGTTTGTGGCGATGACCTTTTGATACCAGTAGAAGCTGTCCTTGCGGTAGCGGTCGAGCGTGCCCGTACCGTCATTGTTCTTGTCAACGTAGATGAAGCCGTAGCGCTTCTTCATCTCACCCGTGCCGGCAGAAACGAGGTCGATGGGGCCCCACATCGTGTAACCCATGAGGTCGACGCCGTCATCGATGGCCTCGGCCATCTGCTCGATATGGTCGCGCATGTAGCCGATGCGATAGGGGTCGTGGATGCGGACCTCGCCATCCTCCTCGACCATCTCGTCCGCCGCACCGAGGCCGTTCTCCACGATCATGAGCGGGATGCGGTAGCGGTCGTAGAGCTCGTTCAACTCCCAGCGCAGGCCCTTGGGGTCGATGGCCCAGCCCCAGTCGGACATGGGCAGGTAGGGATTCTTCGCGTCATCGTAGAAGACATTGCCCGGCGCGATTTCCACGGTGGGATCAGTCGAGACCGTCGAGCTCTTGTAGTAGCTGAAGGAGTAGAAGTCGACGGTGCCCGCCGCCAGGATCTCGGCGTCACCCGGCTGCTGCTCGATGGTGATGCCGTTCTCCCGCCAGAAGCGCGGGGCCCATGCGGGATACGCGCCGCGCACGTGCACATCGCCGCAGTAGTAGGTCGCCATGCGCGCCGTGTCCTGCGCGAGCAGCATGTCCTCGGGGCGGCAGCTGTACGGATAGACGGCGCGGGTCGCGATCATGCAGCCGATCTTGTTCTCGGGGTCGATCTTATGCCCAAGCTGCACAGCGAGGGCGCTGGCCACAAACTGATGATGCAGCGCCTGGTAGCGGCGGGAGATGTCGTCCCACGCAAAGGGCTCGCTGTACGTGAGGGCAAACTCGTCGTCGGGCGGAAGGATGCCGCCGCCGTAGATGTTGCCAAACTGGGCGCACAGGCAGTTGATCTCGTTGAAGGTGAGCCAGTACTTGACGAGACCCTTGAACTCGGTGAAGCAGGTCTTGGCGTAGGCGATAAAGAAGTCGATGAGGTCGCGGCTCGCCCATCCACCGTAGTTCTTGGCGAGGGCATACGGCAGCTCGTAGTGGCTGAGCGTCACGAGCGGCTCGATGCCGTACTTTTTGCACTCCTCGAACATCGAGCGATAGAAGTCGATGCCGGCCTGATTGGGTTCGGCGTCGTTGCCGTTGGGGTAGATACGGCCCCAGTTGATGGAGGTTCGGAAGGTCTTGAACCCCATCTCCGCAAAGAGCGCGATGTCCTCCTTGTAGCGGTGGTAGAAATCGATCGCCTCGTGGGAGGGGTAGTACTCGCCCTCGTGCACGGTGCTCGTGATCACGCGCGGCGTGGAGACGGTACCGCCCTTGATCATGTCGGGCACCGAGAGGCCCTTGCCGTCCTCGAGGTAGGCGCCCTCGGCCTGGTTGGCCGCGATCGCGCCGCCCCAGAGAAAGCCGTCGGGGAATCGCTTGTTCATATACTGCTCCTAACTGTGTCGGGAGGGTCGCGCGCGCTTAGGGTGCCCTGTCATGACGGAGGCCGCAGACGCTGCGTCTACGGCCTCCCCCATCTAGAACGGAAGGCCAGGGCTACCGTCCCACGTTATCTGCCGAGCCTGCTTACGCAGCCCGCTTCTTGGCGCCCTTGCGCGCCTCCCAGCCCTTCTCATCCCAGAAGAACCAGGTGAGCAGGAAGCCGATGACCACGGCGACGACCATGGCGATACCCGCATACACAGCGCTCATGATGCCCATTCCGCCCGGGTTGGGGTCGATGTAGCGCGCGAGCGCCAGGATGCCCGAGTAGCCCGAGACAAAGATCTTCGCACCGAAGAACGTCGCCACACCGCCCGAGATGGCGCCGGCAATGCACGAGAACACAAACGGCTTCATGCGCGGCAGCGTCACACCGTAGATGGCCGGCTCGGTGGTACCGAAGAGGCCCGTGACAATCGAGGGCAGCGCGATGGCGCGCACCTTCTTGTCGCGCGTCTTGAGATAGATGGCGAGCACGACGGCGATCTGGCCCATCTCGCAGGCGACCTTGCCCACGAGCACCGTGTCCATGCCGTTGGCGCCGATGTTAGCGATCGAGAGCGGCACGAGCGCCCAGTGGAGACCGAAGATGACGAGCACCTGCCACAGACCGCCCACCACAACGCCGGCGAGCGTGCCGCCTACCACGGGCAGAGCGGTGACCACGTTGAAGAGCAACAGGACGAGGCTCGTGAGCATGCTGGCGACCGGGCCGATCAGGAGGTAGGTCAGCACGACGCCCACCAGGATGGTAAGCATGGGAACCATGAAGAACGCGACGAGAGAGGACACGATCTTCTTGAAGAACTTCTCGATCTTCGCAACGAAGAACATCGACACGATGATGGGGACCACCGAGCTCGTGTAGCCTGAGGCAGGCATGATGATGGGAATGCCGAAGAAGGTGTGGTAGTAGCTCATCTCAAACGGCGTACCGCCGAGCACGCTGCCGAGCGCCTCGCCCGCCGTGGAGTTGACCATCGCGGGATAGACGAGCGCCGCGCCCATGGCGAGGCCGACGAACTCGTTGCAGCCAAACTTCTTGGCCGAGGTATAGCCGAGCATGATGGGGAGGAAGTAGAAAAAGCCGTCCGCCACCGCGTTGATGACCATATAGGAGCCATCAGTGCTGGTCATAACCCCCAAGAACCCCAGGAGGGACAGCAGGCCCTTGAGCGTGCCCGCCGCGGCGAGCAAGCCGAGCGTGGGCTGCACGATGCCCGAGACGAGGTCCATGATGAAATTGAGGGCGCCCTTGGGGCGATCATCGGCACCGCCCTCGACAGGGTTGCCGTCGAGGTCGACCTCGCCGCCACCCGTAAGGTGCCCGACTTGAAGCACCGCCTCGTACACGTCAGTCACGTGCGGGCCGATAACCACTTGGTACTGGCCCCCGGCGTGCATGATCTGCAGCACGCCGTCGGTCTGCTCCAGCACCTCGTCGTTAGCCTTGCCCTCGTCCTTAAGCTTAAAGCGCAGGCGCGTCACGCAGTGCGCCACGCTGTTGATATTGTCCTTGCCGCCCACATTCTGGATGATGATGCGCGCAAGGCCGTCGTACTTACTAGCCATGGGTGCTCCTTACTCGGAAAACGACACGACATCTATTCCCTCGCGCACCGCAGGGCCCTTTGCGCTGCGCGACAAATAGCAACGAGAATCACCTAGAGTGGTCAGACTCCAGGCGGTTGATATACATCATGAGGTAGAGCATCTCCTCGCTCGTGAGATGCCAGCCATAGTTTGTGGTGAGGTACTCCCCTACCGCGCTCGCCATATCAAACGAAGCGGGAAAATCCTTCGCCACCTGATTCAGCAGGGTGGCGTCCTCCTGCATGACGGCGGTGTTAGTCGCCAAGCGCTTGATGAGGTAGCGCAGATGCGCCACAAAGCGCAGGTAGCCGTGGGCGGTGCGGTCAAGCTCGCCCATGCGGCTCTCGATGAGCGCGATAATCTGGTCGATAATCTCGACGCTTTTCATCACACTCTGAAGATTGGTTGAGAAGGCGGCCCCGTCACCCTCGGCGTTGACGATGTGGAGGGCGATGGCGCAGGCCTCGACCTCAGGCAGATCGTAACCGCTGTGCTGCTTCATGATGACGAGACCCTGCTTGCCGAGAGCGTACTCGCGGGGGTACACAAAGGGAATCTCACCCGCGAGCGGATTCTCGATCACCACGCCCCGAGCATAGCGATCGGCAGAAAACTGCAGGTGGTCGGCAAGGGTGAGGTAGAGGTTAGGGTTGAGCGTGCAGGAAAGCTCCTGCTCAGCCATGTGCACGATATCCATGGCGGCGGCGATGGTCTCCGCGGAAAGCGAGCCGATGGTCTTGAGTAGGTCGCTGCCCACGTGATGGAACACCCGCTGGATCTTGGACTCGTCGTCAAGCACGTAGGGCGTCTTGGGGAATCCCACACCCGTAGCAAAGACCACCAGCTCGTTGCCCTGCTCATCTCGGGCGAGAGCTGCGTTGTGATTGATTGCCTTGGTAATGAGCATGAAAAAACTCCCCTGAGAACAGCTACGGCGATACGGAAACCTCCCCTGAGGCCCCGACCGCACGTGATGCCTCCCGAGGAGTGACACCGTGCAAACACGGGATAACTATAGCGAAACCACCCGTGTCGCCGCCGTCACTAAACGTATTTTTCCGCCACCGGTCATTTTTCGCCGGTGAGCGCGACCGGCGTCCCTACGACGCATCCGCCGCAGCGTCCGGTGCCTCTCCTGTCACCGAGACGAGTGCTTGGGCGAGCTCAGATGCCAAAGACGTTCCCGCGCGATGCACGACGAGCACCGCCTGCGGGCAGAGAAACGGCACTTGGAAGGAAAGGTCCCGTTGCCGTGCGGCCTCATCGCCGGCGCGCATGTCCACCACCAGGTGGCTGCCATAGAGTACGTGCGCCCCTTCCTCCGCTACATGGGCGAGCGCGGGACAGTGCGCGGGACCCCAGATCATCTCCGCCGCAAAAGCTGCCGCCCGAGCAACGCCGCGCGCACGCGCGCCATCCTCCGGCTCAATAAACACCTCAAACGCTGGGGCGCGCGCCTCACGCACCGCATCGCAGGAAAAGGAGAGGCACCATCTCGCGAACTCCTTGAGGGCATCGATGTCCTGACCGAGCACGGCCACACGGCACGTGCCCGAGGCGCCGAGCCGCTCTGGCAGCACGCGCCTCCCCTGATCGCTCTTCTCGACGGCATCCACGCTTTCCTCCGTCCGCCGCCCTCGTCTCAACATGGCCCTAAGCATAGCGCGAACCCCGCGCCGATTCGCGCGCAAACCCGCCTCGCGAACCCATGCGACCAGAACCCATGCGACCAGAACGTATGAGGAAGGGCGCCCGAACCGAGGGCGCTGCCCGCACACACGGTCTACGCACCCAAGCAGGTGATGGGTATCACATACAGCCCGTCCTCGACCTTGCGCGCGCATTCGGAGGCCCCCATGAGCACCGCCCGCATGGTTTCCGGCACTCTCATTATGGTTTTTCCGGCATCATCGTTATAGTTTTTCCGGCAATGTCGTTATAGATTTTCCGGGCATTCAGAAAGCGGAGAAACCCCAGACGGACGGCTATACAGAACAAACGGCGCGCAGACCACCGTGTTCCCGTGTGCGAGAATGCCTCTTTCTGCCTTTCTCGGAAGCCTGAAAGTGCCGTTCCTGCACACGGGAATTCTAGGGCGCGTTGGTGTAGAACGGAAGCAGCCGGGACCGGCGGAACGCCGGTGGCGACCAACATCGGATGGTTGGAGAAGCGGCGCGCCCGGTTGCCCGAACGCGCCGCCCCAAGGTTCTACGATGACGTGTTTCGAACCCGTCCCAAAACGTGCCTGAGAGCTACGCCAGGTCCTCGCCGTTGGTCGCGATGACCTTCTGGTACCACGCAAAGGAGTCCTTGCGCTCGCGGTGCAGGTCGCCGTTGCCGTCGTTATCCTTGTCCACGTAGATGAAGCCGTAGCGCTTCTTCATCTCGCCGGTGGATGCGGACACGAGGTCGATGCAGCCCCACGGGGTGTAGCCCATGAGGTCGACGCCATCCTCGATGGCGAGCGCCATCTGCTCGATATGTTTGCGCAGATAATCGATGCGATAGGTGTCGTGGAACGCACCGTCCTCGGCGCGCTCGTCCACCGCACCCAGGCCGTTCTCCACGATCATGACCGGCACGCGATAGCGGTTGTAGACGTCGTTCAGGTAGTAGCGCAGACCCGCCGGGTCGATCTGCCAGCCCCAGTCGCTCGCCTCGAGGTAGGGGTTCTTCACACCCGTGAAGATGTTGCCCGACGCCTGAGCGACCTCGGGATCGGTGGACAGGCAGCTCGACATGTAGTAGCTGAAGGTGTAGAAGTCGACGGTACCCGCCTTGAGGGTCTCGGCATCGCCCGGCTCCCAGTCGAGCTCGACGCCGGCCTCGCGCCAGATGCGCTTCGCGAACGGGGCGTACTCGCCGCGCACCTGCACGTCGCCGCAGTAGTAGTTGCTCTGCTGCATGGCCTGCTGGGCCGCGATCTGATCGGCGGGGTTGCAGGTGTAGCCGTACGCCATGCTGCCGGCGATCATGCAGCCCACCTTGCTCTCGGGGTCGATGGCGTGGGCCACCTGCACGGCCTTGGCGCTCGCCAAGAACTGATGATGCAGGGCGCAGAAGCGCTTGGTGCGGTCTTCCGCCGTCTCGTCGGGGTCGTGGAACATGGTCGGGCCGTCCTGCGCAGGCAGGATGCCGAGGCTCATGTAATCACCGAATTTCATGAGACCGGCGTTGATCTCGTTAAAGGTGAGCCAGTACTTGACGAGACCCTTGTACTCGGTGAAGAGCGTGGTGGCGTACTTCACGTAGAAGTCGATGACGCGGCGGTCGGTCCAGCCGCCGTACGCATCGCACAGATGGAACGGCATCTCGTAGTGGCTGATGGTCACCACCGGTTCGATGCCCTTGTCCTTCATGTGCTGGAGGATGCCGCGGTAGTACTCGATACCGGCGCGGTTGGGCTCGAGGTCGTCGCCGTTGGGGAAGATGCGCGTCCAGTTGATCGAGAAGCGGTAGCACTTGAAGCCCATCTCAGCAAAGAGGTCGATGTCATCCATGTAATGGCCGTACATGTCGATGGCCTCGTGGCTGGGGTAGTACGTACCCTCCTCGATGTCGTGCGTGTAGCGGCGCGGGGTGTCGACGGTGCCGCCCGTAAGGTGATCCGAGGTGCTGTCTCCCTTGCCGTCGGCCTTCCAGCCGCCCTCGCACTGGTTGGCGGCCGTTGCGCCGCCCCAGAGGAAGCCTTCGGGGAATCGCGCCATGACTGTGCTCCTTTCTTTTTGGTCGCCCGCAGCGGGTCTTCTGCGCAGCGGAGCAGAAGGCGCATGGGGGCGCGTACCTCTAGCTGGTAAAAAGGGGCCCGAAAGCGGCACGCCATCCACTTTCGAACCCCTTGTGCACGTACGCAGGCCGGGTCTTGCCCCAACCTATCGCTTACGCTTAGGCGTGCTCCTTCTCGGGATTGTAGGTCACGAACTCGAGCACGAAGCCCACCACGGCCGAAACCGCCGAGGCAACGATCGCCCAGATCATGTACGTGGAACCGGCACCGAGCACGTTGTTGATGTCAATGTAGCTGAGCCAGTTGAAGACACCCAGGCCACCGGACATGAAGATGACCGAGCCGGTGAGACCGATCACGAGACCGCCGGCGGCAGAGCCGATGCAGGCGATGACGAACGCCTTCTTGTTGGGAAGCGCAACACCGTAGATGGCGGGCTCGGTGATGCCGAAGAAGAACGCCGAGATGGCCGCCGGCAGCGCGATGCCGCGGAAGTTCGCATCCTTGTTCTTGATGTACATCGCGATCAGCACCGCACCCAGGGCGAAGCTGTGCCCGATCTGGGAGCAGAGAGCGTAGTCGTAACCGAGCTGCTGGAGATTCACAAGGCAGATGGGAATGAGCGACCAGTGGAAACCGAAGATGACAAGGCACATCCAGAAGGCGGAGACCACGAGCGAACCCACGATGGAGCCCACGACAGGCAGGTTGAACAGCAGCTGGAAGATGGTCGCCAGGATGTTGGTGATTGCGGTGGCGACCGGGCCGATGACCAGGTATCCCAGGCACACTGCAAGCGTCATGGTGAGCAGCGGGATGAAGAACATCTTGACAGAGGCCGGCATCCACTTCTTGCTCCAATGCTCGACCATCGAGCCGAACCACACCATGAGAATGACCGGGATAACCGAGCTGGTATAGCCCGAGGCCGGCATGATGAGCGGCAGGCCCAAGAAGGTCGAATACCAGGAGAAGGTGCCCAAAAGCGGTATATCGATGCTACCCACGATCTCGCCGCCGGTAAGCGCCACCATGGTGGGGTACACGAGGGCGAGGCCGATGGCGATGCCCGTGAACTCGTTCATCTTAAACTTCTTGGCAGCGGTGTAGGCGAGCACCACAGGCAGGAAGTAGAACATGCCGTCAGCCACGGTGTAAAGCACCGTGTAGGCGCCATCGTTTGCAAACGCAGGGAAGAACTGCGTGATGAGCGCGAGCAGGCCCTTCATGATACCGGCGGCCGCAAAGGTGCCGAGCATGGGCGAGAAGATGCCCGAGATGAGGTCGATTGCGCGGGCTCCAAGCGTCTTAGGGCCCTCGTCCTCATCCTCGTCGACAGAGCCGCCGCCGGCGAACCCGCCGATCTTCAGAACGGCGTCGTAGACGTCCTCGACCTTGTTGTTGCCCACCACGACCTGATACTGGCCATTGGCCTGCATGATCTTGATGACGCCCTCGGTAGCCTCGAGCGCCTCGGTATTGGCCTTAGACTCATCCTTGAGCTTGAAGCGCACGCGCGTGATGCAGTGCGCCACGGAGTTGACGTTCTCCTTGCCGCCCACGAGCTCGATGATCGTGGTGGCAAAGTCGTCATAGTTGGCCTTTGCCATGTTCCCTCTCCTTCCGTTTCACGGATACGTCTATGCTCTCGCGCGGTATATGGCGTGGTGCCGCGCGAAAAACACCTGATGACCGCCGCTTTGGGTCCGCGGTTGCCCGCACAGGCCCCAAGCGCCCGCCTAATTGGCGCATCAACTCGACCGCAGCCGGTTGATGTGCATCATGAGGTAGAGCATCTCCTCATCGGAGCAGCTCCAGTTGTAGGTTTTGATGAGGTAGTTGTTGATTGCCGAGGCGCAGCGGTACGACTCGGCAAAGTCGCGCGCCGCCTGGCGGAAAAGCGAGGAGTTCTCGGTCTCCCTGACGCCGCCTTTCATGAGGCGCCGCACCAAGAAGCGCAGATGCGCCACGAAGCGCACGTAGGCATAGGAGCTACGGTCGAGCTCGACGCCGAGCAGGCGCTCCACGATCTCGGTGATGGCCTGGATGACGGCGGTGCTCTTCATGACGAAGTCCATGTCCTGCGCCGATCCCATGCCGTCGATCTCGGCGTTTACGATGTGCAGGGCGATGGAGGTCGCCTCGACCTCGGGGATCTCGACGCCGGTGCGCTCTCGCACGATGGAGATGCCCTTGAGGCCGATGCCGTGCTCGCGCGGATAGACGAAGGCGACCTCGTGCGACAGCGGGTTCTCCACCACGATGCTGTCATCGTCGCGCTCAACCGCAAACTGCAGATGGTCGGCGAGCATGAACGGCAAGTTGGGAGAGAGCTTGCAGTCGAGGGTCTTGCCGGCGAGGTCGGCGATATCGGACGCAGCCAGAAGCACATCGTCCGATATGGAGCCAACAACACCTACCACGGTTTCGTCTACGCTGGTAAAGATGCGCTGGATGACCGATTCGTCCTCAAGCTCATAGGGCATCTCGGGAAAACCGACCCCGCGCCCGAAGACCACGATCTCGTCACCCGCGTCGCTGCAGGCGAGGGCGACGTTGTTGTTGATCTTCTTGAGAATGAGCATGAAAAAACTCCTCGGACATTCGTGCGCCAAAACCGGTGGCCGCAAGGCCCCCGACCTTTGTGCGCGCGTAATGCCTCCCGAGGAGTAACAAGTGCGCGAAACGTTGGTTATTGTACGCAGAGTCCAAGCCCTCCGCACACTCTCCCGGTAAACGGTCGATTACCATCGGCAAACGGCAGTATACCGAAGAGGGGGCGGGGACGGCCACCCTTGTGACCGCCCGCCTGCAGATAGGGTGCAGATAAGGGATGCTCAACCGCGATCTGCACGTTGTGAGCTGGGGATTATCGAGTCCGGGCGAGGAGCGCGCCCGGTACTGCAAGGCGCAGGGGGATGCGCTACTTGTTGTCCTCGATCAGCCCCAGATGCACGAAGGCGTTCCACATGCCGTCGTCGTCCACGTCGGTGGTCACCCAATCGGCGGCCGCCTTGGCCTCCTCTCCGCCCGAGCCCATGCACACGCTCTGCGCGCAGCACTTGAACATCGGAATGTCGACTTTGGCGTCACCCACCGCGATGGTATCCGCCATATCTGCCTTGAGGTAGTCGACGAGCACATGGACGGCATGGGCCTTGTCGATGCCCTTGACGCCGAGGTCGCCAAAGAGCGCCTCCTCGCCCTTGCCGCCCCAGGTACCGGGCTTGAGGTCGGGGAACTCGTCGATGGAATCGAGATGATCCTGATAGCTCGAGAGAATGAAGCTCACCTTGTTGAGGTCGTCGCGGTAGAGCTCGCCGCCGAAGACCATGCCGTGCATCACGTCCTCGGTCTCGAGGTGGCTCGCCTTCTCCTCGGAGACACCCTTGCCCATGGCGTACTTGCGAAGCACCGGGCGGGCGGCTTCGCGGAAGTTCTCGCTCGCGAAGAGCCCGTTGTTGGACTCGAGGTAGAACTCGAGGCCGCGGCTGTGGAGCCAGTCGACGATGTGCTTGCACTGCTCGAGGGTGATGAGCTGATGCATCACCACGTGGTCGTGGTCCTCCACATACGAGCCGTTGCCGCCGATCATGCCGTCGAACCCGATCTCCCAGATCTCAGGAGGGTTCTCGGCCTTGCTGCGGCCGGTGCACATGTAGACGCGGTGCCCGTTGGCGCGCGCCTGCTTGATGGCGGCCTTAGCCGACTCGGGAACGTTGTTCTCGTAGTCGGTGATCGTGCCGTCCACGTCGAGGAAGACGATCTTCTTCTCGGACATGCATCTCTCCTTCCACAGGGGGCGGGCGGGTGCCCGCCCCGACGTTTGGCAGCCTCTACACCGTGAGCTCGATGCGCGCGCCCTCGATGCCGAGCACGCAGCTCTCGTAGTACCCGTCGCCCGTGGTGCGCGGACCGCTTACCACCTCGTAGCCATCCGCCGCGAGACGTGCCGTCAGCTCGTCCACCGCGTGGGCATCGCCCAGCGAGAACGCCAGGTGCGTGAAGCCCACGTGCTCGATGCGCATGGCCTACTCCAGACCCTCGGCGCCGTTGGACTTGATGATCTTCTGGTAGGCGAAGAAGCTGTCCTTGCGGCGGCGCTCGTAGGTGCCGGTGCCGTCGTCGTGCTTGTCGACGTAGATGAAGCCGTAGCGCTTGCGCATCTCGCCCGTGCCGGCCGACACGAGGTCGATCGGGCCCCACCAGGTGTAGCCGATGAGGTCGACGCCGTCGTCGACGGCCTCGCCCATGGCCCTCACGTGGCGCTTGAGGTAGTCGATGCGGTACGGGTCGTGGATGGAGCCGTCCTCCTCGACGGTGTCGAAGGCGCCCATGCCGTTCTCGACGACCATCAGCGGAATCTCATAGCGCGCATAGATCTCGTTCAGTGCGACGCGCAGGCCCGTCGGGTCGATCTGCCAGCCCCAGTCGGTGGCCTCGAGGTAGGGGTTCTTGCCGCCCATGGCCATGTTGCCCTGCATCATCTCGACATCGTGGGTGCCCACCGTGCCGGACATGTAGTAGGAGAAGGTGTAGAAATCGACCTTGCCGTCGGCGATGTCCTGAAGGTCTCCCTCGTGGATGTCGAGCTCGATGCCGTTCTCGCGCCAGTAGCGCTTCGCATAGTACGGATAGGCGCCGCGCACCTGGACGTCGGAGCAGTACCAGTTCATGCGGTCCATCTCCTTGAGGTTGGCGAGCACATCCGCCGGGTCGCACGTCGCCGGATAGGAGAGGATGAAGCAGTCCATGTTACCCATCTTGAACTGCGGGTACTTCTCGTGGGCGAGGCGCACCACGCGGCCGCTCGCCACGAACTGGTGGTGCAGCGCCTGGTAGCACTGCTGCGGGGTGACAACGACCTTGGAGGCCGGGCCCTCAAAACCGCGGATCATCGAGGTCTCGAACAGCGCGCCCATGGCAGACGTGCCGCAGTTGATCTCGTTGAAGGTGAGCCAGTAGGTCACCTTGTCCTGATAGCGCTCGAAGACCGTGGCGCAGTAGCGCTCGAAGAGCGCGATGAGCTCGCGGCTCTCCCAGCCGTTGTACTTCTCGACGAGGTGGTAGGGCATCTCGTAGTGGGAGAGGGTCACGAGCGGCTCGATGCCGTGCTTCCTGAGCTCGTCGAAGACGCCGTCGTAGAAGGCGAGGCCGGCCTCGTTGGGTTCGGCGTCGTCGCCGTTGGGGAAGATGCGGCTCCAGGAGATGGACATGCGGAACATGTTGAAGCCCATCTCGGCGAAGAGCGCGATGTCCTCCCTGTAGCGGTGGTAGAAGTCGATGCCGTCGTGGTTGGGGTAGAGCTTGTCGGGGTCGATGTCGATGGTGATCTCGCGCGGCTTCTCCACGCTGCCGCCCATAAAGTGGTCGTCTACCGACGGGCCGCGCCCGTCGACGTTCCAGGCGCCCTCAAACTGGTTTGCCGCCGTGGCTCCGCCCCAATAGAAACCTTTGGGAAACACTACTGCCATTTCGCACCCTTTCTCGTGCACGGGTGGCGCCGCGGCCGCGATGCGCCACCACCGGATAATCCGGCATGTAACAGTATGCGCTTCTCCAAGTGGTATCGTGGACAAGGACCGACGTTCGGATACTTCTTTTCGGTATGCGCTGCCTCGCGCCGTATACTGTTGATACGTTTTGATACGTTGCAACAACATGAGGTCTGGCACCCGCCCTCGGAAGGAGCACACCATGGACATCGTCTACCGCATCCGGGGCGCGCGCGACCTCACCCCCACCGAGCAGCACCTCGCCACCTCCGTGCTCTCGCTCGGCGACCGCGTGCAGGGCTACACCATCAAGGAGCTAGCCCAGGTCACCGCCACCTCGATCGCAAGCATCCACCGTCTCTGCCGCAAGCTCGGCCTCGAAGGGTTCAAGGAGCTCAAGGTCGAGCTCGCCCGCTCGGAGGCGCGCCGCGGCGCCACCGTCGGCACCGTCGACATCAACTTTCCCTTCCAGGCGGGCGAGACGGCCGATGCCATCGCCCCGCGCATGGAGCTCCTCTACGAGGAGACGCTGCGCGAGACGCGTGAGACGCTCGAGGCCGCCGAGGTGGACCGTGCCGCCGCGCTCATCGCCGCCGCCGAAGAGGTCGACATCTACACGTGCTCGCACAACCTCTACCCCGCCAACATGTTCTGCGACCGTCTTCTCTCCGCCGGCAGACGGGCCACCTGCCACGAATCGGCCGAGCGCCAGATACGCACCGCACTCGGGGCCGACGCGCGCCACGTCGCCGTTATGATCTCGTACTCAGGTGCCGCACCCGGCATCGCCGGCTATACGCCCGTGCTCAAAGAGCGCGGCTGCCCCATCATCCTCATCGGCACGCCGCATGCCGCGCGCCTGCACCCCGGCCTCGACGCGTATCTCAAGGTGAGCGACAACGAGAGCCTCAGCCACCGCATCACGCAGTTTGCGAGTCACATCGCCGTGCAATACGCCCTCGACACCCTCTTTGGATGCTTCTTTGCCCGCACGTATGAGGAGAGCCTTGCGTTTTTGGAGCGGTCCTTCCCCTACATGCGCCACCCCGCCGAGGCGACGCCGGCGAGCATGATTCGGGCCGGCGTGGCGCAAAGCCCCACCGGCCCGGGAGAAGGCGCCGTCGCCGCTGGCGATTCGACGCTCGATCTGATTCAGAGCCTGCGCTAAGCGCGGCAAACCCTAGTCGCGACGGCCAAAGATCTGCAGCAGGCGCAAGAACACGTTGATGATGTCGAGATAGAGCTCGATGGCGTACCACACCGCGTTGGTGAGAGTGGGCACCGCCGTGGCGGCACGGTGCACGTCATAGCCGATGAAGCCGCAGAAGAGCAGGATGACCACGATGTCGGTCATCGTCTGCTGCACGCCGAGCAGCATCAGCACGAGCTCGACGATGAGAACGGCAAAAAGCCCCAGGCAGCACACGGGGAGCACGCGCTCGAAGAACCGCGGGAACGCGATGCCCGCCACGCCGAAGACGACCATGATGGCCGCCGTGGCGGTGAACGCGACGGAGATGGTCTCGAGCGAGTACATCGTCAGCGCCAGCGAGGTGGTGAAGCCGAAGGTGAGCGTGAAAATCGTGAAGCCGATCATGCCCATCGTGATGTTCTCGCGGGCGCGCGCGATGCTCATGACGATGAGACCGCCGAAGGACCCGACGAGCGTCAGCACCGAGAACATGAGCGGGTTGCGCGAGACGAACATCCAAAACTCGAGGGTCGACGTGATCTGCGAGCATGCGCCCATGATGGCAAACGACAGGACGATAAGCCCCGTAAGCACGAGATTGTACAGACGACGGGAGATGAGCTTGGGCGCCGGGCCTGTATGCTCCTCTGTATAGATAGGCGATCCATACCGTTCGAGCTCGTTCACAAGAGCCTCCTTCTGCAGGCCGCGTGGTCGGAAAGAATCGGCACGCGCGGCTAAACGCACCAGATAATCCCCTATGGTACCCGAATCGCCGCGTCCGAATCGCCCCTCGCGGCGAATTCCACCTCAAAGGGCCCCTCCGCCCTCTGCCGAACGGTATGAGACGAGGGAGAGGGGGCGGGCCCTCTCCCTCGAAGCAGACGGGGCCGCGCATGCGGCCCCTATCCGGCAAGCGCGACGTTTAGCCGATGAGCTTCTCGATCTGCGCAAAGATGTGCTCGCAGTTACCGATGCCGTAGTCTGCGGGCGCGATGACGTCGACCGGGATGTCCACGTCGGCCGCGATGTCGTTCTTGCGGTAACCGACCTGCGGGCCCATGAGGATGCAGTCGTACTTCGCGTAGACGTCCTTGTACTCGGCAACGCCCACCGCGGCGACCTCAAAGCCCTCGATGCCCTTCTCGGCGGCGTACTTCTCCATCTTCTTCATGAGGATGGACGTGGACATGCCACCAGCGCAAACGAGCAGAACCTTCATGGTAAAACTCCCTCTTCTTGAGGTGCGGGAACCTTGCCGCCCCGCACGATGCGGGCATAGCGCCCGATGCTCAGTTGCCTATTTTGTCGCAAGCTCGCGACGAAGCTCGATGATCTCGCGGATCAGCTCCTGGGCGAGCATGGAGGTCATGAGGTGGTCCTGAGCGTGGACCAAAAGGACGTCCACAGGCGTGTGATCGCCCGAGGCCTCCTTGGCCAATAGCTGCGTCTGGGCGTGATGCGCCTCGAGACCGGCCTCCTCCGCCTGCTTGAGCAGCTCGTCGGCCTTGTCGAAGTCACCCTTCTTCGCCTCGGCCAGCGCCTCGAAAGCCATCGAACGCGCCTGGCCAGCGGAGGCCACGATCCCAAACGAGATCATCTCCTGGTTGAACTCCTCTTCTGCCATATCGTTCACCTCCCCGTTGCTATTCCTCGCGCTTCCGCGCACTCCGTACCCGTCTATGTCTTCCGAAGCGACGCGTGTGCGCTTCGGCACGGACACCTAGCCTGTTCCGTGGGCGAGCTCGCACGCGGCGAGCAGCCTCATGAGCGTTTCCCAGCTCTGCTCGGCGACCAGCCGCGCCACGGCATGTTCGTCGATAAGGAAATCGGCGAGCGTGCCGAAGAACTCCGGCAGCTCCCCTCGCGCGTTCCGGGCGAACGAGATCAGAAACACCGCCTGCACCGTCGTGCCGCGCGTATCCCACGCCACGGACTCGTCGAGAAGCCCCACGGTGACAATCGTCTCGTCGCTCACCGGCTCCAACGGGTGGGGCATGGCGATGTTGTTACCAAACGAGGTCGGCGTCGTCGTCTCGCGCGCAAACACGAGCTCGGTAAAGCGCCCCTCGTCGTCGAGCCCCAGGCGTCGCGCCGCCTTAGCGCAGAGCAGGCGCAGCACGTCGTCTTTCTCGCGCACGCGCAGGTGCGGAAAGAAGAGCTCCCGGTCAAAGTGGCGGCTGAGCACACCCGTGGTGTTGCCCACCCGAAAGAGGTCCTTCACCTCGTTGACATCCTTGGCGTCAAAAAACGAGCTCACCTCGCGCACCGGCACGGGGAGCGCGCGGTCGAGGGGAACCGTGGTGAAGACGTAATCGATGTGCGAGAAATCGACGTTGCCGAGGTGCAGCGCATCGCACGTCTTGATCTGGTCGAGGTAATCGCCAAACTCGCGGCTCATCCGATACTCGAGCAGGCGCGCCGAGCCCGCACCCGAGGCGCAGACCACCAGCACGTTCTTCTTGACGGGCGCGCTCTTCTGGCGCTCGAGGGCAAGGGCGAAGGCAAGCGCGATATAGCCGATCTCGTCGGTCGAGAGCGACGCGCCGTAGTGCTCGTCGATAACCTCCGCCGCGGTGACGGCGATGGTCCACGCGAGCAGATAGCGCGAGCGAATGTCTTGGAGCAGCGGGTTTTTGAGCTCCATGTGGTAGCGCAGCCGCACGGCGAGCGGCACGATATGGCGCGCGAGGTTCATGCGGAGCTCGAGGTCGTTGCGGAAGTCGAACTTGAACGTCTCCCACACGCGCTCGAGCACCTCGGTCACCACGTCCCACACCTCGTCGGAGATGACGAGCCCCTCGCCCTCCGCATCGTCTGCGGCGCTGTAGACCGTCTGCTTGCCGGCAAGGTGAATGGCGATGTAGGCCACCTCCTCGTCGGGCAGGGCGATGCCGAGCTTCTCGTCCAAAAGGCGCGCGATCTCGCGCGCAACGGCGTACTCGCGCATCTCGCGCAGATTCTCCAGGTGCGTGGGCTCCATAGGGATGTAGCAGCCCTCTTTGATGCGCAGAAGCGCGATGGCGATGTGCACGATGAGGTTCTGGTACGCCACGGTGTTGATATGGAATTCAAACCGCTGCGACGCGTCCTCCACGCTCGAGGATATCTGCGCGATGAGCTCCTGTGCGTTCTCCCCCGCCCACGTGGGCTGCGAGATGACCGTCTGCACGGGATCGGGCGACTGAATGCCGTACTCCATGATGACCGACGCCAAACAGAGGCGGCGCGCCATCTCGGACCCCGCCACGCGGATGCCGTAGTGCGAGCGCTTCTCGAGCGTGAGCCCGTACTCATCGAGCTTGCGCTCGACCTCTTTAAGGTCGCCGGAGAGCACGCTCCTGGACGCATACAGAATGCCCGAGAGATCCTTGAGCGTCACCCAGTCGTTGCGCGCCAACAGGTCGTTGAGCAGATAGCCGATGCGCTCGCGCGGGGTCGAGGGGGCAGCCGAGACGTCGTGCGCCATCCGCCGGCCAAACGCCGCGAAGCGGTCCTCGTCGAGCACCTCGACCGAATAGCCGCAGCCGCGGGCGAGCTCGATGCGCGCCGCGCCGGCAAGCATCTCGTTGGCGCGCCGTACATGCTCGCGGATGGTCCGTCCCGTCACGCCAAACAGCTCGGCAAGTTCCGCCTGCGTGGTCTGGGGGTGGTCGTAGACGTAGCGCACGATGTCTTGCGTCTCCATCACCACACCCCTTTCCGTACGCGCGGCGGCGCCGCTTCTCTTACTCCTGCTACCCATGCGCCCTGCCGTTCACAGACCGCACACACTAGATAGTAGAGCGCTCGAACCGCGGTTTCATTTCGAACCCTTCCATATAAAATGGAAGTCATCCGAACGCTCTCATCCTTGCTGGTAACGGGCGCTTTTTACCATTCCGGCATGCATGGGCGCGAGGGTCGCCCCAGCAGCGCCCGCCGTTCGCGGGCCAAAAGCTACCGTTCGTACGAATCGGTTCCGGAAGCAAAACCAAACGAAAGCCGCCGGGAGCCCGCCTTCGCCGCGCCGGGGCGCGCGGCCGGCACAGGATGCGCTCGCTCAGCCGACGCTACCACACGTTCATGACGCCGCAGATGCCGATCAGCACATAGGTGAGCCGACGGAGCTGCCGGTCGTCGATGTAGCGCGCGATAACGTTGGCGAGGGCGAGACCCGCCGAGATCGCCGCGATGCCGAGCGCGAGAATCGGCAGCGGGTCGGGCGGAAACGCACCCGCCAGCGCCCGGATGACCGTCGTGTACACCACGTTGATCGCAAAGAACAGCTGAAGCGACCCCAGCCGCTCCTCGCGCCGGGGGAAGCGCTCGAGAAAGTACACCACCAGAAGCGGGCCGCCGATGCCAAACAGGCCGTCGCAGAGCCCCGAAACCGCCACGCAGAACCACTGCGCCGCCGGGCCCATCGCATGCCCGTCGGCGCGGTCGGCCACGAGCAGGTAATAGGCGGAGAGCACGATGAGGAAGATGCCGAAGGCCCGCTTGACGAGCTCCTGGTCGGGCGCGACGGACGAGAAGTAGGCCGACGACCCACTCAGCACCATATAGACGACAAGCGGCGGGATGATCTCGCGCACGCGCAGATGGGAGCGGTAGCGCCAGACCATGGACGCGCAGAGCGCGAAGAAGATGACACCGGAGAGGGCGGCCGCCGTGGGCACGGGGTACAGCGCGGGCAGCGCCATCATCAGCACCAGACCGGCGCCAAAGCCCGTCACCCCTTGCAGCACACCGCCCGCAAACGACGCCACCGCAATCAAGACGTACACCATGCCGAACTCCTGCCCGCTCAACTCCCGTCGCCTCGCGCGGCGGCACTACCCCAGAAAACGCACCACGGCGTCGGCCACCGACTCCTCGTCGTTGATGTCGATTGCGGGCGCGCCGGCAACAAGCCCGGCAAACGCCTCGTCGCAGGCAACGGCCACCGTGCCGTCATCGAGAAGGTCGCACGAGTCGCGCCCGCGCAGCCGGTCCACGCCGGCGCGCGCCACCACGATGTTGGGCAGCCCCGCCGCCTTGTAGCCCTCGACGAGCACCACGTCGACGTCGGTATAGCGCGAAAGCAGCTCTTCGAGGGGGAGTTCGGCCGCTGTGTCCGCATACTCGGCGTAACGGTCGGCGGAGATGAGGCCGACGTGCCGGCTGCCCGCCCGCGCATGGCGCCACGAGTCCTTACCGGGCACATCGATATCGAACCCGGCGTGCCCATGATGCTTGACGGTGCCTACGCGCAGCCCGCGACGCGTGAGGACGGCGATCACCTTCTCGACGAGCGTCGTCTTGCCGGAGTTCTGGTATCCGATGAACGCAAGGGCGGGAGCCGACGGACGCGGAGACTCGTGCGCGGGCTCCATGGCGGCAAGAGCGCCCTCGAGCGCCGTTGCGGCGCCGCCGAGCGCGTCGGCAGCGTCGGGCGCGTCGACAGCGCTGGGCGCGTCGGTGGCGTCGGGCGCGGCATCGGCTGCGGACGCGCGCTCCCAAAGGCCGCTGCGCCCGCCCTCCTTGCGCAGGAGGCGAACGTCGACGATCTCCATCCCGCGGTCGACCGCCTTGCACATGTCATAGATGGTGAGGCAGGCGACGCTCGCCGCGGTGAGCGCCTCCATCTCGATGCCGGTGACGCCGGTGACGCCGCAGGTCGCCTTCACATGAAAGCCCACGCGGCCATCGGGGCGGGGCGGCGCCCAGCCTTCGGGCACCACGGCATCCGGCGTCGAGGCAGCGCCCGGCGCCGGGGCGTCGGCAGCGCCCCTCATCGGAAAGGCGCCTCCTGCGGGCGCAGCAATGGGCTCGATGTCGACCTTGGCCTTGGTGATCATGAGCGGATGGCACATGGGGATGAGGTCGCTCGTGCGCTTGGATGCCATGATGCCCGCCACGCGCGCGCACGCGAGCACGTCGCCCTTCTTGGCGCGGTCCTCGAGCACCATGGCCTGCGTCTCGGGATGCATGAGGATGGTGCCCTCGGCGATGGCGATGCGCCGGGTCGTCGCCTTCTCCGAAACGTCCACCATGCGCACGTCGCCGCGCTCGTCCACGTGGGTGAGCTCGTCGCGATAGGCATCGCGCCCGCGGGCCGTACCCTCGCACGCGGTGCTTTCGGCTGCCTCGGCCATTTCGATCATCCTCCGATCTGGGACATGAACCGCTCGGTGCCCTCGATTGCCTGGTGCTCCTGCGGCTTGTGCGCCACCGCGTCGTGCCAGACAGCGGCAACTGCCGCGTCGTCGCCTGAGCGCAGCGCCTCGCGCACGCGGTACTCGGCATCTGAGAACAGGCACGGTCGAATCGCGCCGTCGGCTGTAAGACGCATACGGTTGCACGAGCTGCAGAAGTGATTGGACATGGCGGATATGAAGCCGACGGTACCCGCTGCACCGGGGAAGCGCCAGTAGGTCGCCGGCCCGGCGCCTGCGGGGCCGGTGCCCTCGCCGGCCGGCTCCAGCGCGCCGATACCCGCTGCCACCGCCGCCTGTGAGATGCGGTCGCGCAGCTCAGCGGACGGGACGGTGTCGCTTGCATCCCACAGGGAGGCGTCGACGCCTCCGGGGCAATGGGGATCCGCCGCCGCGGATCCGCGCGAAGGGGTGTCCTGCGCCACGTCGTGCGCGCGGTCGGCACCCGTCTCCTCGTTTCCGATGGGCATGTACTCGATAAAGCGCACGTGCACGGGACGCTCGAGCGACAGCTTGGCGAGCTCGAACACATCCTGGTTGAGCCGGCGCACCACCACGCAGTTGACCTTGACGGGGTCAAAGCCAAACGCGAGCGCTGCATCGATGCCGTCGAGCGTCTGCGCGAGACGCCCCAGCCGCGTGATGGCGGAGAATTGCGCGGGGTCGAGCGTATCGAGCGAGATGTTCACCCGGTCGAGCCCCGCCTCCTTGAGCGCCGGCGCCAACTTGGGCAGCAGGGCACCGTTGGTGGTGAGCGAGATGTCCTCGATCTGGGGAATCGCCCGGATATCGCGGATGAGCGGCAGGATGCGATGCGACACGAGCGGCTCGCCGCCCGTAAGGCGCACGCGGCGCACGCCCTCGGCAGCCACGATGCGCACAAAGCGCGCGATCTCCTCGGCAGAGAGCAGCTCGTCGTGCGCCCGCGGCGCCACGCCCTCGGACGGCATGCAGTACACGCAGCGGAAATTGCACTTATCGGTCACCGCGATGCGCAGGTAGGTAATGCCGCGTCCAAAGCCGTCATGGAGCTCTTCGGTCATGGGCCCTCCCCTGCGCGCCGCGCCAACACCTTCGCGCTTTATTCTCGCATCAGAACTATCCGGGTGCAAATGGAGGCGATGCCGCGCCGGCCCCCAGCCCAGCCTATCCGCACGGGCGCTGCCGTCACCCAGGTATACACGTGCTGCCCTCACCCAGGCATACACGCGCCGGCGCCACCAAGGCAGCACGCGCTGCCGCGCCATCTAGGTATACACAACTATCCGAGTTGCGTATACCTAAGTGATTTGTGTATACCTAACCAGGGGGTTACTTCTATCTCGCCAAAACATCTCCGCAGGTACTGGGCTTGCGTGATATGCGCAGGTGCCTGAAAGGGCGGAGTTAGGTATACACAAGTCAGTTAGGTATACGTAAACGGGAGATTTGCGTATACCAAAGTCGGCAAAGTATACGCAAGCTGCGGATTCGTGTATACCAAGGCCTACCAAGGTCGGTCAGGTATACACATACGGCGGATTTGCGTATACCTAAGTCGGTCAGGTATACGCAAACGGGAGAGTCGTGTATACCCAGCCCGCAAAGGTATACACGACCAGCTGAGTTGCGTATACATACGTCGCCGGGGCATACGCAAGCCGCAAGGTTGCGTATGCCCCGGCAGGGCGACCCCAGTGCAGCCCCCTGAGGCTCCGTCAGTCGAGCTCCTTCAGACCCTGGCAGAGTTCCCAATAGGTCCCGCCGAGCGCGTAGAGCTCCTCGTGCGTGCCGCGCTCGATGATGCGCCCGTGATCGAGCACCATGATGGCGTCGGCATCGCGCACGGTGGAGAGGCGATGCGCGATCATAAACGTGGTGCGCCCCTCCATGAGCTGCTTCATGCCGCGGCTGATGAGCATCTCGGTGCGCGTGTCGATCGAGGAGGTCGCCTCGTCCAAGATCAGCACCGGCGGATCGGCCACCGCGGCGCGCGCGATGGCGAGGAGCTGGCGCTGGCCTTGGGAGAGGTTCGCGCCGTCCGAGGTGACCATGGTGTCGTACCCGCGCGGCAGGCGACGGATGAAGCTATCCGCGTTGGCGATCCGAGCCGCCGCGCGCACCTCCTCGTCGGTGGCGTCGAGTTTGCCGAAGCGAATGTTATCTGCGATGGTGCCCGTAAACAGATGCGTGTCCTGCAGCACGATGCCGAGCGAGCGGCGCAGCGAGTCCTTCTCGATGTTCTTGACGTTGATGCCGTCGAAGGTGATCTCGCCGGTCTGCACGTCGTAGAAGCGGTTGATGAGGTTGGTGATGGTCGTCTTGCCGGCGCCCGTCGACCCCACAAACGCGATGGTCTGCCCCGGCTTCGCAAACAGGTTGATGTCGTGGAGCACCTCGTGGCCGGGCTCGTACCCAAAGCTCACGTTATGGAAGCGCACGTCGCCGCAAAGCGGCAGCGAGCCCACCGCGAGGACTGTCCCGTCGACGCCGCGCGCAGTCGCCCCAACCTGGGCGCCCGCCTCGAGCGCCGCGGGCGCGGTCTGCTTCGCAAACGCGGGCGCTGCCTGGTCGGAATCCCCGGAGGCCGTCCGCCCCGCGGCAAAGTCCTCGCTACCGGCGGCCGGCCGGGGCGCCGCCCCCTCCTCCGGGGCGACCTCGACAAGCGAGCCCCAGGCGCCAACACCCAAGCCTGCGGGGATGCGCCACTCCCATGAGCCCTTACCCGTCTGCTCGAGCGCCACGCGGCCCTCGTCGACCTCGGGCTTTTCACGCATGGCAGCAAAGACGCGCTCCGCGCCCGCGAGCGCTGAGAGCAGGAAGTTCGACTGCTGGGTGAACTGATTGATGGGCATGGCGGTCTGGCGCACAAACACGAGGTAGCTCGCGAGCGCGCCCACGTCGGTCAGCCCGGCGATGGCCATCCAGCCGCCCACGGCGGCGACGATGGCGTAGTTGACGTAGCTGATCGAGACGACCGCGGGAATCATCGACGCGGCATACGCCTGCGCCCCGGTGCCCGCCACGCGCAGCTGCTCGTTCTTATCGCCAAACGTCGCCACGTTGGCGCTCTCGTGGTTGAATACCTTTACAACCTTCTGACCCGTGACCATCTCCTCCACGTAGCCGTCGAGCTCGCCGAGGACCGCCTGCTGCTTTTGGAAGTAGCGGCGGCTCCGGCGCGTGGAGAACGAGATGTAGGCAAACATGACGGCGTAGCCCACCACCACGATGAGCGACAGCTGCCAGTTAAGGATGAAGATCATGGTGAGCGTGCCGACGATCTGGATGAAGCTCTGGATGACCATGGCGAAACTGTTGTTCATGGCCTCGGCCACGGTGTCGACGTCGTTGGTGAAGTAACTCATGATGTCACCGCGGCTGCGCGTATCGAAATAGCGGAGCGGCAACGTCTGGATGTGGGCAAAGAGGTCGCGGCGGATATCGACGAGCACCTTCTGCCCGGCATGCACCATCGTCTGCGTGTAACCGAAGGTCGCCAGCACGCCGACCAGGTAGATGGCAGCCGTAAGCAGGATGTTCTTGACAAAAGCCGTGTAGTCGCCCGCCGCGAGCGCATCCACCACGGGGCGGATCATATAGGTGCCGACGAGGTTGGCGACAGCCGAGACGGCCACCATGAGGGCAACCGCCAAAAAGAGCAGCTTGTGCCTGCCGAGGTACGCGAGAAGCTCGCGCAGCGTAGCAAGCAGGTTCTTGGGCTTGTTTCCGGGTGCGGGCATCAGCGCTCACCTCCCTTCGCGGGTACCGCTCCTGAGGCGACGGGCACCGGCACGGCCTGGCTACATGCGGCGACGGAAGTGCATGAATCGACCCCGTCCCCAGATGCGGCAACGGTGCGTGAAACGACCCCGTCCCCCAATGCGGCATATTGCTGCGAGGTGTAGATCTCGCGGTAGATCTCGCAGGTGGCGAGCAGCTCGTCATGCGTGCCCACCGCGTCGACGCGCCCATCGTCGAGCACCACGATCTGATCGGCGTCCTCCACCGAGTTGACGCGCTGCGCGATGATGATCTTGGTTACGCCGGTGAGCTCGGCGAGTGCTGCGCGAATCTGCGCGTCGGTGGCCATATCCACCGCACTCGTGGAGTCGTCGAAAATGACCACCTTCGGGTGCTTGAGGAGAGCACGGGCGATGCACAGGCGCTGCTTCTGCCCGCCGGACACGTTGACGCCGCCTTGCCCGAGGTCGTAGTCGAGACCTCCCGGCAAGCGGTCCAAAAACTCGTCCACCCGCGCCCGGCGACATGCTTCGAGCAGCTCCTCGTCGGTCGCCTTGGGGTTGCCCCAGCGCAGGTTCTCGCGCACGGTGCCCGAGAACAACACGTTTTTCTGGAGCACGATGGCCACGGCATCGCGCAGCGCCGCCACGTCGTAGGCGCGCACGTCTTGGCCGCCCACGAGCACCCGCCCTGCGCTCGCATCGTACAGACGCGGGATGAGCTGCACGAGCGTAGTCTTGCCCGACCCCGTGCCCCCCAGAATGCCCACCGTCGTACCGGCGGGAATGTTTAGAGAGATATGCTCGAGCACATACTCGGCCGCGTCGGCACGGTACTTGAACGAGACGTCCTCAAAGCGCACCGAGCCGTCGGCCACCGTCTCGAGCGCATCTTCCGGCGAGGTGAGGTCGATCTTTTCGTCCAACACCTCCGAGATGCGGTGTACGCTCGCGAGCGAGCGCGTGAGTAGCAAAAACACGTTGGAAATCATGATGAGCGAGTTCAAGATCTGAAGCACGTACGACAGAAAGCCCGTGAGCTCGCCCACGGCCAAGGTCCCGCCCAAGATCATCTGCCCGCCAAACCACATGATGAGAGTCGTCGCCGTGTACATGGAAACGTAGAGTACGGGCATGTTGAAGACCGCAAGACGAAACGTCCGCTCGCTCGTAGCGGCGAGTCCCTCGTTGACGCGCCGAAACTCCTCGCACTCATAGTCGCCGCGCACATAGGCCTTGACCGCGCGGACCGCCGTGAGCATCTCCTGTACCACATCGTTCAGCTTGTCGACCGTGGCCTGCAGCACGCTGTACAGCGGGCTCACGCGGCGAACGATCAACACGATGGCGATCACCATGACCGGCACCACGGCGCAAAACACCAGCGCGAGCTCCGCGTTGAGGTAAAACGCGAGCGCAAAGCCGATGACGAGCATCACCGGCCCTCGCACCATGGGGCGAAAGCCTGCGTTGAGGGCGTTTTGGATGACGGTTACGTCGGTGGTCATACGTGTGATGAGCGATGACGTCTCAAAGTGATCGAGGTTTGCAAACGAGTACTCCTGTACGCGCTCGTACTCAGCGGCGCGCAGGTGCGCCCCCAAGCCGTACGAGGCGCGGGCGGCATAGCGCGCATAGAGAAGCCCGGTGATGAGGGCGAGGATGGCGCATACGCCCATGAGCATGCCCTGACGGGTGATGTAGGCGAGGTCGCGCCGGGCAACGCCAACGTCAATGATGTCCGCCATGAGGATGGGGATGACCATCTCAAAGGCGCTCTCGATCACCACGAGCAGCATACCGAGGATGGCATCTTTGCGGTAGTGCCCCAGATAGGAGACGATGCGTCCGATCTCATGCATGGGCGGTCCCCTCCCCTGCGGCGGCGTCTGATGACGCCCCGGAGCCTGCGGCACCGCGCCCCGCCACGCGGCCCTCCGTCGCCGACGCCGAAAGCCGTTGCCCGTACGCGCGAAGATTAGCGTGTGCGCGGCGCAGGAAGCCGGCAAAGGCCTCGCGCTCTTCAGGCGTAAAGCCAGCGAGCATGGCGTGCGCCTCCTCGTTGCAGGCGGCGTTCCAGGCACGGGCGACGCGGGCGCCCTCCGCCGTAAGCTGCACCATCTTGCAGCGCCTATCTCCCTCGTGCGGAGCGAATGTCACAAAGTCCTTGCGGGCGAGCGCGTCGAGCATGCGAGAGACGCCCGCCGGATCGAGCTCGTAGAAATCGGCAAGCTCCCGCGCCGTGCACGAGCCATGCTCGGCAAGATAGCTTAAGAGCTTGGGCTGGCCGGTACCCAGTCCGATACGCGCCATATAGGGATGCAGCAGCTGCTTTTGAGCATGGCTCGCCCTAAAGAGCAGCATGCGGTAGCTGCTGAAATCCTCCGCTTGCGACGCGCCCGTCGGTGCCGCTTCCTGTCTGTCGTCTTGCATAGCGCCTCACCACACTTGACGTATCAATTGTTGATGTATCAAGTAATAACGCGCTCAAACCCAGCTGTCAACCGATGCCGCCGGCGTGCCGCACGAAGATATGGGATCGTTGCTGCGCAAAGTGGCGCCCCTACGCAACGCGCTTGTTGTGGTTCACCAAGACCAGTCGGTCATCCGCCCGGGCAATTCCCAAGAGCTCCTCGCTAAAGCCCGTATGGGAAAACAACCCAAAGATGACCTCCCGCTCACGCAAGCTCGGCACCTGCGTTGCTTTTTCCACCAGCGCTCGCCACTCGGCCACGCCCACTTGCCTGCGGTCGTAGTATTTGCACTCCCCTGCAAACGCTCGGGGTGCCGCTGCGTCGAGCGCGCACACGTCCAGCTCGACCGAGCCCTTGCGATTCCAGTAGCCAGCGATGCGACTTGGCGTTAGCTCAACCTCCCCTGCTCGACAAAGCTCACCAAACGCCTCGGCGCTCACCTCCTCAAACGCAAAGGGAACGAACTTGCTCCGCAGGGTTCTGCACATGGCATCCTTACTCGGCCGCATGTTTCCCATCTCCAACTCACCGCGAAACGGATGCACGTAGGTGAACCAGAACCTCATGAAGTTGTCCGCCACACGATAGAGCCCGTTTTTACTTCGCTCGGGATACCGTTCATCAAACGGCACCTGCCGTTCGAGAAGGCCCAGCTCCATCAGCTGTCTGAGGTATGGCGAGAGATCCGTCGCCTTGCGGCTCAAAAACGTCGCGATTTCGTGCGTCTTGCGGTTTCCCAAGGCAACGGCACTAAGTATCGAAAGCGCTCCGCCATAACTTCTCCCCTCTTCAGAAAGTAGAAAGAGGGGCTCTTCGTACAGAAACCCCGAAGTCGACAGGACATTCTGCTCGATAGCAAGCTCAATATCAGAGCCCGGAGTCATAAACTCAAGGTATTTTGGGATTCCCCCGGTGAGGGCATATGACTCCATAACTTGGTCGAACGTCGCCTCGGGAAATGCATCCGAGACCTCATGGAACGAAAGGGGACGAAGCCTCAGCTGCGCCGTCCGCCTGCCGTAGAGCGGGCTCTTGTGCGCGAGAACCTTATCGTACATCATGCTCACCGACGAACCGCAGAGCACCATCGTCGCCCCCGTCCCCGCCAGAATCTCGTCCCACACGTACTGCATGATGGATGGAAAGGCGGGATTGACAGATGCCAGGTACGGAAATTCATCAATGATAAGCAGGTACGGTTCGCCACCTGCGCCTTGGGCGAGCGCTTGGAAAATGGTGCGCCAGTCGTCAACGCGCGCCTCGGCAAGAAGCGCGTTGCCGGTAAAGGTCGCCACGTCGCGTGCGAAGCGCTGACGATTGAGTGCTTCATCCTCTTTGGAAGCCAAAAAGTACAGGGCACGTTTGTTTTCGGCGAAGCGCTTGATGAGGCGCGTTTTACCCACGCGACGCCTACCATACACCACGATAAAGCCGTTGCCCTCCCTCCATTCTCGCTCGAGGGTCTCGAGCTCTTGCTGA
Organism: Candidatus Coprousia avicola; assembly: GCA_018715125.1. Taxonomy (GTDB): domain Bacteria; phylum Actinomycetota; class Coriobacteriia; order Coriobacteriales; family Coriobacteriaceae; genus Coprousia; species Coprousia avicola. Next base: position 4,650 of record DVMF01000056.1, on the reverse strand, counting down.
CGGCCGATGAAGGGAAGAGTTCGTGACATACCAGACGCTCCGAAGCTCGCAATGGGCAGATAGGTGAAAGCTTCTTAAATATTACGTTTCTTATAATAACACAGTTTATTATAACTGGTTTTATATTATTTGAACCTATACTAACCCGCTTTCCCGCACGTCCTCGCCGCGCGCCGGGAACAGCTCAAGGAACCTCTTCGCCGAGTAGCTCTTTACCCATGAGCGTGCGTGCGAATACTGTTTCATCGAGAGTGGCGAGCCGTTAAGTGAAAGAAGACAAATAATCGCCCAGCCGACACATCTGTGCAACAGACTATTCATCACTTAAATCTACTGCATACACCGCAGTAGGAACCCGCTGCGCCGTCTCGTCCCCCTTCATACAGCGTACCTTTGCACGCGCTCGCTCAATCGCAAGGTTATCCAGCTCTTCTTCGCTCACGCGCTTAATCAGATCACCGGGTTGACAATCTAGCTCCATGCAGATGTCCAATAGGGTCTTAAGTCTTATGGCCTTAATTTTGCCGTTGCGTAGCTTAGAGATGTTAGCCGGAGTATGGCCTGTCACGCGAATAAGATCCGCGCTCGTTTTGCCCGCCTTTAGCAGCTGTGCTTCCAGCTCAATGATGAGATAATCCACGACGGCTCCCCTTAGACCAGGTCGTCGGACTGCGTCTGTAGCAGCGAAGCATATCGCCACATAGCCGCAACGGAAAAACACACTAAAGCAACCAGAAGCGAACCGATGTCTACCGTAATCCCATCGCCAATCGCCAGAATAAGGACCATCGGACTAGGCCGATAGGAGAAATAGAAGGCACCAAAATCGACCCCCACATCTCCCCGGTAAAACAAGGCAACAATTGCATTTGCTACGAATAGCAGTCCCAACCATGCAATTTTAGTTGCATGCCGTTCCGTAAATGGAGACTGCCCCCTTGCAATATCGTCGCTGACATCCCGAAGTATCCCTTCGAGGGATAATCCAATTGCAAGCCACAAAACAGCAGGAATGATGTACAAGCTAACGCCCGTCGTAGAAATGATTCCACCGAGCTCCGCCTCTTGCGTCCTGATCAATTGCAGCGCAACCATCATGACCACACAAACCGCAAGCAGCACAGTTAGTATCATAAGCGCAGAGAACAGCATGCGCAGCGCACTGCCAAGCTGACGCATCCTATTCAGAGAATCTCTTATGTGTTCCGCACTTCTAGCCATAATACCTTCCAGCCTAGCGAACGAGCACCCAATTCCATTCTATTGTCAATGACGAGATACTTGCTATGTCAGGCGTACGAAACCCATCTCTTTTTATCGGATAATAATTAACTATCTAACGGAATAACAACATCGCATGCATTCAGAAGTTCTTCATCATGAGATACGAGTATTATTATTCTTTGCGATTTCATCTTAACAAGCAATTGTGTTAGCGACGAGCGGCTCCTTGCATCCAGCGCGGAAGTAGGCTCATCAAACAGCATTACTGCTGGCATCTGCAAGAGTTGTCGCACAATGCCTATTTTCTGCTCTTCTCCACCTGATAAACGTCCCCGTTGGTCGTCGCGCGCCCCCGTTCTGTCGGAAACGCTACAAACTACGCTGCGTAAACCAAATAAATCCAAATACTCATCAAGAGCAGCGCGGTCAAAATCCGTTGAAAATAACGTAAGATTCGACAGGAGAGAATCGGATATGATCTTCGAATCCTGCTCGGTTATTCCAACGCAGTTTTCTCGTAAGTAGTATTTATCAACCTCTTGAAGCGCCACTCCATCATAGCGAACGACTCCGGTATTATTCCCAGGGCCCAACCCTAACAGGACGTCTAATAACGTGCTCTTTCCACATCCATTTGCCCCCACAATGCCATAAAGCTTGCCCTTTTCGAACCGCACCGACACATTCCGCAACAGCGGTTGTCCTTCTTGCCAAGAGCACGAGACATTTTCTAGCTCGATATTAGTGACAGACGATATCCTTTTCTCTCCGTTGTCCTCCTCGTTGATGTCCAGGATTCGACGAAGCCTCTCATAGCACACCCTATTTTCCTGCAGCGATTTTCCCCAAGTTAGAAAAAACTGCACAGAGTTGCTCAGGCTTTCATAGTAGCTCATTACTGATACCAGAAAACCAACCTGCAGGTCTCCCGATACTATCTCAAATACTCCCACTGAAAACAAAGCTGCGTGGGCAAGTGCCGCGATAATCGAATTACTCAAATCAAACTGGAAGTTTACTTTTTGTGCGTCTCGTACCGCAGGATAGAACTTTCCAAACGATTTTTCTAAGCGAGCTCGATATTGTCTAAACAACGCATGACGCCGAATGAAATCTACATCGGCCAATTGAGCCTGAAGGTCTGAAAAAAACTTAGATTGCTGCTCGCGCATTAAAAAGCTTTTGGAAAACAACCGCCGCCGAAATTGGACATACATCAACCCACTGCAGAATGCGAGGGCAACGCAAACGCTGCCTAGCGTTATATTTTGTGCAAACACAATCCATATTATTGCTATAAGCAAAACGGCGTTACTCGTGATCTGCACTGTAGAGGTAATAGCGAAAATGAGCAAATTGTTAGCATCTTGGTTGATCTGCTGATTGGCATAAGCCGCATCGAAAGCAGCAAAGAACGACTGCGGCAGTTTCTGCACGTGCTCCAAAACGTCAGCGTTCAGTCTGTATCCAGCATGAGCCTGCACATTCACATACAGACGATTCGCTATAAACAATAACAATGCCCGAAATACACCAATCAAACAAAGTGCTATGCAGGGACGCAGCACATCCGCCAGATCAACAACCGGCTCCGTTAGCCGGCTTATTGCCACCCCAGTAACAAACGGGAGCGCAAGCATCATAATGCTCGAAAATAGATTTACCACAATATACAGGTAAAATAGTCTGTTTCTATTTAAGTACTTAATGCAAAGCCTAAACATTAAAGCCGCCCCGTGCTCGCTTATACAACTTCCCGGATAGAAGAAAACGCTGCTCTGCGTTATACCGTAGGGTAGAGCAGTATTTACTCTTATCTTCAAGCGCGTGATGCGGGCAGCCTCCTAGGCATACTGGAAAAGCGAAACAAGAGCCGCACTCTTGGTCCCGTGGCTCATAACTTAGCCATTGAAGCAGATTTTTGTTCATGGATATGCCCCCATCCATCACACTGCCGACTCGCCGTTCTCTCATTCCAATCTCATCCCAGCATTTATATAAATCTCCTGTTGGATCAACAACATAAGAATTGAGTGTGACCGCACCGCAAATTGATAAGTTACATGCTGGGACTAGCTGAACGTAGAACCCTCGCAGAATCAATTCCTGAAGGAAGTCCGTCTCAGTCGAAGAGAACTCTTGAACGGTCATGCAGTGAATATCGTTTGGGCATGTTTCGTTAATGTCGTCCACCAGAGCAAGATAGATTGCGACTTTTCGATTAAGGTCGTTCTTCTCAAGTTCTTCGAGCAGCTCGGAAACATCACCGATGTTTGTTCTGTCCACGTTCACTCGTATGGTTATGCCAATTTCATCCGCACAATCACATATATTCCGCACGATTGCATCGTACGTCGGCTTGCCTCCATGTAGAACTCTTCGCATATCATGGTTCGCTCTCGATCCGTCTATCGTTATTTGAGCCGACTTGACTTCACATGCAGCCAAACGTGACACAACTTCTGGAGTCATCAGAAAGCCATTGGTTACAATCGAAGCAGAGTATGCGCATTCAGTTGGAATAGCCTGCTTAAGTTTCGCAGTAAGAGTCTCAATTCTCTCAATGCCCAGCAGTGGCTCTCCTCCGTACCACGATACGGAAAGATGACCTATTGTAGGAAATTCTTGCTTTACAAACGAACATAGCCTTTCTTCAACATCGTCAGACATGGTTGCATACGCTTGGCCTTTCTCGTAGCAATAGGGGCAAGCGAAATTACATGCTGTTGTGGGAGCAATGGTAAGAGCAAGGAAAGAATTGGAAAATCGCGCGATTCTGCTCTTAAGAAGCAAGGTTTCGTACTCGTCACAATCGTCCTCTACAAGCATGCCCCCTTTCACTAATTCTTCCGCCAACTCCGGACAGACGATATTACCTGACGTTTTCATTGAAAAAAGCTGCCTTGCATATTTTTCGTTTAGCGACAGCGCACCACCGCTAGCGCAATTCGATACAATTACTTTATCTTCATATGCAACTTCACAGTTGTATTTTGATAGCTTCAAAGCAAAGCCCCCTACCTATAACCTTTTTCTCCAAAGAGGAGATATCAATAACAAACCGATCAATAGTAATAAGCCGGCAAAAGCGAGTGTACCGGGAGCAACAAGCGCTTCCGATGAAGCTTGGGTATCAGTAAAAGCTCCAGCCTTTAAAAAAGCCTGACACATGAATGCCGCGCCAATATTGGCAAGATCCGAATTAACCACCCCGTGGGCTACAATACAAAATGATATCTGCCCTGTTTTCAACCTCACCATCCCCAATAGCAACCCCGCTGCAAACCCGAGAAACTTTTCCGGCATACTCTGGTGGGCACATGCAAACAGCAAAGACTGGAGAACGTTTGCGCGTTTGAAAGAAAGACCGAGATTCATGAGGGAGGACAATCCGAGGTCTCGATACCACAGCTCTTCAAAAATCGG
>DVMF01000055.1 GCA_018715125.1 Candidatus Coprousia avicola | reverse complement strand
CGAGCCGTCACGCGGGAGATGGTGCTCGCACCGATTCCCGTCAACCGCTCGATCTGCTTGACCATAAGACCGGCGCGCCGCAGTGCGCGCAGCGCATCGTCCCGCCGCTCTTTTGGCAGAGACTTGAGCTCCGCCGGAGAAGCGCCTGCCAGAACTTCTCGCGCCAGCACCATGGCGTCCTCGTCGGCGACACGCTTCCCGGCGCGCACAAAGTAGGCCGCATACCGCCCATCATCGCAAAACGTCGGAAATTGGCTCCTTCCACCGATAAGGTCGAGGACCACGCCATCGTCTACCAGCCGCGCCCCTATGAGGTATTCCCCATAGCTGCTCCAACGGTACTCCCCCGCGGGCGCAACGCCCGCTTTCTCTGGATTGTCGTGGATATAGCGCAGCGCTTGGAGCAGCTGACGGTCGCTTTTGATGGGAACGCTGGTGAACCTACCTTGAAATACCGCCCCAATGTGCCCCGACGCGCTGTTGAAGTAGCGCGAGTAGGCGGTTGCCAAACCGTGCATGACGCTGCTCAAGTTGTCTTGCGGGTCGCTCAGCAACAGGTGGATATGGTTGCTCATAAGGCACCAGGCGAGTACGGACACGCCGCCGCCTTGCGTCTTGCCGCGCAGCAGCTTGAGAAAATAAAGGCGATCATCATCGGTCTCGAACAGCAGCTGCTTTCCGTTTCCCCGCAATATGACATGATAGAACCCAGATTCCGCATGTACGCGCGGCTCTCTCGGCATATAACCTCCCCCTCTGCGCACTACTCCGGAGCCGGCACGCTTGCGTGCATAGGCTTCGATCTTCTCCATTGGCCGAGCATGCTTCGACCCCGTCCCCAGATATCCGCCATTGGCCGTGCATGCTTCGACCCCGTCCCCAGATACGCACCCAGATACGCAAAAGACCATCCGCCGTTGCAAGCAGATGGTCTTTCGTTGTGGGGCGGGGGCAAGGCGACACCGCGCCTTGCCCCCTTTGAATCGGGATGGGCTAAAACGAACCCGTCCCCAAATAAGCTACTCCTCGACGGCGAGGACGCGACCGGTCATCTCGGCGGAGGGCTCGAGACCGGCGAGGGTGAGCATCGTCGGTGCGATGTCCGACAGGCGCCCGTCCTCGATGCCGGTGAGCTTGGCCGCCGGGTCGACGACGATGAACGGCACGCGGTTGGTGGTGTGGGCGGTGAAGGGGTGCTTCTCGCCCGACGCGTCCTCGTCGTACATGTGGTCGGCGTTGCCGTGGTCGGCCGTGATGAGCGCGAAGCCGCCCTTGGCGAGGATCGCGGGGATGACCTTCGAGAGGCCGTCGTCGACAGCCTCCACGGCCTTGACGGCCGCGTCGAAGACACCCGTGTGGCCCACCATGTCGCAGTTCGCGTAGTTCACGATGTAGAAGTCGGCGCGGTCCTCGTTGATGGCCTCGACGAGCTTCTCGGTGACCTCGGGCTCGCTCATCTCGGGCTGCAGGTCGTAGGTGGCGACCTTGGGCGAGGGCACGAGCACGCGCTCCTCGGCCTCCTTCGGCTCCTCGACGCCGCCGTTCAGGAAGAACGTCACGTGGGCGTACTTCTCCGTCTCGGCGGTGTGCAGCTGCTTGAGCCCGTTCTGCGCGATGACGTCGGCGAGCACGTTCTCGGGGAACGTCTTGGGGAAGGCCACCTCGACGTTCTTGAACGTGTCATCGTACTCCGTCATGGTGACGAAGTGGCTGAGCTTCGGGGCGACCTTGCGCTCGAAGCCGTCGAAATCGGGCTCCGTGAAGGCGCGGGTCATCTCGCGGGCGCGGTCAGGACGGAAGTTGAAGAACACCATCGCGTCGCCGTCGTGCACGCCCTCGTTATGGCAGGCAAAGGGCTCGACGAACTCGTCGCCGCGGTCGTCCTTCTCGTAGTACGCCTTGACGCCCTCGACCGGGTCGCACTCGGTCTCGGCCGGCAGGGTGACGACATCGTAGGCGCGCTCGACGCGCTCCCAGCGGTTGTCGCGGTCCATGGCCCAGTAGCGGCCGGACACCGTGGCGATGCGCGCATCGACGCCGGTGTACTTGGAGAGCGCCTCGAGGTTCTCCTTCAGGGTCTCGATGTAGCCGGCACCGGAGTGCGGGTCCACGTCGCGGCCGTCCATGAAGCAGTGGAAGCGCACGCGCTCCACACCGTGCATGGCGGCGATGGCGCAGAGGTTCTCGCCGTGGCGCTGCATGGAGTGCACGCCGCCCGGGGAGACGAGGCCCAAAAGGTGCAGGGTCGCGCCGGTCTTGGCGACGTCGTCCATAGCCTTGGCGAGCGTCTCGTTCTCCTGGATGGAGCCATCCTTGATGGCGTTGTTGATGCGGCTGAGCTCCTGGAACACGATGCGGCCGGCGCCGATGTTCAGATGGCCGACCTCGGAGTTGCCCATCTGGCCCTCAGGCAGGCCCACGTCCTCGCCGGAGGCGCCGAGCGTGGTGTGGGGGTACTCCTCCCACAGCTTGTCGAGGAACGGCTTGTTGGCCTTGTAGACGGCGTTGTTGTCACCCGCGGGGGCGAGGCCGAAGCCGTCCATGATCACGAGGAGCGCCGGCAGATGACGCTTGTTCTCTGCCATTACTCAGCCGCCTTCTTCACCATGGCCGAGAAGCTGTCGGCCACGAGCGAGGCACCGCCCACGAGCGCGCCGTCGACGTCCTCCTTCTCGAGGAAGCCGGCGATGTTCTCGGGCTTGGCGGAGCCGCCGTAGAGCACGCGGATGCCGCTGGCGGTCTCCTCACCGAAGATCTCGGTGAGCGTGGCGCGGATGGCGCCGCAGACCTCCTGGGCGTCATCGGCCGTGGCGGTCTTGCCGGTGCCGATGGCCCAGATGGGCTCGTAGGCGATGACGTACTTCGAGGGGTCGGTGATCTCGAGGCCCTCGGTGTCCTTCTTGATCTGGTCGACGACGAACTCGACGTGCTTGCCGGCCTCGCGGACCTCAAGCGACTCGCCGCAGCAGCTGATCGGCACGATGCCGGCAGCCATGAGGGCCTTCGCCTTCTTGTTGACGTCCTCGTCCGTCTCGTGGAAGTAATCGCGGCGCTCGGAGTGGCCGATGATGCAGTAGGTCGCACCCGCGGACTTGAGCATGGCGCAGGAGGTCTCGCCGGTGTAGGCGCCCTTCTCCTCCCAGTAGACGTTCTGACCGCCGAGAGCGATCGGAGCGGCCTGGATGCGGTCGTTCACGGTCGACAGGTCGACGGCGGGCGGGCAGACGACGACCTCGACGCCCTCGGGAACCTCGGGCAGAGCCTCGGCGAGCTCGTCGGCGAGCTTCGCGGCCCCTGCCACGTCGTTGTTCATCTTCCAGTTGCCTGCGATGAGGCGGGTACGCTTACTCGGCATCGTTCAGAGCCTCCACTCCCGGAAGGGCCTTGCCCTCGACGAGCTCCATGGAGGCGCCGCCACCCGTGGAGATCCAGGACATCTTGTCGGCCAGGTTGAACTTGTTGACGGCTGCCACGGAGTCGCCACCGCCGATGATGGAGGTGCACTCGGTGTTGGCAGCGACGGCCTCGGCGACGGCCTTGGTGCCGTGGCTGAAGTTGTCGAACTCGAAGACGCCCATGGGGCCGTTCCAGAACACGGTCTTGGCGCCGGCGATGGCGTCGGCGTAGAGCTGCTCGGTCTTGGGGCCGATGTCCATGCCCATGCGGTCCTCGGGAATCGCGTCGGAGGCGACGATCTCGCCCTCGGCGTCCTCACCGAAGTGGTCGGCGACGACGTTGTCGATCGGGAGCAGGATCTTCACGCCCTTGTCCTCGGCCTTCTTGAGCATCTCAGCCGCGCGCTCGACCCAGTCCTCTTCCTTGAGCGAGGTGCCGACGGTCTTGTAGCCCTTGGCGAGGAAGAAGGTGTAGGCCATGCCGCCGCCGATGATGAGGGTGTCGGCGGAGTCGATGAGGTGATCGAGCACGCCGATCTTGGAGGACACCTTGGAGCCGCCGACGATGGCGACAAAGGGGCGCTCCGGATCAGCGAAGATACCGGTCAGGGTGTCGACCTCCTTCTCGAGCAGGAAGCCGGCCACGGCGGGCAGGTAGGCGGCGGGGCCGACCACGGAACCCTGGGCGCGGTGCGCGGTGCCGAAGGCGTCGAGCACGAAGACGTCGCCGTAGGACGCGAGGGTCTTGGCGATCTCGGGGTCGTTCTTCTTCTCGCGCTTGTCGAAGCGGACGTTCTCGAGGACGAGGATGTCGCCGGCCTCGAGGGCGTCGACGGCGGCCTTGGCCTTCTCGCCGTAGGTGTCGTCCACGAACTTGACCTCATAGCCGGTGAGCTCGGCGAGCTTGTCAGCCGCGGGCTTGAGCGAGAGCTCGGGCTCGGGGCCGTCGCCCTTGGGGCGGCCGAGGTGGCTCATGAGGATGATCTTGGCGTTGTGCTCCTTCAGGTACTGGATCGTGGGGATGGCGGCGCGCACGCGCGTGTCATCGGTCACGACGCCGTCCTTCAGCGGCACGTTGAAGTCAACGCGCATGAGGACGCGCTTACCGTCGACATCGATGTCGCGGACGGTCTTCTTGGTGAAAGCCATGTGCATCTACCTTTCTTACCTGGTGGGGTGTACCTATCTGTCGACAGGGCGCCGGGCGCCCCATCGAAAAGGGGCGCGGCTCTGGGACCTAAGCCCAAAGGCCGCGCCCCTCTCAGACGCTTATCGCGCTGTGCTCGCGAAGCTCAACTTAGGCGACGAACTTCTCGAAGTACTTGATGGTGCGGACCATCTGCGAGGTGTAGGAGTTCTCGTTGTCGTACCACGAGGTGACCTGCACGAGGGTCTGGCCGTTGCCCAGATCGGAGCACATGGTCTGCGTGGCGTCGAAGATCGAGCCGTGGGTCTCGCCGATGATGTCGGTGGAGACGATGTCGACCTCGTTGTAGGCGAAGGTCTCGGAGATGGTCTCGGCATAGGCCTTCATAGCGGCGTTGACCTCGTCCTTGGTGACGACCTTGTCAACCACGGCGTAGAGGTTGGTGAGGGAGCCGGTCGGGGTCGGGACGCGCTGGGCGGCACCGATGAGCTTGCCGTTGAGCTCGGGGAGCACCAGACCGATGGCCTTGGCGGCACCGGTGCTGTTGGGGACGATGTTGACGGCGCAGGCGCGGCTGCGGCGCTTGTTGCCCTTGCGCTGCGGGCCGTCGAGCGGCATCTGGTCGCCGGTCCAGGCGTGGATGGTGGTCATGATACCGGACACGATGGGCGCGAAGTCGTTCAGACCCTTGGCCATCGGGGCGAGGCAGTTGGTGGTGCAGGAGGCGGCGGAGATGATGTTGTCCTCGGCCGTCAGCGTCTCATGGTTGACGTTGTAGACGATGGTGGGAAGGTCGTTGCCGGCGGGAGCGGAGATGACGACCTTCTTGGCGCCAGCGTTGATGTGGGCCTGAGCCTTGTCCTTGCTGGTGTAGAAGCCGGTGCACTC
>DVMF01000054.1 GCA_018715125.1 Candidatus Coprousia avicola | reverse complement strand
ACGTGCCGCCTTCACGAACGACCTCCATTCGTCGGCATCGGCCGCGACGGCCTTGTCCGCCGCCTCTTCGGCGAGCACATTCAGGACATGCGAGCGCTCATCGCCCACGCACGACAGAGCACCAAGCCCCTCGAGATACGCCACCGCAAGCTCTCTGCGCCTCACGCGCGAAAGCACGTCGCCCAGGCTTTCGATCTGCCCATTCGTTGCCGGAAGACCCTTCGGCGACCCCTCCAGGAAAGCAGGGTCGAAGGGGAACTCGGCCAGGAACCTCTCGCGCGCCGCAACGTCGTCCCCCGCGCTTCGCTCCAGCTCGCGCGCCCTGCCCTTCTCCTCCAGCGAGAGGCTCCACCATTTCATGTTCTCGGCGACATGTGCCGCCACCCCGGCGGCATACCACGTCGAGCCATCCCACCATCGCTTGCTCTTCTGGCCCATCTCGCCTGCATCGAGCGCCGAGGAGCGCGAGAACACCCCGGCGTCCAGCAACCGGAACTCGTCGGCAATCCGCCATGCGGCCGAACGGATGGGTGATTCGGATCCAAGTTCAAGCCGGCCCGTCATCAGCCCTTCCTGATTCGAGTCGAGCGCCCCGCCCCACTCACGCCGACCGCACACGGGCAAATCGGTTGGCGAGAATTCCATATCGCACCGCCTTTCGAACCTCTCCGAGCAAAATGCCCAATACCATAGCTCCTCCTCGGACAACGCGTTCAGCTGACCGATGACGCGTTCGTCTCCTTCGCCCGCAATCGTTAGCACGAGGGAGACGTCATCCACCGCATTCCCTCCCGCCACGAGCGGGTCGTATGCCCAGACCTGGACCGTCTCCTCGGACGTCCACAGCTCCAAGTTGGCCGCCAGAATGACCAGCGCGACCTGAGCGCCAGGCGTAAATACTTTCGCAAGCGGGAGCAGCTCTCGTTTCGCGCTCGGTCACGAAAAGCCCCATCTCGTCTCTTAGGTATATTGCAGCGTCGTCCATTTCATACTTTTTGTATTATTCCAATCATATTGGAATAATATATTTCCGTTGAGAGCATTACGAGACGCACCCCTCTTTCCCGTCAAACTAATCCCATGCCGCAGTGCCAGCGCACCCTAAAAGAACCGCCCCGCAGGATTGCCTGCAGGGCGGAATGAGAAGCTCATATGGATGTCAGGAAACTCCCTACAGGCGAATTCTCCTCAGGGAGAGTGCGCCCGCAGCGGCGGAAACCATGGCAAGGATGGAGAGCGCCGCTATCGGCAACATGGAGCCGTCGCCGGTCTCGGCGAGCGATTCCTTGTCTCCGTCGTTGGCGGCTTTGCTATCGGCCGCTTCGCCCTCAGCTGCTAGAACAGTGAACTCGGTTTCAGCGGTGCCGGTATCGGAGACGATCGCCAGCGTATGCTTGCCTGCAGACAGGGTCTCAAGATAGGAGGCATTCAAGGTAACGATAGTGCTGCCCTCCTTTACCGTGTAGTTTGAGGCGTCCACGTCTTTTCCGTCTACCTGCACCTTTAAGAAGTCAGCGAAGGCAGCGTTGGAAGTAAAGGACAGTCCGTCCTCGCTTCCCTTCTGCCAGGTGGCGTTGGCACCGGCGATGATAGCGGGGGCGAAATCAGAGTCGACCGCGCCGCATACCGTGCAGTGACCGTCTTCGCCCCAGCTGTGGTCGATAACGGGGACCTCCTCGAATGTTGAGTAGCCGCAAACGGCGCACTCGTCATAGGCCTCCCAGCCCGTATCGATACAGGTCGGGCTTTTCGCGTCGTGGTGCACGAGTGTGTGGGGCTCGTAGACCGCCGTGATGGTCACCCCGGTGCCAGGCATGGTAAAAGTAGTCGTGGCGGACGAGGGGTCCGCGAGTATGCCGGCGCCCGAGGGGTTGACCTCCCAGTGCGAGAAGTGACTCGAGCCGTTGACCGGATCGGCTGAGATGGTGATCTGATTCCGGGCAAGGAAGAGGCCGCTCCCCGTGCCGTCGACGACCGTGAGCTCGTACAGGGTGCCTACGGGCTCGATACGCAGATACGTGTCAGTGCGACCAGCCGGGCTATAGGTTTCATTCAGGCTCGCCGTGGGGATGCCGATAGGGGAGGTGACCCACTGGTACCAGTCCCAGCCCTGTTCTCCGGAGTCGAACTCTGCCACGGAGAGCGCTCCTGCGCCGCCGCTGAGCGTCAACGTGCAGTCAGAGACGGCAGTGAGGTTGCCAGCCACATTTATGGCGAGGCCATCCGTCGAGTCCAGCGTAACGCTTCCACCGCTAATGGTCGCACTTGCCGCTTCGAGGCCGCTTTTCTTCTCGGAGTGCGCTTCGACGTCGCTATCGTAGGAGGCGAAATCGGTGGCGGCGATACCGCGTCCGGTTTTGCTGCTGGCCGAAACAATCGCATCGTGGATCGTCACGTCTTCCGTCGCGTAAATAGCGGAGGGAGACTCAGCCTCGTAGGAACTCGAGGTGTCGGTCACCTCTAAGGTTCCGGGGTTGCTCGCGTCCGCGCTCTTCATCGTGAGTGATCCCTCGCAGGCGATGGCGGCGGTCGTCCCGGGGGTGCCGCTGCCTCCGGCTCCGCACGTGGGTCCATCGGTTGATGATGGGTCATCGAGTGTTACCGTGCTGGTGCCTGCGAGCTCGATGGTCAGATCGTGCGTGGCATAGATGGCATATTGCTCGTCGCTCGACGTTATGTTCGCGTTGTCGAGTTTGAGCGTGTGCGTGTACGGGTCGTAGGTGACCGTCGCGCCCTCGTCGGCGTCGCCGAGCACGTCGTCTGCGCTCAGGTCCGTAATCCGTATGTCTCCCACCCACACGTCGTACAGCTCGTTCGCCACCTCGATACGCGCCATATTGGTAATGCCTCGATCTCCGGTGACGTCGACAATATCCAAATAGTACCAGTTGACCCCCACGGTGTTCGTTGGGGGTGTGTAGGTGAGGCCGTCCCACCCGTCATAGCTCCATATTACGCCGTATTCATCCATTGCCACATCTCCGCATATCACGGAGATTATTCCACTTAAGCGGATGCCATCTTCGGTTGATTCGGTAGAGCTGCGGTACCAGTAGCAGGTGCCATCTTTCCCGTTGTTTTGCGCAATGAAGATGGGTTCCGCTTCGTCTCCCACAACGTAGTAGGCCTTCTTGGGGCATATGGAGAACCAGTCGAACTCCGAGGCCACATTTGCGGCATGCGCCGTTGCGGGAAGCGCGAGCAGGGCCATACACAAACCAAGTAACACTATCAAAGCGCGCTTTCTCATGAGGGACCCCTTTCCTGAAACGAGAAACACAGAATGCAGCTGAAGTATTTGATAATTATCCCATGAAAGACGGTGTTTCACCAAACTTTGCACTTAGAGGAAAGACAAGAGGACATTCCTAAAGATATACGGTCTACAGCCCTTTCCCGAAACGGAACGTTCGTGCTAGAAAGAGAAAGAACAGCACTAAAGATCCTGGAAGCTCAGTCTATCGGACTACCTGCGTTGGCGTACGTGGTCATTAAGCACCACCTGCGATTGCCCCTCTCCATGGAAGTGGAAGTAATCGCCAAGGAATAGTCGCGAATCAGATAAATGGAAGCAAAAACCTCATTTTGTAATCACCTCGCCGATTACAAAATGATTCGCTCTACAAGGAACTTCCTGAAAGAGGAGCAACAAGATGGCACGATATAGCATGTATTTTAAATTTGCGATGATTGAGTGGGAATAGCGAACATATGTTTGTAATTGCAATATAATAGCAGGTAGATGGGGCTACAGATATGCTGTAACCCCATTTTGTTCTGAGGCGAATGATGGCAAAGAGCGCTCTTTCCAATGCATTCAAGATGCCAACACCGGTAAAGATAACCGGCCGAACGTCGAGTATCGCGAACTCATTTGTGAACGGGATTATCCCTGCAATCATGCCGGGTGACGAGGAAATCGCCCTTGCGCTCGAGGTGCTTGGCATGGACGCCTCGGATGTGCGCTGCGCCTACTGCGGCGACCCCGCGACGGAGTGGGACCATCTCAACGCCATCGTACGGGGCAAGCGCCCAACGGGCTACATCACGGAGATTCACAACCTTGTCCCCGCATGTGGAAAGTGCAATCAGTCTAAGGGGAACAAGCCCTGGAGGAAGTGGATGTTCGGGCCGTCGCCGCTGTCGCCCGCGTCGCGGGGCGTGGGAGATGTCGGGGAGAGAGCCGAAAGGATAGCCGAGTATGAGCGGAGATTTCCTCCGATGCAGATCGACTTCGAGTCCATGGTCGATGGGGGTCTCTGGGAAGCGTATTGGGATGCGCATAGGAGGCTAGTCGAGTAGATGAAGCGGTGCGAGGAGCTTGCGGCCGCCGTCCGGGCAGAGGTTTCCGCTCAAGTCGCGTTGCTGTCTGACAGGCGGATCGATTCTGGACATTAATTTGGACAACAATGCGGACAGGGGCTGCGGCAGCCAGCCTGGACCGCCTACACGGCGTAGCCGAGCCGCCTCCTGCGGCCCGAGATCGTGTCGTACACCTTCGCGCCGTCCTCCTCGAACAGCTTCAGCCTCTCGTCGCGGTACCACTCCATGTACCCGTCGAGCGCCGCCTCGAGCGCCTCCGGGGAGGCGCGCGACCAGTCGCGCCCGTAGTAGAGCTCCTCCTTGAGGGCCCCGAAGAAGCCCTCCATGCGGGCGTTGTCCGGGCAGCAGCCCCTACGCGACATCGAGCGGACGGCGCCGCCCTCCTCGCACAGCGCCTTCCACGAGCCCGAGCGGTAGGTCGCGCCGCCGTCGGAGTGGACGACCACGGGCGCGTGCCCCTCGGGCAGCCCCGACAGGTAGCGCCCGAGGGACGAGTCCACGAGCGCCGAGTCCGGGCGGCGCGAGACCGACCAGGAGACGGGCATCCCGTCGAAGCAGTCGACCACGGGCGACAGGTACACCTTCGCCCCGCCGGCGACCTTGAACTCGGTGACGTCGGTCACCACGAGCCGGTCCGGCTCCGGGGCCGAGAAGTCGTGCGTGCCGTCCCCGCGCAGCGGCAGGTTGGCGGGCCTCTCGTCCGGCTCGCCCCCGTAGGACGACCAGGCCGGGCGCCTGCGCGCCCTGGCCGGGCGCATGCCGCCCTCGCGCATCGCGCGGCGGACCTCGCGCTCCGAGACCCCCATGGGCGCGCCGCCGTCGGCGCCCGACGAGATCGACGCGCGCACGCGGCGGTAGCCGTAGCGCCGCCCCGATGCCTCGAACGCGCGCCTGACCCGCGCGGACACCTCCGCGGCCCGGGCCTCAGCCCTCGCGGAGGAGGCGCGCGCGTACTCGTACGAGCTCTTCGATATCCTCAACAGGGTCAGCACGTCTTTCAGGCGGTACCCGAAGCCCCTCCTCAATCTCTCGCCCAACTCTGCCTTCCGCGAGTTCGAGAGGCTCCCCGGGTCTCCTGCTTTTGGGTCGCGCATCAGCTCCCTGAGCGCGGCGTTGCGCATCCTCTCCTCGGCCAGCTCGGCCTCCAGCTCGGCTATCCTGGCCGCCGCGGCGTCCCCGTCCATGCGAACCGCCCCCCTCGGGGCCATTGTAGCGCCCCCGGCGGCCCTGCGCGCCCACGAGGACACGACGTCCCCGGACGCGACCCCGAGCCTGCGGGCGACGGCGGCGGGCGCCATCCCCTTGCGCAGCAGCGACAGCGCCTCGCGCCTCGTGGCCTCGGGGTAGTGGGTGTGCTTGGCGTGCTCGCAGCGCCCGCGCACCCTGCGCTCGGGCACGTCGAGCGCGCCGGCGTCCGCCTGCCGGAGCCAGCTCGCGAGCGACGCGTGGCTCGGGCGGCCCGGCTGTCTGCAGAAGGCGCGGACCGTCAGCCCGCTCTCCCTGAAGTCCGCCAGGATCCTCTCCCTCTCCTCCCTGCTGTACATGCGCAGCCCCCTTCCGTGGGTTCGCGCCGCGCGGGGGAGGGGGCATGCCCCCTCCCCCGCGGTCCAGGATTCTGCCGCGCTCCC
>DVMF01000053.1 GCA_018715125.1 Candidatus Coprousia avicola | reverse complement strand
TGCGGTCCCTCTCGCGCGCCCTATGCGGCCAGGTGCCGCGCCTCGCGTTCGTCGTCAAGGGTCTCATCGGCGGCTTCGGTACATACGGCATGGGTATGGCGCTTGCGGCCTGGTACGCCCACGACGTCGACTACGGCGCGCTGAACGAGCGCGTCCAGGCAGCCGTCTCCTCCGTGCGCGCCGCCGCCGACCGGGTGGGGGAGCGCGTCTCCGCCTCGGACGGCCCGCTTGCCGCCGCGTCACAGGGGAGGTAGCCGTGCGCGTACCCTATGAGAACCGGTTCGCCGACATCGAGCCCCTGCTCGCCCATGTCGAGAAACCGAGCCGCTACCTCGACCACGAGTGGGGGACCCTCTCCCATGAGGACGCCGCGTACCGCGCCTGCCTCATCTATCCGGATACCTACGAGGTCGGCCTGCCCAATCAGGGAATCGCCATCCTCTACGCCGCCCTCAACCGCACGCCCGGCATCTCCTGCGAGCGCGGGTATCTTCCCTGGGTCGACATGGCGGACGCCATGCGCGCCGCCGGCGTGCCGCTGCTGTCGCTTGAGGGTGCGGCGCCGGTCGCGTCGTTCGACATCGTCGGCTTCCATATCCCGCACGAGATGGCGGTCACCAACTTTGTCGAGGCGCTCGACCTCGCCGGAATACCGCTTTTTGCCGAGGACCGAGGCGAGGACGACCCGATCGTCGTCGCCGGCGGGCCCTCCGTCTACAACCCTGAGCCGTACTGCGCGTTCTTCGACGCCCTCCTCATCGGCGAGGGGGAGGAATCCATCGTAGAGGTGTGCGAGCGCCATCGGGCGCTGCGCGACGCGGGGGCGTCGCGCGCCGAGACGCTGCGCGCTCTTGCCGATGTTCCCGGTACGTACGTTCCGTCGCTCTACGAGGTGCGCTATGACGAGCCCTGCACGCGGTGGGGCTATACGGTTCCCCGGGAGGGCGCGGACGTGCCGCCCGTCGTCTACAAGCGCGTGGCGAGGGATTTCGGCGCGACCGACCCCTTGGCGCAGTCCATCGTTCCCTACACCGAGCTCGTGCACGACCGCCTCTCGGTGGAGGTGCTGCGCGGCTGCGCACGCGGTTGCCGCTTCTGCCAGGCCGGCATCACCTATCGTCCCGTGCGCGAGCGCTCCGCCGACCAGATCGTGTCCTCGGTGGTGCAGGGGCTCGCGCGCACCGGGTACGACGAGGTCTCGCTCACCTCGCTCTCCACGACGGATCACTCCTGCGTCAAGGAGGTGCTCACGCGCCTGAACCGCAGACTCGAGGGCACCGGCACCAAGGTGTCCGTCCCCTCGCAGCGGCTCGACTCGTTTGGCGTCGAGATGGCGCTCGCCGTTGCCGGCGAGAAGAAGGGCGGCCTCACGTTCGCGCCCGAGGCGGGCAGCCAGCGCCTGCGCGACATCATCAACAAGAACGTCACCGAGGAGGACCTGGAGCGCGCGGTTCGTGCCGCCTTCGAGGCGGGCTGGCGGCGCTGCAAGCTCTACTTCATGATGGGGCTCCCCGGGGAGACGGATGAGGATATCGTCGCCATCGCCAACCTCGCCGACCGCGTGCTCGATATCGCCCGCGAAGTCGTGCCCAAGGGCCAGCGGGGCGGCATCGGGGTCTCGATCTCGGTCGCCGTGTTCATCCCCAAGGCGTGGACGCCGTTCCAGTGGTGCGCGCAGCTCGATGACGATGAGGTTCGGCGCCGCCAGCAGCTCCTGCTGCACAGTGTTAGGAACAAGGCGGTGCGCGTGCACTACCACGACGCGGCCACCTCGCTCATCGAGGCGGTTCTCTCGCGCGGCGGTCGCGCGCTCGCTCCGGTCATCGTCGAGGCCTGGCGTCGCGGGCAGCGGTTCGACGCGTGGACGGAGCAGTTCGATATCGCGCGCTGGGAGGAGGCGGCGCGTGAGGCCGGCATCGACCTGCACGAAGCCGCCCATGAGGCGTTCGACCTTGCGGCGCGCCTGCCCTGGGAGCACACGAGCCCCGGCGTTTCCCGCGGCTTCCTCGAGCGAGAGTGGCGCCGCTCCCTTGCAGGCGTGACCACAGAAGACTGCACGCGGGGGAGCTGCACCGGTTGCGGGGTGTGCCCCACGCTCGGTGCCGAGAATCAATTGGTGGGTGAACGCGCATGACCGAGACCGAACCGACCCTCTTTCGCCTGAGAGTCCGCTACCAGAAAGCGGGGCGCCTCATCTACCTCGGGCACCTGGAGGTCGCCCGCACGGTCGAGCGGAGCATCCGTCGCGCGGGCCTGCCCTTCGCGGTCACACAGGGGTTCTCCCCCCATATGCGCATCGCGTTCTCAGCGGCGCTGCCCGTGGGCACCGGCTCCACCGACGAGTGGTACGACGTCATCCTGACCTCGTACGTCCCCGCACCCGAGGCGCTCGCGCGGCTCACGGCGGCGACGCCCCATGACCTCGCGCCGCTCGCGGCGGGTTATCGCGACATGCGCGATGAGACGCTCGGCCTCCTTATCACCCGTCAAGATTACCTGATCCGTCTTGCCGGCTGCGACCCCGCCGCGTTGACAGAGGCGCTCGACGCGCTCGTCGCCCAGGGCGAGATCCCCTATAGGCGCGGCAAAAAGCAGAAGGCGCTCGATCTTGGTGCCACCCTCGCCGCCTATCAGGTTGACGCCGACGGCGACGGCTGCGCCCTCACGCTCCACACGCGCTCGAGCAACGCGGGGTCGCTGCGCCCCGAGATCCTGCTCGCGGCGCTCGACGGCCACCTCGCCGGCGCACCCGATACGCCGGTCACCTCGGGGGCTCTCGATACCCGCGTGCTCTCCGTCCGGAGCGTTACGCGCACCGCGCAGTACGGCGTGAC
The DNA here is from genome assembly GCA_018715125.1 of Candidatus Coprousia avicola. Classification (GTDB taxonomy): domain Bacteria; phylum Actinomycetota; class Coriobacteriia; order Coriobacteriales; family Coriobacteriaceae; genus Coprousia; species Coprousia avicola. Next base: position 4,357 of record DVMF01000053.1, on the reverse strand, counting down.
CGAGGCGGGTGCGCGCGTCGACCCCCTGGCTCCGGACAGCGCGCAGAGGCGCCCGTTTTTCTAACTTGTGTGTATGCAGGGAATTTGCACACAATCGCCGTTGACGAAGACACAGGCGGATGCTAATATTTCCGGCTGTTGCACTAACAGATGCATGAAGGGCTAGAGAATGTACGCAATCGTTACCACCGGCGGCAAGCAGTACAAAGTCGCCACCGACGATGTCATCACCGTCGAGAAGATCGAGGGCAACGTCGGCGACAAGATCGAGCTTCCCGTCATCTTCCTGAATGACGGCAAGAAGATCGTCACCGATGCCACCAAGCTCGCCAAGGCCAAGGTCACGGCCGAGATCCTCGATCAGTTCAAGGGCGAGAAGCAGCTTGTCTTCAAGTTCAAGAAGCGCAAGCGCTATCGCCGTCTCAAGGGTCACCGTCAGCAGCTCACCAAGCTGAAGGTCACCAAGGTCCAGGCCACCTCGCGCGCCAAGAAGGCCGCTGCCGCTGAGGCCGAGGCTCCGGCTGCCGAGTAGGCAAGCTGCCTACGTAATTTGAAAGAGCAGGTACAGACATGGCACACAAAAAAGGACTCGGTTCCTCCCGCAACGGCCGTGACTCGCACGCGCAGCGACTTGGTTGCAAGCGTTTCGGCGGTCAGGTTGTGAAGGCGGGCAATATCCTCGTTCGTCAGCGCGGCACGCACATCCACCCCGGCGCCAACGTCGGCCGTGGTAAGGACGATACTCTGTTCGCCCTCGTCGACGGTACGGTTCAGTACCACAAGGGCGTCAAGCATCGCGTGAGCGTCATCCCCGCTGCTGAGGCTGTCGAGGCGTAACAGCTCACCCTTCATAACGCATGATAGTCGGGAGACCCTCGCGCATAGCCGGGGGTCTTTCGCTGTATGAAAGCGAGATTTTCGTGGCTCAGTTTACCGACCTTTCCCGCATCAACGTCAAGGGCGGCGACGGCGGCGCCGGTTGCATGTCGTTCCGCCGTGAGGCGCATGTGCCGAAGGGCGGCCCGGACGGTGGAGACGGCGGTCGCGGCGGCGACGTCATCGTCGAGGCGACCTCCCAGCTCTCCTCCCTAATCGACTACCGCTACAAGCATCATTTCCGTGCCGAGCGCGGCACCCACGGGCGCGGCTCCCGTAAGGACGGGCGCGACGGCGAGGACCTTGTCCTCAAGGTGCCTGTCGGCACGGTCGTGCGGGAACTCGACCCCGATACGCAGGAGGTGCTCTACGACATCGCCGACCTCACGCATGACGGCGAGCGCGTCGTCGTCGCCCCCGGCGGCGTCGGTGGGCTGGGCAACACGCATTTCGTGACCTCGGTGCGCCGTGCTCCCGCCTTCGCGCAGCTCGGCGAGCCCGCTCAGGAGCATTGGATCGAGCTCGAGATGAAGCTCATGGCCGATGCGGCGCTCGTCGGCCTGCCGAGCGTGGGCAAGAGCTCGCTTATCGCGCGCATGAGCGCGGCGAGGCCGAAGATCGCCGATTACCCCTTCACCACCCTCGTCCCCAACCTCGGCGTCGTGCGCGCCGGCGAGTACTCCTACGTCGTCGCCGACGTCCCGGGCCTGATCGAGGGCGCGAGCGAGGGCAAGGGCCTCGGACACCAGTTCCTCCGCCACATCGAGCGGACCGCGCTCATCATGCACGTCGTGGACATCACGGGCGGCTTCGAGGGGCGCGACCCGGTCGAGGACTACCGCGTCATCAACGACGAGCTTGCCCGCTATGCCCGCGAGCTCGCCGAGCGGCCGCAGATCGTCGTCGCGAACAAGTGCGACGTCTCCGGCATGGAGGACCGCGTGGCGGCTCTGAAGGAGGCCGCCGTGGCCGACGGGCACCGCTTCTTCGCGGTCTCGGCGGTGACGGGGGCCGGCCTCAACACGCTCATGCTCGCCTGCGGCGAGATGGTGGCGGAGCTCAGGCGCGAACTCGCATCGCAGGCGCCCGCCGTTCCGCTTGACGCGCCGTGGGAGCGGCGCCGCCGCGCGCGAGAGAAGCGCTTCCAGGTCGTGTGCGAGGAGCCGGGCGCGTTCCGCGTCGTCGGAACGCAGGTGGAGCGCCTCGTCGTCCAGACGGATTGGGAGAACGAGGAGGCCGTCATCTACCTCCAGCGGCGGTTCGCGCGCATGGGCGTGGATGACGCCCTCGAGAAGGCGGGCTGCCTTCCGGGCGACGAGGTGCGCATCGTGGGGCGCGCCTTTACCTTCGAGGGGGCCGAGGAGCTCGCCGACGAGGCCGAAGATGCTATGCTTGAGGGGACGGACGAGGCGGGCCCTGCAACCGAGGACGGGGTCGACGGCGCCGCGGACGCTCGGTAGGCACCAGGCGGGAGGGGCGTTATGGCGCGACACGAAATCCAGCTCCCCGATATCGGTGGAGACCCGGGACGCGAGTGTCGGCTCGGCATCATGGGCGGGACGTTCGACCCCATCCACTACGGTCATCTCGTCACGGCCGAGCAGGCGCGCGAAGCTCTCGCGCTCGACCTCGTGCTGTTCATGCCGGCGGGCAATCCTGCCTTCAAGCAGGACCGCCCGGTGACCGATGCGGAGGACCGGTACGCGATGACCGTGCTCGCCACCGCGGCTAACCCCAGCTTCTATGCGAGCCGCTTCGAGATCGACCGCTCGGGGGTCACCTATACCGCCGAGACGCTCAAGCTCTTGCGCGCCCATTATCCGGATAACGTGAAGCTCTACTTCATCACCGGTGCCGACGCCATCATCGATATCGTCACGTGGCACGATGCGTCCTCCATCGCCAGCCTGGCGACGCTCATCGCAGCCACGCGGCCGGGTTACGACATCAGTCAGGCCCAGGCCCGCATCGCGCAATCGGGCCTCGACTTCGATGTGCGCTACATCCAGATCCCGGCGCTCGCCATCAGCTCGACCAATATCCGCGACCGCGTGCGCCTCGGCAAGAGCGTCCGCTATCTCACGAGCGAATCGGTCATCGGCTATATGCGGAAGAACCGGCTTTACACCGTGTGACGGAAGGGGAGGGACCCTCGTGAACAGTACATGGCTCATAGACGATGGGGAGCTCGCGTTCTCATCGGAGCAGAACGCCCTCATCGCCCGCATCAAGGACCTGCTCGCCCACCGGATGCGCGACGCCGCCAAACGCCATCGGCATTCGCTCGGCGTCGCTCGAACGGCGGCTTCGCTTGCCCTCGCGTATGACGTCGACGTGTTCGACGCGTACGTCGCCGGTCTCGTCCATGACTGGGACAAGGTGATCTCTGATGACGAGGTCCTCGCCCGGGCGCTGCGCTACCGCGTGCCCATCGAAGGGGCGCCGGCGCTCGCGGTCCCCCTGCTGCACGGCCCTGTCGCCGCTTGCGAGCTGCCCAAGCTCTTCCCCGAGCTCTCGCCGGCCGTATTCCAGGCCGTGGCGCGCCATACGGTGGCCGCCTGCGATATGACGCCCCTCGATATGGTAGTCTTTATCGCCGACGCGCTCGAGCCCGGTCGCCGCGGTGACTATGCCGACCGCCAGCGCGGGCTGGTGGGGGAGGTCCCGCTGGACGAGCTCTTCTTCACGTGCTTCAGCGAGGGGCTGGTGTACGTGCTCGAGTCGCACCGGTACCTGTATCCTACGGCTGTAACCATCTACAACCACTACGTGCTCACAAAGAAAGGCAACGCATGAACGAAGACATTCTGACCGGGGACGCGGCGGCGCGAGAGGCGTCTGGCGCACACGAGCTCGAGGACGCTTCTGGCGAGGCTCTCCCCGAGCGCACGGCGGCGACGCCGTCCGCAGCCGGCGTCGAGGCGCGCGAGGTCGCGCTCGTCGCTGCGCGCGCCGGCGATGACAAGAAGGCCGACGACGTGCGCGTACTCGACCTGACGGAGCTCTCCGACGTGTGCGACTTCTTCGTCATCATGAGCGCCTCGAACGCGCGCTTGGTCGATGCCGTCGTCGACGAGGTGGAGGAGCGTGTCGCCAAGACGTGCGGCGAGCACCCCTTCTCCATTGAGGGGCGCGACCAGCGCACCTGGATCCTCATGGACTACGGCTCGGTCATCGTGCACGTCTTCACGCCCGAGGCGCGCGACTACTATCGTCTCGAAACGCTGTGGGGGGACGCTCCTCAGGTCCCCATCGCCTAGGCGTGCGGCACATCCCTACTGGTCCTTCGGCCCCCTGTCAGGGGGTCGGTTTGTTTTGATTGAGAAACTTGTCCGGCCTCACGAGGTCGCGTTCGAAGCGCTGCGCCCGGCCGAAGGAGACGGCCGAGCTCCCAAACCTCTCGCGCACCCGGTCCATGGCGACAGAGAGGTCGCGCCTGTCGCTTGCCACCGCGCCGCGCTCGTCCACTTCGCAGAAGAGG
>DVMF01000052.1 GCA_018715125.1 Candidatus Coprousia avicola | reverse complement strand
TTAGGCTTATAGGACAAAAAGTGTGTCTCAACAGAACACCTGTCCTAGTCCAGCCAGAAGGGGTACGGGTCCTTGTGGTGGAGCTCCTCCCACACGACCCGGTCGCCCCACTCCGGGCCCCCGTCCTCCCTCTTCGGCGACACCGAGTAGGTCCTGTAGAGGAGGTCGATGTCGTCGTCGGTCGGCATTGACGCGAGGATCTCTCGCGCCGGCCTCGGCGACTCCGTGTGCAGGTAGCACCACCAGAAGACCGCCTTCACGCGCCGCATGGCCGACATGCCGCGGTGGTTCCTGAGCATGTCGCGCAACTGGGCGTTGACCCCTCCCTCTATGGCGTTGTTGGTGCGCGGCAGCGGGCCCTCCGAGGCGAGCTCGGGGTCCAGGTAGGTGAAGAGCGTTCCCGCGCCCACCAGGCGCGAGAGCGACGACCTCGCCTTCCTGAGCCTCTCGTGGGTGTAGACGCGCCTTCCGTCCACGTAGGACACGTCCTCCAGGAAGTCCGCCCAGAACCCGCACCACTGCATGCAGCGCTCCACCCACCAGTCCGCCTGCCGAAGCGTGTCGAGGTGCATGAGCTCGACGGCGAGGGCGTAGAGCTCCCTGCCCGCCTGGAGCCTCGGCCGCGAGGTCGTGTACCTCTTCACCTGCGAGAACGCGTGGAAGAGGCACCTCTGCACCCGCGTGCCCGGCCAGACGCGCCGCCGCGCCCTCTCGAACCCGGTCCCGCCGTCGCACACCACCACGTCGGGCGCCGGGACGGGCGCCATCAGCGCCTCCCAGGCCCTCGAGGCCTCCGCCTGCGCCATGTACCACGACACCACGTGCCCCCCGTCGTGCGCGATGAGCACCACGAGGTCGCGCGCGAGCCAGATCCCGTCGACGAAGAGCACCCGGTGGACCTCGCCCGTCGGCTCGGGCATGGGCCAGACGCGCCAGAACCCCGCGGTCCTCCTCCTGAACGTGCGCCCCCGGCCGGGCATCGAGAGCTGGGTGTCCTTCGATGTCAGCCACGCCAGGAACTCCCCGGGCCTCGCCGCCGTGTCGTCGTACGAGACCGTGGTCGACGCCCCGCAGGCCCCGCACCTCCACCCCTGGGACCCGGCGCCGGTCCTCCCGTTCCTCTTCATCGCAGCCCCGCAGGAGGGGCACCTGACCGCCTTCATCTCGATCCCCCTGGAAAATCGGATTTTAACGGCCTGATTTTCAGCCATCTACCTGCGGGGCCGGGATGAGCCCGGACACACTTTCCGTCCGAGTGGTTAAATCCCTCATGCGAATTTAAACGCATGGAAAAGGGGCGTCGACCTGCGTCGACGCCCCTGAAACGGACACACTTTTTGTCCTATAAGCCGCAGATTATCACTCTCGGTGGATCGCTGGCGGTGCTCGACGCTGCCATAGTCGGTTTTGGGGCCGCGTTATGGGAGGGCGGCATGGAAAGCTTGATTGAAAATGAAAGAGTCCCGTACAAATGATGTACGGGACTCTCATAAAATCAATGGCTCCCCGGGTAGGACTCGAACCTACAACAGCGCGGTTAACAGCCGCGTGCTCTACCATTGAGCTACCGAGGAATTGGTGGCTGCTCGCAAGCAACAAGGATTAGTATACAGAACTCGTGGCGGATGGCAAGGGAATTTTTTAAAAAATTGGCGTGTGCTAGAATGCATCTCGCATATACGAACCCCAAGCAAGAGGAGCCGTCCGTGGCCAACACAAACGAGGGCACCTACTCCACGCATGCGCGCAGCGATTTTGAGAAGGACATCTTCGTCCTCAAGCAGCTCGTTACCAAGGATTTTAAGATCAAGTACCGTCGGAGTTTCCTCGGCGTTGCCTGGAGCGTGCTCAACCCGCTTCTCATGATGGTCGTCATGAGCGTGGTGTTCTCGACGCTCCTCGGCTCCAACATCGAGCATTTCCCGCTCTACCTCATTCTCGGCAACATCACCTACTCGCTCATGAGCGATTCCACGAGCAAGGCCGTCACCTCCATTCTCGAGGCGGCGCCGCTCCTCAAGAAGGTCAAGATCGACCGCTTCGTGTTCCCCGTGCAGAAGGTGCTCTTCGCGCTCGTCAACTTCGCCTTCTCGCTCATCGCTGTCGCATTCGTCATGCTGTGGTTCCGCGTCGTGCCCACCTGGCACCTCATCTGGCTCCCCGTGTGCCTCGGCCTCCTCATGGTCTTCTGCATCGGCATCGGCCTCATACTCTCCGCCGCCACCGTGTTCTTCCGCGACGTCATCCATCTGTGGAGCGTCGTCCTCACCGCCTGGAACTACCTGACGCCGGTGTTCTGGGACTTCCAGATGCTCCTCGACCGCGGTGCGCCCGCTTGGACGATCGGTATCGTTAAGATGAACCCCATGTACGGGTTCGTCACCTTCATGCGCGATATCGTGCTCTGGCAGCAGAACCCCTCGCTCGAGATCCTGGCCCTCTGCGCTGTTTGGTCCGTCGTCATGCTCGCCATCGGCATCTTCGTGTTCCGCAAGACCGAGCACAAGTTCATCCTCTACATCTAAGGACGCATCATGGCTACCCCCACCGGTATCTACCGCCAGTACAACGAGCCTGCTTCGGCAGGGGAGTACGCTATCGAGGTCGACGACGTCACCATGATCTTCAACATGGCGTCCGAGCAGCTCAACAACCTCAAGGAGTACTTCATCAAGCTCATGCGCCACGAGCTGTTCTTCAGTGAGTTCCGCGCCCTCAAGAACATCTCGTTCAAGGTTCAGCGCGGCGATGTGGTGGGCTTGGTGGGCACCAACGGCTCCGGCAAGTCCACGATGCTCAAGATCATCGCGGGCGTGCTCGAGCCGAGTGAGGGCACCTGCACGGTGCGCGGCAACATCGCGCCGCTCATCGAGCTCGGCGCCGGCTTCGACATGGAGCTCACCGCACGCGAGAACATTTACCTCAACGGCTCGCTTCTGGGGTATCGCCGTGAGTTCATCGACGAGAAGTTCGACGAGATCGTCGACTTCGCCGAGCTGCGCGAGTTCGTCGACATGCCCCTCAAGAACTACTCCAGCGGTATGGTCGCGCGCATCGCCTTCGCCATCGCCACCATCACCGAGCCGGACATCCTCATCGTGGACGAGACCCTCTCGGTGGGCGACGTCTTCTTCCAGCAGAAGTGCGAGGATCGCATCAAGCATTTCATCGAGTCCGGCGACGTGACCGTTCTGTTCGTGAGCCATTCCATCGAGCAGGTCGAGCGCATCTGCCGCCGCGCCGTATGGATCGAAAAGGGCGACCTGCGCATGGACGGACTGGTCGAAGAGGTCTGCCAGGCGTACCGCAACCAGTTCTCGTAGGGTGCCGCCGTGGACGTATCGGTCATCATTCCCGTCTACAACGTCGAGGAGTATCTCGACCAGTGCCTCCTGAGCGTCGAGGATAACGACGAGGTGGCGCTTGAGATCATCTGCGTGAACGACGGGTCGACCGACGGCTCGCTCGCCATCATGCGCGACCATGCGGCGCGCGACGGTCGGGTGCGCATCATCGACAAGGAGAACGAGGGGTACGGAGCCTCGGTCAACCGGGGCATCGCCGCGTCGAGGGGCACCTATGTGGCCATCATGGAGCCCGATGACTTCGCGAAACCCCACATGTACGACCGCCTCTTTGCGTTCGCGTCTTCCTTTGGCGAGCTTCCCGACGTGGTGAAGTCGGCGTACTGGCGCATCCAGGATCCGGATACGCCGGAGGAGCTCTTCTGCCGCAACACGTTCTACCGTCGCGTCAAACCGCCGCGGCAGCCCTTTACCCTGCGCGAGGCGCCCGTGCTCATTCAATACCATCCGAGTATCTGGACGGCGCTCTACCTCCGTTCCTTTTTGGACGAGTTCGGCATCCGCCTGCGCGAGGTGCCCGGCGCGGGATGGGTCGACAATCCCTTCATGATCGACACGCTCGCCCGCGCGCGCAGCATCGTGTATACCGATGACTGCTACTACTGCTATCGCGACCGCCGGCCCGGCGCCTCCACCTGCGGAGACACCTCGCTTTTGGGTATCGAGCGTTGGAACGACATGCGCGACATCCTCGATAGCCTGGGGGAGACAGACCCCGGGATCGAGGCGGCGCTCGACCGTATGGGCATGCGGCATGTGGGTCTCGCCATCGGGTGCGGGCATCTGGGGGAGCCCGGTGTGCGCGAGAAGGTCGTCGCCACCCTGCGCCGCATGGACCCCGATATCATCGCGGGCATGGACAACCTTTCCGCCGGGGCCAAGAAGCGCTACTTCGAGCTGACGGGCTATGAGGCGCGACCCTACAGCGGGCTTGCGTACTACGGGTACCTGTTGAGAGAGTTTCTCTACACCGCGCGCGTCATGGGCGTGCGCTACGCCCTCTCGCGCATGGGGGTTTTGAAGGGGCGCAAGGGCGCTGCGTAGCCCGCGCCCTGGGTCCCGTGGTCGCGTCGCTATGGAGACGTACAATCGCGGTGTAGCGGATACAGAAACGTGTATAATCTAGCTTGCCTTTAAGCGTGTACGAGATACCGCAAGGAAACATAGCACCCCGCTTGCTCGGGGCGTATCTTGCCGATGTCTTGCCGCGCGTGGGCAGGACATTTTTTGTGCCCCGTTTTCGGGGCCGGCAGGAGAAAGGAGGGGCCCGTGGCTGAAACACCCAAGGCGGTCATCATGGACGAGACCGCCATCAGCCGCGCCATGACCCGCATCGCCCACGAGATCCTCGAGAGAAACGAGGGGTGCGACAACCTCGCGCTCGTGGGCATCGTCACGCGCGGCGACCTTCTGGCCAAGGAGCTCTGCGACCGCATCGAGGAGATCGAGGGGGTTCGCTTGCCGCTCGGGAGCCTCGACATCAGCTTCTACCGCGATGACTTCGGGGTGAGCATCGCCCCCGAGGTCCACGCCTCGCGCATCCCCTTCGACGTCGACGGAAAGCGCATCGTGCTCGTGGACGACGTCCTGTACACGGGCCGCACCATCCGCGCCGCCCTCGACGCGCTCATGGACATGGGCCGTCCCAGCCGCATAGAACTCGCCGTGCTCGTGGACCGCGGGCATCGCGAGCTCCCCATCTGTCCCGACTTCGTGGGAAAGAACGTGCCGTCTTCGCACGAGGAGAACGTTCGCCTGTACCTGAAGGATGTGGACGGGCGCTCGAGCGTGGAGATCACCGACGTCTCCCAGGGCTCCCGTGCCGGCTCCGCACCGCTCGGAGGTGATGCGCGATGAGCTTCAACCACAAGCACCTCATCGATATCACGGAGTATTCCGATACCGATATCATGACGATCCTCGAGACCGCCAAGGCCTTCTCCGCCGTCAACGAGCGCGCCATCAAGAAGGTCCCCACGCTCAAGGGCAAGACGATCGTCAACATGTTCAACGAGCCCTCGACGCGCACCCGCAGCTCGTTCGAGCTCGCGGAGAAGCGCCTCTCCGCCGACAGCCTCAACTTCGGCGGGTCGTCGACCTCCACGGTTAAGGGCGAGAGCCTCATCGACACCGTCATGACGCTCAACTCCTACAAGATCGACCTCGTTGTCGTGCGCGACAAGCACGAGGGCGCGCCCTACATCGTGACCCAGCACACCCCCGCCTCCGTTATCGATGCGGGCGATGGCAAGCACGGTCACCCCACGCAGGCGCTGCTCGACCTCTATACGATCTGGGAGCGCTTCGGCCATCTCGCCGGCCTCAAGGTCGGTATCGTGGGCGATATCGCGCATTCGCGCGTATGCGGCTCGCTCATCCCCGCGCTCAAGATCGTCGGCGCCGAGGTGACGCTGGTCGCACCCGGAACGCTCATCCCCGCGAACCCCGAGGTCCTGGGCGCCGACCGCGTGTCCTTCGACCTGGACGACGTGCTCCCCGAGCTCGACGTCGTGTACATGCTCCGCATCCAGCGCGAGCGTCTCGAGGGGGCGCCGTTCCCGAGCCTGCGCGAGTACCATATGCTCTTCGGCCTCACCGAAGCGCGCGAGCGCCTCATGAAGCCGCAGGCGATCGTCTGCCACCCCGGCCCCATCAACCGCGGCGTGGAGCTCGATTCCTATATGGCCGACCATCCGGAGCGCTCCGTCATCTTGGACCAGGTCTACGCCGGCATCTGCGTGCGTATGGCCGCGCTCTATCTGTTGCTGGGAGGTGCCGATAATGGCCTTGCTTCTTAAGGGTGCCCACGTCGTCGACCCCGTCGCGGGCATCGACGGCGTTCTGGACGTTCTCATCGAGGGCGATCGCATCGCGCGCACAGGCGAAGCGCTCCAGGCGGACGCCGAGGTGCGCGACCTCACGGGGAAATACCTCGTTCCCGGCCTCGTGGACATGCATGTGCACCTTCGCGAGCCCGGATTCGAGCACAAGGGCACGATCGAGTCCGAGACCCGGGCGGCGGCCAAGGGCGGCATGACCGGCGTGTGCTCCATGCCCAACACCAACCCGGTCACCGACAACGGCACGGTTGTCGAATACGTGCGGGCCTGCGCCGAGCGTGCGGGGCACTGCCGCGTGTTCCCCTCCGGCGCCATGACGAAGGGCCTTAAGGGCGAGATCATCTCCGAGATGGGCGATATGGTCGCCCACGGCGCCGTCGCCTTCACCGACGACGGCCGCGGCGTGCAGAGCGCCGGGATGCTCCGCCGTTGCATGGACTACGGCAAGATGTTCGGCAAGGTCTTCATGAGCCACTGCCAGGACGAGGAGCTCGTCGGGGACGGCCAGATCAACGAGGGACCCGTCTCCACGAGGCTCGGTCTTGCCGGCTGGCCCGCGGAGGGCGAGGAGCTTCAGGTCGTGCGCGACATCCAGATCGCGCGCCTCACGGGCGCCAAGCTCCATATCCAGCACATCTCCACCGCGCGCGGCATCGCGGCGGTCCGCGCCGCCAAGGCCGAGGGCCTGCCCGTCACGTGTGAGGCGGCGCCGCACCACCTGTTCCTCACCGACGAGGCCTTCGACGGAACCTACGACACGCGGCTCAAGGTGAACCCGCCGTTGCGCACGGCCGAGGACGCCGCCGCAGTACGTGCCGGCGTGGCAGACGGTACCGTCGACGCCATCGTGACCGACCATGCGCCCCATGCCGATTGGGAGAAGGCGCGCGAGTTCGAGTACGCGCCCTTCGGCATGACGGGCATCGAGTGCTCCCTTGCGCTCGTCATCACGAATCTCGTCAAGCCGGGCGTTATCGACTACGCGCGCATGGTGGAGCTCATGAGCGTCAACCCGCGCAGGATCCTCGGCGTCGAGCCGGTGAGCATCGCGGCGGGCTCGCTTGCCGATATCACGGTCTTCGACCCCGATATCGCCTGGACCGTGGGCGAGGACGGCTATGCGTCGAAGGCGCGTAACTGCGGTTTCGACGGTGTCTCCGTCACCGGTCGCGCAACCGACGTCTACGTCGGCGGTGTCGCCACGCTCGTGGACGGCGCGGTTCAGTAACGCATGTGCGGGCCGGGCGCGCGCGTGCCCGGCCTGGTATCGAGAGAGGGGAGCGGTATGCCCACACCTTCACCCGCTCGCGTGCACGATGTCACCATCGTGTCAAACGAGCCCATCGCGCGGGACGTCTTCGCCCTGCGCATCCATGCGCCGGCGCTCGCCGCCGCGCTCGTCCCCGGACAGTTCGTCAACATCGCGGTGCCCGGCAACGCCATGAGCCTGCTGCGCATCCCGCTGTCGTTCGCGGCGGCGGATGCCGAGGCCGGTACGATAGATATCTGGTACGCCGTGGTGGGCGAGGGGACGGAGCGCCTCTCGCACATGGCGCCCGGCGAAACGACCACGGTGCTCGGCCCGGGCGGCAGGGGCTGGTCGATCCCCGAGGGCTGCCGGCGCGCGCTTCTCGTTGCGGGCGGCATCGGCGTCCCTCCCGTGCTCTGCCTGGCGCGCGAGCTCGCCCGCCGCGAGATCCCCTATACCGTGTGCATCGGTGCCGCCACGGCAGACCAGCTCGTGGGCGAGGACGCCTTTGAGGAAGCGGGGTCGCCCGTCATCTCCGTCGCGACCGATGACGGCTCCTGCGGATACCACGGCTTCTGCACCGATGCGGCCGAGCAGGTGCTCGCGATCGAGGGCGATGCGTTTGACTACGTAGCCACCTGCGGGCCCGAGCCCATGATGGCCAAGGTCGCTGCCGCCGCGCTGAAAGCCGGCGTTACCTGCGAGGCTTCGCTCGAGCGCATGATGAGCTGCGGCTTCGGTGCCTGCGCCACCTGCGCGGTCGAGACGAGAAGCGGCATGAAGGGCGCCTGCATGTGCGGCCCGGTCTTCGATGCAAAGGAGGTCGTCTGGTGAGCAGTGTATCTATGGCCGTCGATTTCGCCGGCATGAAGCTCAAGAACCCCATCAACACCGCATCCGGTACGTTCGGGTTCGGCTGGCAGTTCCAGAACTTCTTCGATGTCTCCCGGCTGGGCGCCATCACCACCAAGGGGTGCGCGGCCAAGCCCTGGCCCGGCAACCCCAAGCCCCGCATGACCGAGGTCCGTGGAGGCATGATGAACTCCGTCGGCCTGCAGAACCCCGGCGTTCGCGGCATGGTGGAGGAGTCCGGGGCCTTCCTCGCCGACCTCGCCTCCAAGGGCACGGCGGTTATCTGCCAGGTGGCCGGGCACTCCACGGCCGAGTACGTCGCAGCGCTCGAGCTGTTCGAGGAGCTCTGCCCGTGGGCATCCGCCTTCGAGCTTAACGTAAGCTGCCCCAACATCGATCAGGGAGGTGCCGCTGCCGGTTCCACGCCTGAGGGCGCTGCCGAGGTCATGCGCGCCTGCCGGCCCGTGACCAAGCGCCCCCTCCTCGTCAAGATGGCGCCGGTGCGCCTGCCCGAGGTCGCGCGCGCGCTCGAGGCGGAGGGCGCCGACGGCCTCACCGTCATCAACTCCATCCCGGGCATGGTGATTGACGTGCACACCCGGCGCTCGAAGCTCTCCAAGCCCACCGGTGGGCTCTCCGGTCCGCTTCTGCATCCCATCGCCGTGCGCATGGTGTGGGAAGTATGCCAGGCGGTCGATATCCCCGTGTGCGGCGTCGGCGGCGTCATGACCGGCGAGGATGCTGCCGAGTTCATCCTGGCGGGCGCCCACGCGGTCTCGGTCGGCATGGCGAGCTTCCCCGAGCCCGATGCCGCCGTCCGCATCCTGGCGGAGCTCGAGGCCTGGGCCGAGTCCCAGGGCGTGCGCGATATCAACGAGCTGATTGGAGCGTTCGAATGCTAGAGACCCTCGCGCGCGACCGGATCATGGTCGCGCTTGATGTCGACCGCACGCGGGCGCTCGAGCTCGCCGACGCCTTCGCCGGGCACGCGCGCTGGGTCAAGATCGGCATGACCCTGTATTATGCCGAGGGACCCGCCATCGTGCGCGCGTTCAAGGAGCGCGGTTTCAAGGTCTTCCTCGACCTCAAGTTCCATGACATACCCCACCAGGTCCGCGGTGCTGCCCGCTCCGCCGCGGCCACCGGCGCCGACCTTCTCACCGTGCACGGTCTGGGCGCGGGCCCGATGCTCGCCGCGGCCTGCGAGGGCGCGCGAGAGGCTGCCGAGGCGTGCGGCGGCGAGCGCGCCCGGGTCATCGCCATCACGGTCCTGACGAGCATGGATGCGCCCGCGCTCGCCTCCATCGGCGTCGGCGGGCCGATTACCGACGAGGCGGCGCGCCTCGCGGCGCTCGCGCGCGACAACGGCACCGACGGCGTCGTCTGCTCTCCCCAGGAGGCGCAGGCCATGCGTCAACTTCTGGGTGAGGATGCCTGGATCGTCACGCCCGGCGTGCGCCCGGCGGGGGCGGCGCTCGGCGACCAGAGCCGCGTGGCGACACCCGCCGCCGCCATCGCCGCCGGGGCGAGCCATCTTGTCGTCGGCAGGCCCATCACCGGGGCAGATGACCCGGTATCGGCCTTCGAGGCGATCGTCGGCGAGCTGGTGCGCGACGCCTAGGCCAAAGGTATTTCTGTCGTTCGCCGGGGCCCGGTCGGAGCCTCGTTAAGCGTTTGTTCTATGGAGCATGCCCAGCTACCGGCTAAAAATAGCCGGTAGCTGCTTGAACTTTACCCGGGTATCGTCTAAGGTATGTATCCGGTCATTGGCTGACGTGCGCAAATGCGGCGTTATGCCAGATAAAAGGTATACGTAACCACGTCTATTTGGAGGTTCACATGGCGCTCCCTCAGCTTACCGACGAGCAGCGCAAGGCAGCTCTTGAGAAGGCGGCGGCGGCCCGTCACGCCCGCGCCGAGCTCCGCGACAAGATCAAGAAGGGTGAGATCTCTCTTGATTCCGTCCTCAACTCCGAGGACCCCATCGCCTCGCGCATGAAGGTCTCGACCCTCATCGAGTCCCTGCCGGGCTATGGCAAGGCTAAGGCCGCCAAGATCATGGACGAGCTCGGCATCTCCGCCACTCGTCGCGTCCAGGGCCTCGGCGTGCGTCAGCGCGAGCAGCTGCTCGAGGCGCTCACCAAGTAAGTGAGCTCGTTGACGCCTAGATTGTTCGTCATCTCGGGACCGTCAGGTGCCGGCAAGGGAACGCTCGTCGCGCGGGTGCGCGCCGAGCGCCCGGGCCTGGGCCTGACGGTTTCGGCTACCACGCGCGCCCCCCGCCCCGGCGAGGTCGACGGCGTGAACTACCATTTCCTCGATAAGGACACGTTCGCGCGCCTCGTAGACGAGGGCGCGTTTGTGGAGTGGGCGCACGTCCACGGCAACTGCTACGGCACGCTGGTGAGCGAAGTCGAGCGCAATCTCGATGCCGGCTCGTCCCTCATCTTGGAAATCGATGTTCAGGGCGCGCTCGCGGTCAAGGAGCGCTTCGCCGATGCGGTCCTCATCTTCATCAAGCCGCCCTCGGCCGCAGAGCTGCGCTCGCGCCTCATCGGCCGCGGTACCGAGACGCCCGAGACGATCGAACTTCGCCTTGCAAACGCCGAACGGGAGCTCGCGCTGGCCGATCAGTACGACGAGGTCGTGGTGAACGACGATCTCGACGCGGCAACCGCCGAGCTTTCCGCCATCATCTCTAGGTACGAAGGGAACTGAGAGTCGTGTCTGTTGTCACTCCCCCTATTGACGATCTGCTCGATAAGACCGATAACAACCGCTTCCTGCTCGCCGCGCTCGCCTCTAAGCGCGCGTGCGACATCAACAGCATGCTCCGCGGTCAGCACAACCGCGTTCTCGCGGTGACCGATGTCGACGACATCACCGTGGCGCTTTCCGGCGAGGATGCCATCTCCATGGCGATGGACGAGATCGTCGACGGCGACATCTCGTATAACCACGAGCGCTACGAGGATGCCCTCGGCCATCGTCCCGCGGACGCCTAGCACATGGCCAGCCGCGTCTGCCTGGTCCACTACCATGAGGTGGGCCTGAAGGGTAAGAACCGCGCTCATTTCGAGCATGTCCTCATGGACTCGATCAAGGCGGCGTGTGCCGCCTTTTCGCTCTCGTGCGTCACGCGCATATCGGGGCACATCCTCGTTACGTTCTCGGGCGCCGCCTCCGTCGAGCCGGCCTTTGAGGTCATCCGCCGCGTGCCGGGTGTGGCGCGCGTCTCCCTGGCGTATCACACGAACCGAGATCCGGAGGAATATGGCCGCGCCGCCGTGCGGGCCCTTGGCGAGGCGGAGCCCTTCCACACGTTCAAGGTGAGCGCCAAGCGCTCGAACACCGATTACCCCTTGACGTCCATGGACTTGAACCGACAGGTCGGCGAGGTGCTGTGCGAGGCGTTCCCCGACAAGAAGGTCCAGATGAGGGACCCCGATGCCGTCGTGAACGTGCTCGTGGTGCAGGGCAGCGTCTACGTGTATGCGCGTTCCGAGCGCGGTGTGGGAGGCTTGCCCGTCGGCAGCGCCGGCAAGGTCGTGACGCTGCTCTCATCGGGTATCGACTCGCCGGTCGCCACGTGGATGCTCGCGCGGCGCGGAGCCGTGTGCGTCCCGGTGCACTTCTCCGGGCGGCCGCAGACCGCGGATACGAGCGAGTACCTCTGCCAGGACATCATCGAGAGGCTCGCCCCCGCCATTCAGATCGGCCGCCTGTACGTCGTCCCCTTCGGGGATGCCCAGCGCGAGATCTCTCTGGCGTGCCCGGGGGACCTCCGGGTCATCATGTACCGCCGCGTGATGTACGCCGTGGCGGAGCGCATCGCCCGCATCGAGGGCGCGAAGGCGATCGTCACCGGAGAGTCGCTCGGTCAGGTCGCCTCACAGACGCTCGAGAACATCATGGCGGTGAACGAGGTCGTCGATATCCCCGTGTTCCGCCCGCTTATCGGCTCGGACAAGCAGGAGATCATCGCGCGCGCCGAGGAGATCGGGACCTATGACATCTCCTGCGAGACGGCTCCCGACTGCTGCACGCTGTTCATGCCGCGGCGCCCCGAGACGCACGCCAAGCTCGAGGCGGTGCATGAGGCTTGGGAGTGCATCGACCATGAGGCGATGATCGAGCGCCTCGTCGACGCTGTCGAGTACGTTGACTTCGAGAGCTCCTCGTATCGGCCCCCGCGTATGCTGCGCGCGCGCCACGATGCGCTCGCGCCGAGAGACGCCTCCATGTAGTCTTCATTTTTTCGCTTTTTGAGAACAACTCCGCGCGCGTTTGTCAAATGGCCTGCATAGCGCATGCAGATTCGCGCGGCGGTCAAATCGGCATCAGACTGCGGTCAGCTAACGCGCCTGTTTTGCGAACCCACGCCCCCAAAGGGGCCTCCTCATGAGAGGATGCCCCCGAGGGGGCGATTGCTATGGCGCAGCAAAGGGAGGGCAAAGCGGTGCGGGACCGTGTCCTGCGGCGTGTTGCAGGAGGCAGCGGCAGGTCCGTGAGCTGGACGATCGTCGTCGTGGCGCTTGTCGCGGCTGTCTGCGCCGGTATCGCGCTCGGTTCGGGCATGGCTGCGGGGGACGGTGTCGTGATCGAGCGCGGAGGGGCGGCCGCCGATGCGGGGTCGACGGAGGATGCGGGGCGCGCCGACGCCGCTTCAAGGGGCGATGGGACCGAAGGTTCTGCCGAAGATGCGGACGCAGGGGAGCTCGTCGTGGTGGACGTTGCCGGCGCCGTCGCATCTCCCGCCGTCGTTGAGCTCGATGCCGGCTCCCGCGTCGCCGACGCCCTGGATGCTGCGGGCGGGCTTGCCGCCGATGCCGACATATCGTCGCTTAACCGCGCCATGAGGGTGACGGACGGGATGAAGATCTACGTCCCGTGGATAGGGGAGGACGACGCCTCGCCTTCCTCATCCGTATCGGAAGGCGGCGTGGGCGACCAGGCTGGCGCGCAGCCGCTGGTGAGCATCAATACGGCCACCGCAGATGAGCTCGATACCCTGCCCGGCGTTGGGCCCTCCACGGCAGAGGCCATCGTGGAGGACCGCGAGCAGAACGGCCCCTTCTCGGCACTTGAGGACCTGATGCGGGTGAGCGGCATCGGTGAGAAGAAGTTCGAGAACATGAAGGACCGCCTATGCCTGTAGCGACCCCCGCGGGCGATCTCCCGCCCCGTCCTCTGATGCCGTACTCCATGGCGGGCGCCCTTGCGGAGCTCGCGGTCGCAGGCTGTCTGATGGAGCTGGGATGGCGGGGGTTCGCCGGCGGTGCGGGCACCGCGACGGCTGCCGCTGCGGCGGTGGCGCTCGGCTGCGTCGCGCTCGCAGGGTTTGCCGCCTTGGGGCGGTTCGGGCCGCACGCGCGCGCTTTGCTCCGGTGGGCGGTGATGGGGGCGCTCGCGGGCTCCTTTGCCTCGGCGGGAGCGCTCATATCGCGCGGCGCCGGGTATGAGGCGCTCATGGGCGCAGCGGTCCGAACGGGCACGATGGTGACCGCGGGCGACCCGACAACGACCTCCTTCGGTTCCTCTATCGATGCGGGCTGGTACGGGCCCGAAGGAGGCTTTCCCGTGAGCGTGACGCTCGAAACCGATGAGGTATTGGAATTGGGTGAGCACCTGCGGTGCGTCGGGCGCGTCGAGCGCCTGGCGGATGACGAGTGGGGACGCCGGTCGTTCATGGAGGGAAAGGCTGCTGCGATCCGGGCCGTGCACATCGAGCCCGAGAGGGGGTTGTCGCGAGCACCGTGGGATGCGGTGCGCGAGCGCGTGCTCTCCGCGCTCGAGCCCGATCGGGACCCCGCCCGCGCTCTGATCGCGGGTATCGTGTGCGGCAGGACGACCGAACTTGCCGCGGCAGATGCCGACGCATCCTTCTCGCGGACGGGGACCTCGCATCTCGTGGCCGTGTCCGGGAGCCATCTCGCTCTGGTCTCCGCGCTCGTCATCCTCGCGCTCAGGGTTATCGGGGCGGGACCCGCCGCTCGCGCTGCCGTGCTTGCCGTCGTCATGGGTTCCTACGTCCTTTTCACCGGGTGCGCGGCATCGGCCCTGCGGTCGCTCGTCATGGTCACGGCTGCGCTGGCGGCGCAGGTCGGCGGGCGCCGTGCCCACGGCATCTCCGGCCTTGCCCTCGCCATCATGGTACTTGTGGCCGTTCAGCCCGGCGTCGTGTACGATCTCGGCTTCCAGCTCTCCGCGGTGAGCGTCGCCGCCATCCATCTTCTCTTCGGCTATGCTGAGGCGCTGCTTCAGGGGTGCCGCATGCCGCGCGCGGTCGCGTCGCCGCTCGCCCTCACCTTGGTGGCGCAGCTCGCCACGCTACCCCTCACCGTCCCGATCTTTGGAGAGGTCTCGCTGGTGGCGCCCATCGCCAACCTGCTGCTCGGTCCCTTGATGACCGCTCTGCTCGTCGCGGGCCTCATAGGGGCCGTCGTATCCGTGGCTTTGCCGGGCCTCTCCCTCGTCTGGGCTCCCGCCCTGTTGCTGAGCCGTCTCTCCCTCTTTGTCGCCGACGCGCTTGCGGCCCCGCCGTGGGCCGCGGTCACCGTGGACCCGTCCACGGTGGGAGCGCCCCTGCTCCTGGCACCCTACGGTCTTGCCGCCGCCGCGTATATCCGGTGGCGCCTGCCCAAGCCGCGCCTGCTTGCCGCTGGCTCTCTTGCGACGGTCACCGCCCTCGGTGCGCCTACGGCTTGGATGGCACGCTTTGCGCCCGCGTCGATCACCGTGCTCGATGTCGGGCAGGCGGATGCGATACTCGTGCGCGAGGGCAGCTCAGCGCTCCTCGTCGATGCCGGGGTGGACGAGCAGGTGCGCTACGCCCTGGCGCGCCAGCGCGTCACGCATCTGGATGCCGTCGTCATCACCCATTGGGACAGCGACCACTGGGGCGGTCTGCCGGATGTGCTCGATGCTTTTCCCGTCGATCGCGTGCTGGTGGCTAAGGGCGCCGCCGCCGACGCGCCGCGCGAGGTGAAGGAGGGTCCATCTCCCCTTGAGGAGATAGCGCTCGGAAGCGTCATCCGTGTCGGCGGGTTCGAGGCGCGGGTCGTCTGGCCCCATGGCGAGGTGGCGGGGGAGGAGAACGGCGATTCACTCGTGCTCGATGTCACCTATGAGGGGGCCGGGGGAGCCCTTCGCATGCTCTTGACCGGCGACACCGAGGCTGATGAGGCTAATGCGTATGCCGATTCCGTCGGCGACATCGATGTGCTCAAGGTGGGGCATCACGGCTCTGCGGCCTCGGTCGATGAGGGGATGCTCGCCGCGCTGACGCCCGAGCTCGCCGTGGCGAGCGCCGGGGAGGGCAACGCCTACGGGCATCCGAGCCGAGAGGCGCGGCAGCTGCTCGCACAAGTGGGCTGTCCCTTTATCTGCACCATCGAAGCGGGCGATGTCACACTGTTCCCCGACGAAGAGGGGGCGCGCGTCGCCACTGCGCGCCCGTGTCCGATCGATGCTCGGTCGGGGTACAATGGGTCAGCTACATCTACGTGAGGAGGTTCCGATGGCTGCATCAGCCCTGCTGCCGGTCTATCTCGCCGTCGGCCCCGACGAGGTCAAGCGCGAGGCCGCGGTCGACAGGTTGAAGAAGCGCCTCGAGGCGTCCGGCATGGCCGATTTCAACCTCGATGTGCGCGATATGACAAAGGACCCGGACATCGACGATATCACAGGCTCGCTCAACACCTACCCCATGGGTGCCGACTTCCGCCTCGTTATCCTCGAGGGGTGCGACAAGCTTGCCGAACCGGTTCGCGAGGGGCTCGTCGCCTACGTCAAGAACCCTGCCCCCACCACGGTCCTGCTCATGCTCGCGGCGCAGATGGCCAAGAACACGCGGCTCTACAAGGCTGTCGCAGCCATCGACAAGAAGGCCGTCATCGATTGCGCGGCAAAAAAGGGCAGGGAGCTCCCCCTGCTTGTGCAGGGCATGGCGCGCCGGCACGGCAAGGAGATCTCGCTCGATGCGGCGGAGGAGCTCATCGCGCGCGCCGGCGACGGGACGCGCATGCTCGACAACGAGCTCAAGAGGCTCGCGCAGATGGTCGATGCGCCGCGGATAGAGCGGGGCGACGTCGAGAGGCTGGTCGTGCGCACAGCCGAGGTGAAACCCTGGGACTTCCTCAATGCCGTGGCAGCGCGCGACCTGCCGCGGGCGCTGGAGCTCTATCGGCTGCAGCCGCCCAAAAGCGAGGTGCGGCTCTTCTCGCTCCTCTGCACACGGCTGCGCGAGCTCATGTGCGCCAAGGCGCTCGATCAGCGCGGTCAGGGGCGCGAGCTCGCGCACGTGCTCGGGCTGCAGGGCTGGCAGGTGCGCAACCATCTGGGATGGGCGCGCCGCTTCACCTTCGAGGAGCTCGAGGCCGCGCTCGCAGAGGCCGTGGACGTCGAGGCGGCGCTCAAAGGCTCGCGGGACGGGCAGGTCGCCTTCACGGTCTGGATCTCCCACATCGCGGGCAAGCGCACCGCGCCTCCCGCGCCCCGGCGGGCCCCCACATGGGCGCAGTAATTCCATAGCATCTGCACTTCCGCAGGTCACGCACTTGTGCTAGACTAACCGCTTGTGTGACCTCACCGTGTCTCAGAGGCCCGGATAACGAACTGATCGATCAAGATCGAAAGGAACCAACGAAAGTGGCAAACATCAAGTCCCAGAAGAAGCGTATCCGTACCGCTGAGAAGGCGCGCGTCCGCAACCGCGCCGTCCGCTCCGAGCTCAAGACGCTCGTCAAGCACGTTCAGGCCGCCGTCGCCGAGGGCGACAAGGACGCCGCTCAGGCTGCCGCCTCCCGTGCCTACAAGCGTCTCGACCAGGCTGCCTCCAAGGGCATCATCCACAAGAACCAGGCTTCCAACCGCAAGTCCGGCGTGCAGAGCCTCGTGAACTCCATCAAGTAACCTGCACTTCGCATCGCGTTGCCGAGGGCCCGTTTTCCGACGGGCCCTTTTCGTATAGAATGGCGCTCATGAATACTCAAGACACCGCACACATCAGGAACTTCTCCATCGTCGCGCACATCGACC
>DVMF01000051.1 GCA_018715125.1 Candidatus Coprousia avicola | reverse complement strand
GGTGGCGGTGGCGGCGGCCGTCCGACCATGGCGCAGGCGGGAGGCAAGAACGCTGCCGGCATCGACGACGCCCTTGCCGCCGCCGAGCGCGAACTCGGTCTCTAGGCCTCTTGAGGTAGCGGTTGTTATGGGCGGCGCCTTCGGGTGCCGCCCCTTTTTTGAAAGGATGTCCCCATGGTTGCGATGGCGCTCGATATCGGTGAGAAGCGTGTCGGGATAGCGGTATCCGACGCCACGGGGCGGATCGCTTCCCCTGTGAAGGTGCTGCCGGCATCCGAGGTGATCGGAATGGCGCGCCCCTTCCGCATGCTGCTCGAGGACTACGAGCCCGAGATTCTCGTTTGCGGCCGTCCTATGACGCTTGCGGGGGAGGAGGGGCCGCAGGCGGCGCGGGTAATGGAGCAGGCCCGGGCCATCGGCCGCGCGGCCGGCCTTCCCGTCGCGTTTGCCGACGAGCGGCTCTCCTCAGCCGAGGCGAAGCGGATCTTGCGCGAGCAGGGCCTGAACGAGCGGTCGATGCGCGGGAAGGTCGACATGGTCGCCGCGAGCGTATTCCTTCAGACGTGGCTCGACGAGCGCCGCGCGGGTTGACGGGACGCCCCTTTTGCGGTGCTCGCGTTCCCTGCGTGTCTCCAATGCGTTCCGCTTGCGCATCAATTGTTTGGTACCTTGCTGCTGACACACTGTAAATATAAGTCCTAAAAATAACAAAACACGAGGTAACCGTAGGTGGCTGCCACTCATTTCAACCTTGTGTTCCACAACGGTCCTACCGTATACTCGATATGGCGGTTATGTGAAGACGTCACATAACCGTCACAGGTGTCCTTTATAGGTCAGCAGAGGAGGTTGGTATGGTAGGTATCGTCCTCGCAAGTCACGGCGATCTGTCTGTCGGTATTCGTCAGACAGCGTCGATGGTGTTCGGTGACCAACCCGACGTCGTCGCCGTGAGCTTGCAGCCGAGCATGGGCCCGGACGACCTCAGAGTCCAAATCGAGGAGCAGGTGGCCACGCTCTCCGACCAAGAGCAGGTGCTGTTCTTGGTCGATTTGTGGGGCGGAACGCCCTTCAATCAGATCAACGGCCTGCTCGACGGCCATCCCACGTGGGCGGCTGTCACCGGTATGAATCTCCCCATGGTCATTACCGCCTACACGCTGCGGATGAACCCCGAGGCGACCGCGCACGAGATTGCGACGGGGCTCATCGGGGAGTCCCGCGACGGCGTGCGCGTCAAGCCCGAGAGCCTTGAGCCTGCGGGAGCTCCGGCTGCCGCCGCGGCGGCGGCGCCTGCCGTTCCGACGGGGGCCATCCCGCCGGGTACCGTTCTCGGCGACGGCCACATCAAGATCGCGCATTGCCGCGTCGATACCCGCCTTCTGCACGGCCAGGTTGCCACGACCTGGACCAAGCAGGTCAGCCCCGACCGCATCATCGTCGTCTCAGACGGCGTCGCCCATGACGAGCTGCGCAAGACCATGATCGTGCAGGCGGCGCCCCCGGGCGTCAAGGTGCACGTCATCCCCATCCAGAAGATGATCGATGTGGCGCACGACCCGCGCTTCGGCACGACAAAAGTCATGCTGCTCTTCGAGAACCCGCAGGATGTGCTCACCGCCGTCGAGGGCGGCGTCGACATCAAGAACATCAATCTCGGCTCCATGGCCCACTCCGTCGGCAAGGTGGTCGTCACCAACGCCATCGCGATGGACCAGCACGATGTCGATACGCTCGAGGCGCTCGCCGCGCGCGGCATCTCGTTCGATATCCGCAAGGTGCCCGCCGATTCGCCGGAGTCCTTCGACGCGATGATGGCCAAGGCCAAGGCCGAGCTTGCTCAACAGGGTTAGGTAGGAGGTAGTCATGTCGATCATCACGGTGCTGCTCATCGTCATCGTGGCCTTCCTCGCCGGTATGGAGGGCGTGCTCGATGAGTTCCAGTTCCATCAGCCCCTCGTGGCCTGCACGCTCATCGGCCTCGTGTCTGGGCATCTTCCCGAGGGCATTCTCCTCGGCGGCTCGCTGCAGATGATCGCCCTCGGTTGGGCGAACGTCGGCGCAGCCATCGCTCCCGATGCGGCGCTCGCGTCGGTCGCCTCGGCAATCATCATGGTGCTCGCCCTCGACGGCGGCACCACGAACGCCACCGATGCCGTCAACACCGCCATCGCGCTCGCGGTTCCGCTCTCGGTAGCCGGTCTGTTCCTCACCATGATCTGCCGCACGGTCGCTATCCCCATCGTGCACATGATGGATGCCGCGGCGGAGAAGGGGAACTTCCGCACGATCGAGTTCCTGCAGATCGTCGCCATCGCCATGCAGGGCGTGCGCATCGCCATCCCCGCGGCCGTGCTCTGCTTCGTTCCGCCGCAGATCGTCACCGATGCGCTCAACCTCATGCCGCCCTGGCTTTCCGGCGGCATGGCCGTCGGCGGCGGCATGATCGCCGCAGTCGGTTACGCGATGGTCATCAACATGATGGCCACCCGCGAGGTCTGGCCGTTCTTCGCCATCGGCTTCTGCCTGGCCGCGATCAGCCAGCTCACGCTCATCGCCCTCGGCGTCATCGGCATCTCGCTCGCCCTCATCTACCTCGGCCTTAAGGACCTGGCCAAACAGGGTGGCGGTGGCGGC
>DVMF01000050.1 GCA_018715125.1 Candidatus Coprousia avicola | reverse complement strand
GACCGGCTCCGGCGACGCCGGCTACTACTGGACGGGTGCCGTACGCGCGGGCGATCGCGTGATCGCCATCGACGGTGCGGGCACGGTGCGCTCGCTCGACGCGGCAACGGGTGCGGACGAGCAGACGCTCGCGCTCGGCGCCCCCGCGCGCGCGGCGCTCGTGGCCGATCCGTCGGACGCCTCGACGCTCTACGCCGTCACGCAGGACGGAACCCTCCACCGCATCACGGTTGCGGCGGACGGGTCGCTTGCGCTCACGGGCAGCGTCCGTTTTGCGGCGAGCTCGACCTCCACGCCCACCATCGCCGACGGGCGCGCCTATGTAGGTGGCGCCACGGAGGGATACACGGGCGTGCTCGCGGTCATCGACCTGGCCACCATGACGGTCGAGCACGAGGTCACCGGCTTTGCGAACGGGGTCTCGCTTCCCCGTGACGTCAAGGCGGCGCCGACGGTCGCGGTGCAGGGTGATGCCACCTACGTCTACTTCACCTGCAACGCCGCGACCGGCGCGGTGTACCGCTACCGCCTGGGCGACACCGCTGCGGTGCTTGTGTATAAGCCGACGGGAGCCTATGCCGACTGGTGCATGGCGAGCGTGGCCGTCGATGCCGAGGGCGCGCTCTATTACGTCAACGACTCCGGCCACCTCTTCCGCATCGATGCGGGCGCGGCGCTGCCCGACCCGGAGGCGCCGGCATACCCCGAGGGCCCGGTGACACCGGATGGCGCGGGGCAGGGCGGTACGTCTTCCGGCACGGACGGGGCAGCAGGCGACACCGTTCCGCAAATCGTGCTTACGAGCACGGCCGCCGATGCCGCCGACGCGGAGTCCCAGAGCCTGCTCTCGGCCTTCGCCCGCGCGGGGGAGGACGGTGCGGTAGCGA
The DNA here is from genome assembly GCA_018715125.1 of Candidatus Coprousia avicola. Taxonomy (GTDB): domain Bacteria; phylum Actinomycetota; class Coriobacteriia; order Coriobacteriales; family Coriobacteriaceae; genus Coprousia; species Coprousia avicola. The sequence continues at coordinate 34,978 of DVMF01000050.1, read as the reverse complement.
CATCTTCTGCCGCCGATGTGATCGAGGGCTCGGGCACCCCGCTCGCAGCCGTCTTCCTCATTGCCGTCGCGGCGGGCGTCATCCTCATCATCGGTCTTATCGTCACGCGCCGCCGCGCGGGGGAGGAGTAGCATGACTGCAACCGACCAGGGGCGCGCGCCCCGCTGGATCCGTCCCGCGCTCGCCGCGCTCGCCGTCCTGCTCATCGTCGTCGGTGCCGCCGGGGCAATCGCCCTCGGCGCCGGAGACGGTCTCGCGGGGCTTTTCGGCTCCGACCTCTTCCAGACGGTGGCCGAGGAGCCGGCGGAAGATGATGCCGCGCTCGCGGCGACGATCACCGTCGACGACGTGCAGGGGGCGCTCGCGGCGCTCCCCGGCGACTTGGCCATTTCCTCGGACGCCACGGGCATCACCTGTGTGGTTGACGGGGACGGCATCTGGGTGGAGTACCCCGAGGCGGCCGATGCCTCCAAAGTCATCGACCGCGCCGTGCGGCGGGCGGCGGGTCTCGCGCAGTGGGCCGCGCAGACGGATTCCGCCATCAGCCGGGTGACCTGGATCGCCGAGGATGCGGATCAGACGGTGCTTTTGGCCCTGACCCTCGACCCCGCCACCGTTCCGTCCGATGCGGCAGACGCCGCGGCTGCGGATATCCTCTCTGCAGCAACCGGCTACCGCATCTCGGGCGATGCGTACGCCTCCCTCGACGGGCCGACCTTCGATCAGGAGGCGGGCACGCCGCCCTCGCTGCCCGACGGCAGCGAGGTGCCCATCGAGCTGGCACAGACCGCAACCGATGGTGACGACGGCGCGCAGGGCGGCACCTCTTCTGCCGGCTCCTCGCAAGGCGGCTCAGCTGGCACCGCGTCCGGCACCACGGCAGACCTCATCACGGTGTCCATCACCGTCGACGGCTCGGCTGCCGGGGCGGGCGCCTCGTCCGCAACGGTATCGCTCGCAGCGGGCTCATCGGTCTACGATGCGCTTGTCAAAACGGGCATCAGCATCTCCGCTTCGGGGTCGCCCTACGGCATGTACGTGTCTGCGATCGGCGGCCTCGCGGAGCGCCAGCACGGCCCCATGAGCGGATGGGTCTTCAGCGTCAACGGCGTCGAGCCCGGCGTGGCGTGCTCCGCCTACACGCTCAGCGCGGGCGACAGTATCGTGTGGACGTATGTGAACGTAGAGGAGTAGGTGACGGGAGGGTTTCCCGGCACACGTTAGTTTGCGGGGCGCGGGCGCGCGATATGCGTCCGCGCCCCGTTTTGCCGCACCGGCGAGTTGTGGAGAGCGCCGCCGCAGGAGGAGAGCCGCGCGCATCCCGCACGGAGGCGCCGTTTCACCGAAATAATTAACCCCCTATGGACAAAAAGCGCATCGAAATAATGATTGACCCCTCGCTCCAGGGTCCTTCCCTGCGGAGTGATGGCGCATGGCACCGTCCACAACCAGCGTTTCCGCAGGAAACGTCCTGCCGCCAAGGTGGGTGCGGCCAGTTTGTGCGCGCCGGAGGCCTCTGCTCCCGTGTCCTGTCGTTATTTGAAGCGCTTTTCTGGCCAGAGGGGGTTATTTATAGCCCTGTTGGGCGCGATTTGGCCAACCGTGAGCGGCACGCAAACGATGAGCGCTGCGCGATTCCGCGGTCCCCACGGGCGGGGGTGCTATGTGTCGATCGCGGGGAGTGCGCGAGACGCCATAGATGCGTCGTGTTCCACGCCGGGGCGCCGGGGCGTCGGGCGGAGGGGCATTACCCCGCGAGGAACTTCTTGCGGGTAAAGAAGTTGTACCAGGTGACGCAGAACGTGGCGATGACCTTCATGGCCTGGTAGGCGATGTTCAGCATCGTGACGCCCACGAACATAAAGAGGTCGTTGAGCCCCAGGCCCACCGCCGAGAGGATGGCGAAGATCGTGAACTCGCGCTTGCGGCTCATGTCGTCGCGGTGATCGAAGACGTAGCGCATGCTGAGCGCGTAGTTGAGTACGACCGAGGCGATGAACGAGATGGTGGTGGAGAGGAGGTAGTCGGCGCGGAAGCCCTCGACGAGCACGATGAGGAGGGCCCAATCGACGACAAACGAGATGATGCCCACGCAAGCGAACTTGGCGAACTGCACCGTTGTGGGCTTGTAGAGCGTCGCGCGCACCGTGGGCTCCCTCTCCTCGGCGACGGCCGGCCATCAGGTGCGCGCCGGCGCGTCAAGCGTTTCATGTCTTAGCGGTGGCAACTATACGGTAACCGTAAGGATTCGGTAAGCGCCGGAGGGCGCCCGGCGGCGAAAAGCGCGTTTTCTGCACAGTTGCGCGTGCGCAAGGGTTGCTTGGGATATATGTCGACAGGGAACATGAGAGGTGGGGGCACGCCGCCTCCGCTATCATGGGGGATGAGCCCAACGCGCCGTATCCGGGCGCGTATCATATCTGTGTTCGAGGCTATGTGCGTCACCGGGCTTGCCGGTGTCGCGGAGAGGAGTGCGCATGAGCGATTGCAGTTATGTGTTGTCCTGCGAGTCCACGGCGGATTACCCGCGCGCGTTTTTCGAGCAGCGCGACATCGCCTGGGTTCCCTTCCATTACACGATCGACGGCGTGAGCCATCCGGACGATCTCTACACGTCCATCACGCCCGAGGCGTTCTTCAACCAGATCAAGGCCGGTGCACAGCCCACCACCTCGCAGGTGGGTGTGGGCGAGTACGAGGAGTTCTGGGAGCTCTTCCTCAAAGAGGGCAAGGATATCCTGCACCTCACGCTCTCGTCGGGCATATCGGGTTCGTACAACTCCGCCTGCATCGCCGCCGAGCAGCTGCGCGAGCGCTATCCCGAGCGCCGCGTGTGCGTGGTGGACTCCCTTGCCGCGTCGGCGGGCTTCGGCCTTCTGATGGAGTATCTCGCCGACCTGCGCGACGGCGGCATGTCGTATGACGACGCCTGTGCGTGGGTCGAGGAGCACAAGCTCAACCTCAACCATTGGTTCTTCGTGTCGGATCTCGATTGCCTGAAGCGCGGCGGCCGCGTCTCCGCCACGAGCGCGCTGCTCGCCAACGCCCTTAAGATCTGCCCGGTGCTGAACGTGGACTACCAGGGCAAGCTCATTCCGCGGCAGAAGATCCGCACCGTCAAGCGCGCCATCGCCGAGCTCGTGCGCATGATGGAGGAGCATGCCGAGGGCGGACTCGCCTACGCGGGCAAGTGCTGCCTCTCGCAGTCGAATTGCCGCGGCGAGGCCGAGGCCGTGGTCGCGGGTATCGAGGAGAGGTTCCCGCAGCTTGCCGGCAAGATCGCCATCTACGACATCGGTACGGTCATCGGGGCGCACACGGGCCCCGGCACCGTCGCCCTGTTCTTTATGGGCGACAGGCGTGCGGACTAACGGATGCAGAAGGGCGGGCCCGCGGGCCCGCCCTTTTTCGTGTCGCCTTCGCCGTGCGCGGGGGATCAGCCGCAGTGGTCCGCGTAGGTCTCCCACACGACCATCTGCTCGAGTGGAAGGGATTCCTCATGCAGATGCGCGGGGTGGCTCCGCTCGCTCGGGTAGCCGAGGGGCATGATCGAGATGATGCGCTGCGTGCGCGGGATGCCAAACTGCCGGCGCAGCTCCGGCGGGTCGATGAGGCCGACCCAGCAGCTGTGGACGCCGAGTTCCTGGGCCTCGAGCATCATATGCGTCGCGGCGATGGCGGTGTCCACCACGCCGAAGTCGACGACGTCGGGGTGGCGCGACGCCACCGTCATGTCGTAGGAGAGCACGAGCACCAGGGGCGCGCCGAAGCGGCAGGAGGTCGCGCGGTCGATCTTGGCGAGGCCCTCGGGGCTCTGCACCACGAGGACGCGTTGGGGCTGGAGGTTGCGCGCGGTGGGCGCGATGCGGGCCGCCTCGAGGATGCGCGATAGCTTCTCTGGTTCGATGGGGTCGGGTGCGAAGCGGCGCTCGGAGTAGCGGGCGCGGGCGAGGTCGAGAAACGACATGCCGGTCTCCTTTCGGCGAGGCGGGGCGCCGTGCGGCCATGGCGGCGGGCGGCGTCTCCTCTTCTTGTGACGATGCCCCTCCCGCCGCGGTGCGCGCGGCGCCCGTTTGCTAAGCTAGAGGACATCAACGCACAGTGTACCCCGCGGGGCGGGGTTTTCGATAGCAGGTGTTCAGATGCTCGATTCCATTGCCGAGATCATAGGTCCCGTCATCATCGTCCTTGCCGCCATCGTGGTTGCGGCAGGGCTCTACCTGGCCGTCTCGACGGTCAAGGCGCGGCGCGAGGAGCGCCGGGCCGCGCGCGATGCCGCCGACGCGCTGCGCGGCGGCGCCCCGCATGGGCGTCGGGACGGGGCGCACCGGCGCTAGGCGCGTGCCTGCCGGGAACTCCCACCCCGCCGCATCACCGCCGGGTCGTGGGGCTCTGCGCTACGGGCGCGCCGCCTTGCGGATAAGGGCAAGATAGAACCCCTCGAACTCGTGCGTGGGGCAGACGGTGAGCGTTCCCTCGGGTCCGCCCGGGAGCACGGGGATGGAGCCCGCGTCGATGGCGTCTGCCACGGCCTGGGCGGTTGCGGGGCGCGCCGGCGCGTCCTCGGGAAGCGCGCCGGCGAGCGGGACGAGCGTGCAATCGCGGTGGCGCTTGAGCGCGGAGGCGACCTGCTCGCCGTTTTCCTCGGGCAGGATCGAGCAGGTGGAGTAGACGAGGGTGCCGCCCGGTTTGAGCACGGTGAGCGCGCGGTCGAGAAGCGCCCGCTGCGCCTTGGTAACCTTGGCGAGAAGTGCCGGCGTGATGCGCCGCGCCGCCCGCTCGTCGCCCGCACGGACCGTGCCCGTGCCGGTGCACGGCGCGTCGAGCAGGATCTGGTCGAAGGAGAAGAACGTATCGAGGCGGCGGGCGTCCGTGCGCATGATGTTCACGCCGGTGACGCCGAGCTTCTGGAGGTTGTAGGCAAGCTTCTCGGCGCGGGGAGCATTCATCTCGCAGGCGGTGAGGTGCGCCCGCGGCTCGAGGGCGGCGAGCTCGGAGGTCTTGCCTCCCGGTGCGGCGCACATGTCGAGGACATCTGCCCCGGCGCGCGGCGCCAGCGCGAGCGGGGGCAGCATGGAGGAGAGGCTCTGCAGGTAGACCTTGCCCTCTTGGTAGAGCGGCAGCTCCCAAAGGGTGCGCTCGCGCACGTCGGCGAGCACGAAGGCGTCCGGGTACCAGGAGACGCTCTTCCACGCGATGCCCGCCTCGTCGAGCGCGGCGGCGACCTCGTCGCGGTCTGCGCGCAGCGTGTTGGCGCGAAGCGTTACCGGGCGCTCAGCGGCAGCCGCGAGCCCGGCGCGGATGCGCGCACGGGTCTCCTCGTCAAAATGGGCCTCGATCTTATCGTCGAGAAAGGGAAATAGGGTTGCGCCGTCGCTCATGCCGTCTCCTCAAATTGGGGGTTCGACGGCATGGTAGCAAAAAAGTGGCGCGCTCTTCTGCGCGATGTCTGCCCTACAGCGCGATGCCGCCGGCGATGAGCGCCACGCAGACGAGCGCCGCGGCCGCGTCGCGCGCGCAGAAGGGGTAGCGCCGGTAGCTGCTCGCGCGGGTGCGCAGGTAGAAGCCGCGCTGCTCGGCGGCGAGCGCCGTCGCATCTGTCTTGCCCACCGAGGTCACGAGGAGCGGCACGCATACCGGCAGCATGAGCATGAGCTTCTTTAAGGGGTTCTTGGTGTCAAACGCCACGCCGCGCGCCGTCTGCGCCTCCATGATGGCGTTCATCTCCTGCGTGAAGACGGGCACGAAGCGCAGCGCCGTCGTAAACGTGAAGGCGTAGGGGTAGGGGACGTGCAGCTTCTCCACGCAGGCGTTGGCGAGGTCCGTCGTCTTGGTGACGGTGAGCATGAGGACGAGCGGCAGGGCCACGCCCACGAGGCGCAGGCACGCCTTGGTGCCCGAGACAAGGCCGTCGGTGGTGATGAAGAGCCAGAGCACCTCGCCGTGGCGCACGAAGGCGAGCTGCAGCACGAGCATGAGGGCGGAGACGGGTACGAGCACCTTCACGAGCGAGAAGAGCCGGCTCGCGCTGCCCGCGTAGGCGCCGAGCAGAAGCGTCAGGAGCAGCAGGCCGATGAGCGCCGCGTAGCCGTCGGCAAGAAACGTCGCGGCGATGATCGAGGCGGCGAGGGCGAGTTTGGTGACGGGGTTCAGGCGGTGGAGGATCGTGTCGCCGGGCACGTAGTCGATGACGTTAAGCACGGAGGGCCTCCTCGGGATCGGCGGTGGGTGCGGGGCTGCCGGCGAGCGCGACGGTGGTGTCGACGATGCCGGACACCTCGGTCTCGTGGGCGAAGGCGGGGGAGACCTCGTGCGCGAGCCGGGCGGAGAGCTCCACCACCTGCGGCGGCGTTACGCGGGCGCGCGCCATGAGCGCGGCGTCGGCGAAGACGTCGGCGGTGGCGCCGCGGGCGAGGATGCAGCCGTCCGCCATGACGACGAGCCGCTCGGCAAAGTCGGAGACGACCTCCATGTCATGGCAGACCATGATGACGGCGGACCCCTGCTCGGCCATCTCGCGCACCGTCTCCATGACGGTCATGCACTCGCGGTAGTCGAGCCCGCTCGTGGGCTCGTCGAGCACGATGACCGCGGGCTCGGTCACCACGACGGAGGCGAGGGCGACCATCTGGCGCTGCCCGCGCGAGAGCGAGAACGGCGCCTCGTCGGCCGGCAGGCCAAAGCGCTCGATGACGCGCTCGGCGCGGCGGACGGCCTCGGCGCGCGGGACGCCCTGGAGCTCGAGGCCGAAGGCGACCTCGTCGCGCACGGTGTTCTTGCAGAGCTGGTGGTCGGGATTCTGGAAGAGCGTGGCCACGTGGCGCGCGATCTCGGACACGGGGACGTCGCGCGTGTCGACGCCGGCGATGCGCACGCTGCCCGAGCTCGGGCGCAGAAGTCCGTTGACGAGCTTGGTGGCCGTCGTCTTGCCGGCGCCGTTCTGGCCGACGATGCCCACGAGCTCGCCGGGGTAGACGGCGAGGTCGAGGTTGTTGACCGAGGCCCCGCCGCCCGGGTAGGCGAACGTCACGCCCGAGAAGCGGACCACGGGCTCCGCCCCCTCCGCATGCGGGCGCGGCGCGGGGGCGTGGGGGGAGCCGGTGCGCCGCGCGGTTGCGGGGGCCGAGCCGGACGCGCCCGCCTGAGGCGCGCCGGCGCCCACGGTGCGGGCGATGAGCGATGCCGCCTCGGCCACGTTGAGACACGGGGTCCCCGCCGGATAGAGGCCGCGCCGGGCGAGGCTGTTCGAGATGCGCGCCACGCGCGGGCTGTCGACGCCGATGGCGCGGAGCTCGGCGGCGTGCGCGAAGACCTCGTGCGGCGTGCCCTCGAGCGCCACGCGCCCCTCGTTCATGACGAGGAGCCGGTCGCAGAACTCCGAGAGGAGCGCCACCTTCTGCTCGATGACGATAACCGTGATGCCGCGCTCGCGGTTGAGGTCGCGCAGCACGTCGAAGACCATGCGCGAGCTCACGGGGTCGAGGGCGGCCGTGGGCTCGTCGAGCACGAGCACGCGCGGGGCGAGCGCGAGTATCGCCGCGATGGCGACCTTCTGCTTCTGGCCGCCGGAGAGCGTGGCGATTTCGCGGTCGCGGAGGTCGGCGATGCCCACAGCATCGAGCGCCGCCGTGATGGTCTCGTCGATGCGCTCGTGCGCCACGCCGAAGTTCTCGAGGCCGAAGAGCAGCTCGTCCTCCACCACCGAGGCGACCATCTGCGCGTCGATGTCCTGGTTGACCGAGCCCACGATGCGCGAGATATCGGTGAGCGTGAGCTCGCAGGTGTCCTGCCCCTCGACGAGCGTCGCGCCAAAGAGCTGCCCGGTGAAGTGGTGCGGGATGGCGCCGGCGAGCACGGCGGCGAGCGTCGACTTGCCGGCGCCCGAGGGGCCGATGATGCCCGTGAACGAGCCGGGGGCGATGGTGAGCGTGATGCCGTCGAGCGCCCGGTCGGCGTCCTCCCCATAGGAGAACGCGACGTCGCGCATCTCGATGATCGGCTGTTCGGTGGGCTGCATGGGGTCCTCTCGAGGGGTCGGGGTCGCTGGCGGTACTAGTCGGCGAGCTTGAGCGCGTGCTTGATGGGCAGGTAGAGCGCGCCCACGAGGATGGCGTTGAAGACGGCGGTGAGCGCGACGACGGGGAGCATGGCGGCGGCGATGGCCATGTCGAACTGCATGAGCGCCATGCGGATGACCATAAAGATGAAGCCGGAGACAAACGTGCAGACAAACGTGCCCACCACAGGCACGACGCCCTTAGCGCCCGTCTTCATGCCGGCGTTGACGATGGCGGCCATCAGCACGGCGGCGATGCCCTCGGCCACAAAGTCGGCGCCGGGCAGCGTCGTGGTGAGCTGGATGACGGCGGCGGAGACGAGGCCGATGACGAGCGCCTGCAGCAGGTTGGGACGGACGATGAGGATGGTGAGGCAGAAGGCGGAGATGATGAACTCGGGGCTGATCATGCCGCCGGAGACGGCGCCGATGGCGCGGCCGAGCGTGAAGTTCAGGATGAAGCCAGCGGCGAGGAGCACGGCGAGCAGGACGAGGGCCTTGATGTCGAGTTTGCCGCGGTCGACGGAGGCGACGGTGCGGGGCTGGGCGGTGGTGGTGCGCGGGGTGGTGTTCTCAGTCATGGTAATCAACCTTTCGGGGTGTGGGGTGTGTGGGAGGGGCTGCTCGACGAGCGGGGTGGAGGCGCGTGATGCGAACGGGGCCGGTGGGGTCGCGGGGGCGAAAACCAAAAACGGCCCCCGGTCAACCCGGGGGCCGTATCTGCGCAAATCTATAGGCGCGAAGGGCTCACCGTTGACCGGCCGAGTTCACATCACGCCACCACCAGTTGTTGAGGGCGAGGTTGACGTTCAACATATCCGGTGGCTCCTTTCGAGGTGCGGGCGGCCGCTGCCGCCGTCTGTACGTTGAGGGCACTATAGCACACGGGGCGCCGTCCGTCCGGCATTCCCCTTAAGATTGCCGTTCTGTTTCGCGCTGCGGGGCGCGACCCCTGCATCGCGTCGCGTTGTTGCGGGCGCATCAGGGCGCCCATGCCCCCGCGCCCGCTTACTCTTGCGCCTCGTGCGCGAGCGGCGAGAGGTCGTCCACGATGAGGTCGAGGCAGCGCGGCAGCACGCGCGCGCCAAAGGTGCCCGCATGGTTGTCCACGAGCTCGCCGTCGAACTGCATGCCGAGCGACGGGGTGCACCGCACGAGCACCTCGCGCGCTTGGAACATGGTGAACTGCGGGCGACCGAGCCCCTTGCCCGCGGGGTCGATGACGGCGGCGAGCGCCGTCGGCAGCAGCTGCACGAGGCCCACCGGCTCGATGATGGCGACATCGAGCAGGCCGTCGTTCATGCGGCAGTCGGGGAAGAGGTTGATGCCGTTTTGGATGACGGCGGTGTTGCCCACCATGCACGATATGCCGTCGAGCTCCTCCGTCACGCCGTCGTGCTCGATGGAGAAGTGCGCCACCTCGGGCTCGAGCGTCGAGAGGGCCGAGAGGAAGTACGCGATCTCGCCGATGTCGCGCTTGGCGGGCGCCGCCTTCTCCATGATGGTGGCGTCAAAGCCCGAGCCCGCGATGATGGTGAAGCCGTGGCGCTCGGTGCGGCCGTCATCGCCCAGCCAGAAGAGCTCGCCCATGTCCACGGGGACGGTGCGCCCGGCGCGGCACGCGGCGGCGAGCGCGGCGATCTCGGGGCTGTTGCCGATGTTGTTGAAGAAGAGGTTCGCCGTGCCGGAGGGGAAGACGAGCACGGGCACGTGCGTGTCGCGCAGGCAATCGAGCACGTTGGCCACCGTGCCGTCCCCGCCGGAGGCGACGACGCGGTCGAAGGTGCGCGCGTCGCGCGTGGCCTCGTCGGGCTCCATGCCGTCGCCGATGAAGCGCATGACAACCTCGTCGCCCGCTTGGGCGAGCGCATGCGCAAACGCGAAGATCTCGTCAGAGCGGGGGCCCGACCGAAGATTGTGGATGATGAGGCAACGCATGCGTGAGCTTCCGTTCTAGGCCAAAGCGCGTATAGTTACATTGTCGTATCCTACCCGGATGACCGTACGTGATACCGAGGCCAGAGGAGAGCATGATTATATCCACAGAGAGCGAGCTCGCCGCCTTCTGCGCGCGGGCCGCCGCCTTCGATGCCGTCGCCGTCGACACCGAGTTTCTGCGCGAGCGGACCTTCCACCCGCGCCTGTGCCTCATCCAGGTGGGCACGCCTGACGAATCGGTCGCCATCGACCCCATCGCCCTCGCCGGGCACCTAGACCCTCTGGCCGCACTGTTTACCGATGCCTCGACCGTCAAGGTGTTCCATGCCTGCACGCAGGACATGGAGGTGCTGCTCAACGCCCTCGGCGTGCTGCCCGCGCCCATCTTCGACGCGCAGGTGGCTGCCGCGTTTCTGGGCGAGCGGCTGCAGATCGCCTACAACGGGCTGGTGCAGACGTTCTGCGGCGTGACGCTCCCCAAGACCGAGTCGCTCACCGATTGGTCGCGCCGCCCGCTGACCGACCAGCAGATCGAGTACGCCTTGGACGACGTGCGCTATCTCATTCGCGCCTACGCGGTCATCCGCGAGCGGCTCGAGCGCGCCGGGCGCCTGTGGTGGGTGCTCGACGAGCTGCGTCCCCTGACCGAGCGCGCGCACTACGAGACCGACCGGCGCCTCGCCTACAAGCGCGTCAAGCGCATCAACTCCTGCACCCGCAAGCAGATGGCGATCGCGCGCGAGCTCGCCGCCTGGCGCGAGGGCCGGGCGGAGAAGCTCGACATCCCGCGCAAGTGGGTGATGTCGGACGAGGTCCTCATCGCGCTGGTTAAGCGGCTGCCGCGCGAGGTGACCGACGTGCGGGGCGTCCGCGGCACCGAGCAGCTCTCCGAGGGCGACGTGCATGCGATTTTGATGGCCATCGACCGCGGGCGCCGCTGCCCGCCCGACCGCCTGCCACCCGCGCAGCACGCCCGCCGCGCGCTCTCGAGCGAGCTCGAGAGCGTCGTCGACCTCATGTACGCCCTGCTGCGCCTGGTGGCCGAGCGCGCCGGCGTGGCGACGGCCATGATCGCATCGCGCGACGACCTCTCCGACTACATCGACCACCCCGAGCGGAGCCCCTTGCGCGAGGGCTGGCGCTTCGAGCTCGTGGGGACGCGCCTGGACGACCTGCTCTCGGGCAACATGGGCCTGACCGTCAAGGACCGCCGCATCGAGATCCTCTGACGCCTCATTTGGGCGCCTCATTTGGGGACGGGTTCAATCTGTGCACCGCCTCAATTGGGGGTGGATGCAATCGGTGCTCCGCGGCCATTTGGGGACGGGTTCAATCGGTGCGCCGCCGTGCGGCTTTCCCGGGGCGGGCCCGTCCAGAGCGCCCCCGTGCGAAACCTTGTCCGCACGACGGGGTAGACTGAGAGGCGACCAACAAGGCGGGCGCCTGCCCGCCGTATAGATTCGGAGGGCACATGACCGGATGGAACCTGACGGGCAAAAGCGCCCGCCCGCGTGCCGCCACAGACCCCCTGCCCTGGGAGCGGGACTCCTCGCACGGCCCGTCCGCGCTGCGCGACGCTGCCGACGCCGGCGCCCCGGGCGCGACGGAGGGCGACGAGCGCGACCCGCATATCCTCACCGTCACACAGGCGGTGGGCCTCGCCGGCGCCACGCTCGCCGAGCTGCCGCCCATCACCGTGCTGGGCGAGGTTTCGGGCTTCCGCGGGCCGTACGGCGCGCGCGGGCACTGCTATTTCCAGATCAAGGACGAGGCGAGCTCGCTCGAGTGCATCATCTGGGGCGGCGTCTACAAGGCGAGCCCCTATGAGCTCAGAAACGGTCTCAAGATGCGCTTCACGGGCAAGTTCGAGGTCTATGCGCGCACGGGCAAGATGAGCTTTCAGATATCGCGCTTCGAGCCGGTGGGGGAGGGCCTGCTGCGCCAGCAGGTGGCGGCGCTCGCCGAGAAGCTTCGCCGCGAGGGCCTCATGGACGAGGCGCGCAAGCGGCCCATCCCCGCATTCTGCACGCGCGTGGCAGTGGTGACCTCGCTCTCCGGCGCCGTCATCGACGACGTCAAGCGCACCCTGCGTCGCCGCAACCCCCTGGTGGAGCTCATCTGCGTGGGGTCGAAGGTGCAGGGGGAGGGGGCCGAGGTCGAGCTCATCGACGCCCTCGGCCGAGCGGCGCGGATCGCCCCCGCCGTCGACTGCATCCTGCTTGTGCGCGGCGGCGGCTCGTTCGAGGACCTCATGACGTTCAACGACGAGGCGCTCGCCCGCGTCGTGGCCGCCTCGCCCGTGCCCGTGGTGACGGGCATCGGCCATGAGCCGGACACGTCCATCTGCGACATGGTGAGCGACAGGCGCTGCTCCACGCCCACGGCGGCGGCGGAGTCCGTGGCGCCGGCGGCGACGGAGCTCGCCGAGCTCTTGGTCACGCGCGAGCGCCGCCTCGCGACGGCGATGGCGGGTGCGGTGGGGACGGGCCGCACCGACCTCGCGCGCGCTGCCGAGCGCGTGACGAGGGCCGTCGAGCAGCGTCTCGCGCGCGAGGGGCTCGCGCTCGGTGCGCTCGCGCAGCGCCCCTGCCTCACGCGCCCGGACGAGACGGTGCTCCGTCGCGCCGCCGAGCTCGAGCAGAGCGCCGACCGGCTCGAGGGCGCCCTCGCGCGGCAGCAGGAGCGCTGGCGCGCGGCACTCGATGCGCTCACGGCGCGCTTCCCGGCGGGTACGGCGCTTCTCGTCGCGCCCCAGCAGGCGCTCGCACGGGCGCAGGAGCGCCTCGCCCGCGAGGGTCGCACCATCACGGCGGCGCGCGACGCGGACCTCGCCCGGCAGGCGGCGGCGCTCGATGCGCTCTCGCCCCTCAAGGTGCTCGCGCGCGGCTATGCCATCGCCTACCGGGAAGACGCGGTCGCCACGAGTGCGGCGGCCTTCGCCCCGGGCGACGCCATCGCCGTCCGCTTTGCCGACGGCACCGTGACCGGTACGGTGGACACGGTCGCCGCGGGCACGCGGTGATAGGGGACGGTGGCGCGCGGTAGCGCACCGGATGCGTGCGGGCTCCGTCCGCGCGCACATGATTGGGAAACCCATGGGGCCCGCGGGCCCCGGTGAGAAAGGACACGCTATGGCTGACAAGAACATCGACGAGCTCACCTACAAGGAGGCCTCGCAGGAACTCGAGCGCATCATCCGTGCGCTGGAGTCGGGCGACCTCGAGCTCGAGCAGTCGCTCGAGAGCTACACGCGCGGCGTCGCGCTCGTCAAGAGCCTGCGCGAGCGCCTCGACCATGCGGAGCAGCAGGTCAAGATCCTCGTTAAGGATATGGACGGCAACGACGCGCTCGTTGCCGGCGAGGCGGCCGCGACCGAGAACACGCTGAGCATCTAAGGGAGGAGAACCACCATGTCAGACTGCATCTTCTGCAAGATCGCCAACCACGAGATCCCCTCGACCATCGTGTACGAGGACGACAAGGTCATCGCCTTCGACGACCTCAACCCGCAGGCGCCCGTCCACACGCTCGTGGTGCCCAAGGCGCACTACGAGAACATCATCGACGGCGTGCCGGGCGATGTGCTCGAGGCCATGGCGCACGCCGTGGGCGAGGTCGCGCGCGCGAAGGGTCTTGAGGCGGGCTTCCGCGTGATCACCAACACCGGTGCCGCCGCGGGCCAGACCGTGATGCATCTGCACTGGCACGTGCTCGGCGGCCGCGACCTCGGCGAGGGCCTCGTTTAGGCAGCCTCTGCTCGGCGCCGGGCGCATATCTCGCTCTCAACGCGGGACGGTCTTGCGGCCGTCCCGCGTTTTTTACGGCCGCGTCCTCCGGTTGTCGGGCGGCGAGCTGCCGCTGCCCAGGGCCCCGCCCCGCAAAGGAACTCGCGTTGAGGCCCTCTACGGGCACGAAAAACGGGCCTAAGCGCGGCTTCTCTAGGGTCGGGGCCGCAGGTGTATGGTTTGGAAAGATGCGGTCCGTCATCCGACGCGAGAAGGTAGAAAACCGCGTGCGGGAACAGACAACGGCGGCGAGCTAAACATGCTAGCTTGCCGCCGCGAGGCCCTCTGGACAGAATGAACAATCCCTACTTTGTTACGTTCAATGCCGCAAGGTCGGCTGCGCGCACGGCGTCCTTGAGCGCGTGTGCTGCGTTCTCTACCTGCGTTCCGTAAACGATTTGGACATTCTCATCGTTGATCTTGATCACGCCGAGGGAACCGGTCTCTTTGAGCGCAGCCTCGTCGATAACCGACGTGTCCTTGAGCACGAGGCGAAGGCGGCTGATGCAGTTGTCGATATCCACGATGTTGTCGCGGCCACCGATAGCCTCCATGATGGCAAGGCCCATCTCGCTCACGTCGATCGAACCCGTCTCATACGAGGCATCTTCGTCGCGACCGGGAGTCTTGAGGTTCTGCTTAGTGATGACGAACTTAAAGACGTTGTAGTACACGATCGCGTAGACGATACCCACCGCCACGTTCAGATACCAGCGCGTCTCGGGACCACGCAGGATACCGAAGAGCGTCAGGTCGATGAGACCGCCGCCCGCGTTACCGATGCAGACGCCCAGAAGCGTGTTGATGAGGAACGACAGACCGGCCATGCAGGCGTGGAAGATCCACAGCACAGGCGAGATAAAGATGAACGAGAATTCGATGGGCTCGGTGATGCCCGTCACGAAGCTCGTAAGGCCCGCAGCCAGGAGAATGCCCTTGACCTTCTCCTTGTTCTGGGGAAGGGCGCAGCGGTACATCGCAAAGCAAGCCGCCGGCAGACCGAAGACCATGAACGGATGCGTACCCTGGGTGAGGAAGCGCGTGGCCATACGCATGACGTCCATATCAGGATTCTGCTGCATGAGCAGCGCGTTGAAGATGTTGAGCGCGCCCGACACCTGCTCGCCGTCGACCATGGCGGTACCGCCGATGGGCGTGAAGCGGATGAGCTGGTTCAGGATGTGGTGCAAGCCGGTGGGGATGAGCAGGCGCTCGAGGAAGCCGTAGATGAACGTCCCGAAGGCGCCCGCCGCCTGGATAAGCCCGCCGAAGGCATTGATGAGCATACTGAAGAACGGCCAGATGAAGTACATCGCGATGGCGACGAAGGGAATCGTCACCGTGATCATGATCGGCACAAACCGCGTCCCCGAGAAGAAGCTGAACGCCGCCGGCAGCTGCGTGCGGTGGAAGCGGTTGTGGATGAAAGCCGTCCACAGGCCGCAGACGATACCGCCGAAGATGCTCATGCGGTAGGTGAAGATACCGAACACGGTGTCGTACGCGGCGTTTTGCTGCGTCGCCTCGGTAAGGCCCATGCCGCCGGCCTGCAGTGCCTCGATCGAGGTGGTGTCGGCGGTGATGCCGTTCAGGCCGAGGAAGAAGTTGATGGTGGTGTGAAACAGGATGAAGGCGATCACCGAGGCGAAGGCGGCGATCTCCTTGTCCTCGCGCGTCATGCCGATCGCGAGCGACAGGCAGAACAGCAAGGGCAGCAGCGAGAACAGGGCGCCTGCCAGCGCGTTGACGCAGCGCACGAGCGCGTCGACGAATGGCACGCTCGACAACGCGTCGCCAAAGATCATCTGGTTGGTGAGCAGCGACGCTAAGCCGAGCATGAGGCCGGCCGCCACAATCATCGACAACGGCGCCATCAGGGACTTACCGAGCTTTTGTATGAATGTCCTCATGAGAACCCCCTCTTGAAGAATCGCACAATCGCATTAGCTAAGTTCGGGCCAGTAATCCTTGTTCGCCTCAATCAGGTCGTCGAGCACGGCCTTCGCCACATCGGCGTCTTTCATGGTCTTGGAGAGGATGAAGGCCTGCCAGAGCTTCTGGTACGAACGCTCGAAATACGCCTCGACCACAAGCTTCTCAACGGCGAGCTGCTGCTCGATGAGGCCCTTCTGGAACCACGGAATCGCCCCGATGCGCAGCGGCTCGGGCCCGTTGGAGCCCACGATGCAGGGAATCTCGACCATGGCGGTCTCGGGCAGATTGGGAATCGACCCCTGGTTCTCGACGATCAGCAGCATGCGCTCGTGCGTGTTGAAGGCGATAGCGCGGGCCAGATCGACGATAAACGACGCATGCACGCCGATTTTGAGCGTCGTGCCCTCGGAGGTGCCGCACGCGGCGATGCGCTCGCACTCGGAGAAGACTTCCTTCTCGCGAATCTCCTTCACCATGTCGACGCGCGTATAGGCGGGATCGGTGTCGGCGACCACGTGGTCCGGATAGAGGTAGTACTTGAAGTACGTGGTGGGGAGCACGGTTGGGTCCGTGGCGTAGAGCTCGCGCGCAAAGCGATAGGTGTGACGCCAATCCTCATCGTTCATGCGCGGCTCGCAGCCGAGCGGTTCGAGATTGTAGCCATCCTTGGCGACATACTCCTTGAGGCGCGGCATGAGGTCGTTGCCATCGCGATCGCGCACGTCGCTCCACCAGCCAAAGTGATTAAGGCCGTAGTAACGCACGACCAGGTCCTTGCGAGACTCGAGATCGCAGATCTTCGCCATGCGCTCCATGATGTCGATGGGCATGTCGCAGATGTTGAGCACCTTGGAGTGCGGACGCGCGGCGCGCACCGCCTCGGCAACGATGGCCGCAGGATTTGAGTAGTTGAGCATCCAGCAGTTGGGCGACCACGTCTCCATGTAGTCAATGAGCTGAATGACGTCGGGGATGGAGCGCAGACCGTAGGCTATGCCGCCCACGCCGCAGGTCTCCTGGCCGACCAGGCCGTATTTGAGTGGGATCTTCTCGTCGCGGTCGCGCATCTCGTACTTGCCGCTGCGAATGTGCGCCATGCAGAAGTCGACGTCGGTAAACGCGGTCTTAGGATCGCAGGTTGCCGTGAAGGCGATGTGCGGCGCGTGCTCGCGGACGATGATCTCGCAGGCATCGGCCACGATCCTCTGGCGCTCGGGGTCGTTGTCATACAGCTTGATCTGGCGGATGGGGAAGCGGTACAGGTTGTCGAGCAGCATGAGAATGATCTCGGGCGTATAGGTGCTGCCACCACCTGCGATGACGATGGATGACTCATGAAGCTCCATGTCGGCTCTCCTCTCGTGCCCAGAGGGCATGTCGGTTCTATCCGATATCGGATACCTGGCGAGGGACGCGGGCCCGATCCCTAGTCTGATGATAGGGAGCAGAGCGCCGAGCATGGTACTTCAGGAGCATACCAGTAAGGATGTGAGCAAGCTGTGAATCTGTTTCAGATGAAGAAATAAGTTTCACGCTCGAGGCGCCAAGCATCCGAGGCAGCGGCGCAAAGCCTCATAATGGTGGCTTGTCAGTAAGAGACCTTGTGCGGGACGATGGAGGCAGATATGGGCAGTTCGTTCGACCGCATCGTCAACCAGAGCTACCGAAACCTGACCGATATCGATATCCAGGTTCTGCAGAAGATCTCGGACGAAATGGAGCTCGTCCCCCAAATGTCGATCGGCGAGCTGGCCGAGCGCTGCAACGTCTCCACCGCGACGATCGTGCGCATGACGCGGCACCTGGGGTTTGAGGGATACAGCGACTTCAAATACTTCCTGCGTCACGAAAGCAAGCTCGGGCGCGGAAAACGGCGCGCAACGAGCTCCGCCACGGCGGCATCAGCAGCCGTGGCGGAGGACATAACGCAGACGATTCGGTTGTTTGAGAGAACGAACCAGCTGGATGAGCTTTATGCGCGCATGGCCGGAGCGCGAAAGGTCTATGCCTTTGGGACGGGCTATGGTCAGCGGCTCATGCTGGAAGATTTCTGCCGGTGCATGCAGATGATCGGGCGGGACGTGGTGATGATTCCCGCCACGGGAGAGCTCAGACTGGTAAAGCAGTATCTGGGGAAGGACGATCTGCTGATCATCGCATCGCTTTCGGGATGCGTTGACCGCTATCGAGATGTGTTTCAGACCATTAGCGTGTGCGGCACGCCCATCGTGTCTATCACAAATCTAGGCAACAACGAGCTTGCCAGCTATACGGCCTACAACCTGTATTTTCAGAACGGCAACATTTTTGACGACATCAACATGTCGTCCTCGTCGTTTGTGACGATGCATTTGGTACTGCACCTTCTATTTGAGGGCTTCAAGGAATGGCTGGAGCTCAACGACTGATGGATGTGGCGCAGGGCGACGTCGAATCGACATTGTGTCTCACTTGCGGGTGGTCTGACAGCGCGAAGGGGTGTTAGATTGTGCGGCAGGCGGGCAAGGACTCGCGCGAGGGAGGTCAGGACGTAGCGTCTCTGTGCATGCGCTCAGCTCAGTTGTACCGATAAACCCCGAATCTTCGTAATGCCTCCGAAGCCAAATGAAATGTTTCTTCAGGCGGCCTGCGTGAACTAGTTCTTCTTCTTGGAGCAGACCGAACGGCAGAATACCGATCCCGATTTCGCGCGATGATCATCGGCGAGTGTTTTTCTGCTGTCTTGAGCTTTCTGGGAGTTCCTAAACAGCAGGAAACTACTCGCGGTATGGTGTGCTCTGACATCTACCGTCTCCGCCAGCCGTCTTCAGTGCTTCGCTTGGCAAGCAAGTTACTGTCTGCTTCTGCGAACCGTCATCTACCATGTGCGCTGCAGGGCACGCCCGCCGGGCGCCGTCTGCCCCCGCGGCGCTGCCGGGCACGGCATCGCGGGCCGCTCGCGCCGCGTTTGGCGGTAGAATGAAAGCGTTGTGTAGCTTCGCGTCACCGGACGCGCAAAACCAAGAGGGAGACTCATGAACGTTCTCGTTGTCAATGCCGGTAGCTCCACGCTCAAGTACCAGCTGATCGATACCCAGACCCACAAGGTTTCCGCCAAGGGTTCCTGTGAGCGCGTGGGCTTCACGGGCGGCACCTTCACCCACACCGTCGCCGGCGAGCCCAAGGTCACCGACAACGTCGAGTTCCCCGACCACAAGGTCGCCATCGAGGTCGTGCTGAAGGACCTCGAGGCCCACAACGTCAAGATCGACGGCATCGGCCACCGCATCGTGCAGGGCGGTTGGTACTTCGGCGACTCCACGCTCGTGGACGCCGACATCCTCGCCAAGATCCGCGAGGTCGCCCCGCTCGCCCCGCTCCACAACAACCCCGAGGCGAACGTCATCGAGTACTGCCTCGAGCAGTACCCCGACCTGCCGAACGTCACCGTCTACGACACGGCCTTCCACTTCAACATGCCCGCCGTGGCGCAGACCTACTCCCTGCCGCGCGAAGTGTGCGATAAGCTGCACATCCGCAAGTACGGCGCGCACGGCACGAGCTACCGCTACATCTCGAGCAAGGTGGACGAGCTCACCTGCGGCAAGGCGCACAAGGTCGTCATCTGCCACATCGGCTCCGGCGCCTCGCTCGCCGCGGTCGAGGACGGCAAGTGCATGGACACCACGATGGGGCTCACCCCGCTCGACGGCGTCATGATGGGCACCCGCTGCGGCTCCATCGACCCGGCGACCGTGTGCTACCTCCAGCGCGAGGGCGGCTACACCTTTGACGAGGTCGACGACATGATGAACAAGAAGTCCGGCCTCCTCGCCATCGCAGGCACGAACGACATCCGCGACATCGAGCAGGGCGCTGCCGACGGCGACGCCGGCTGCAAGCTCGCGCTCGACATGTTCATCTACAAGATCGCGGCCAAGGTGGCCGAGATGGCGACCGCCATGTGCGGTATGGACACGCTCGTCTTCACCGCGGGCATCGGCGAGCACGCGCCCGCCGTCCGCGCCGGCGTGGCCGACCGCCTCGCGTGGATGGGCGTGAAGATGGACCATGCCAAGAACGCCCTGCGCGCCGACGGCGGCTGGTGCCTCTCCACGGAGGACTCGCCCGTCACGATCTATGTGATCCCCACCGACGAGGAGTACATGATCGCGGCCGACGTGGAGCGCATCGTCTCCGGCAAGTAGGTTATTCCAGCAGCACGAGTGCATGCGGCGCGCACCCACGCCAGGGGGCGCGCCGCAGCCGTACCCTTCAGCCCCGGTTTTGCCGGGCGACCCCCCGATAGGAGAGCCATGAACGTACTCGTCGTCAACGCGGGCAGCTCGAGCCTCAAGTACCAGCTCCTCGACACCGACACGCGTAAGATCGCCACCAAGGGCAACTGCGAGCGCATCGGCCTCGACCGCGGCATCTTCACCCACACGGACCCCTCAGGCGAGAAGGTGGTGGAAGACGCGCTCTTCCCGGACCACAAGGCGGCCATCAACCGCGTGCTGAAGACGCTCGACGAGGGCGGGTACACGTTTGAGGGCATCGGCCACCGCATCGTGCAGGGCGGCTGGTACTTCGACGACTCCGCGCTCGTAGACGACGAGGTCATGGCGAAGATCCTCGAGGTCGCGCCGCTCGCACCGCTCCACAACTACGGCGAGGCGGCCGCCATCGACGCGTGCCGCGAGCGGTATCCAGAGATCCCCAACGTCGCCGTCTTCGACACGTCGTTCCATATGACGATGCCGCAGGTCGCCTATACCTACGCGCTGCCCAAGGACGTGTGCGAGAAGTACCACATCCGCAAGTACGGCGCCCACGGCACGAGCCACCGCTACGAGTGGATGGTCGCCAAGGAGATGCTCGGCGACTTCTGCCACCGCCTGCTCTCGTGCCATCTGGGCAACGGCGCGTCGCTCTGCGCCATCGAGGACGGCGTCTGCCGCGACACCACGATGGGGCTCACCCCGCTCGACGGCCTCATGATGGGCACCCGCTGCGGCTCCATCGACCCGGCGACTGTGTGCTACCTCCAGCGTGAGGGCGGCTACACCTTTGACGAGGTCGACGAGATGATGAACAAGAAGTCGGGCCTCCTCGCCGTCTCGGGCATCTCGAGCGACGCGCGCGATATCCGCGAGGGCGCCAACCACGGCGACGAGAACTGCCTGCTCGCGTTCGACATGTACGCGTACAAGGCGATGCTCCAGGCCGCGTCGATGATCGCGTCGATGGCGGGCGTGGACACCATCACCTTCACGGCGGGCATCGGCGAGAACGACTGGACCATCCGCCAGGCCTTCTGCGAGTGCTTCGACTGGCTGGGCGTGCGCGTGGACCGCGAGCGCAACCAGAACGCGGTGGGCAACGGTCCCCAGGTCATCAGCGCCGCCGGCTCGCCCGTGACGGTCATGGTCATCCCCACGGACGAGGAGTACATGATCGCGCTCGACGTCAAGCGACTGGTCGCGGGCGCGTAACGGGCCGCATCCGCGCGGCCCACACGCGTGCGGGCGCAGGCTTGGGCCCCCTGACCGCGCGGGTGAACCCGCAGCGGGGCGAGAGATTGCCGCATCGAGCGGCCGCAGGCGCAAGTGCCTGCGGCCGCTTTTCCGTATGCGTCCCGCACCGGTGTCCGCCGTCCCCTCCGCGCGCATGTGCCGCCCCAGGGCTTTGACGGTGGTTCAACCCCCAGCCTCCTATGGCCATTCGTGGTAAAATCCTCCATTATGGCAGGGGACCCTCAATTATCCCTGCCGGTGTCCTATAGTATCTGCTGCACCGAAGCGCCCAGCGCCATTCGCAGCCCCGGTCGGTTGGGCCCTTAGGGCCCTAAACGTTCGAGGTGGGGGAGGGGGAGGACGAAGGCGCCGCGGCGCGGCTTTTTGCACCTAGATCGTGAGAGGTACGTCATGACCCTGCTGGAACTCCTGACGCTGCTGCGCAAGCACCTCAGGCTCGTTATCTTGCTGCCGGTGATGTGCGCCATCGCCGTGGCGGCCTACGCCTTCCTGTTTATGGAGAACACCTACTCCACCACCACGAGCATGTACGTGCTCACGCTCGACCAGACGGCAACGGGTACCAACCTGTACTCCGACCTCAACGCTTCGCAGCAGGTGGCGAACGACATCGCGCAGCTGATGGACAGCTCGCGCGTGCGCGACGACGCCGCCCGCGCCGTGGGCCTCGAGGACCTCGATGGCTTCGACATCTCGGTGGCGAGCGAGACCAACACCCGCGTCATCACCCTCACGGTGACGGGCGGCGAGCCCCGCGCCGTGGCCGAGGTGGCCAACGCGCTCGCCGAGAGCGTGGGCGACGTGGCGCGCGAGGTCATGAACGTCGAGAGCGTGAACGTCATCGACGAGGCGTCCGCACCCACCGCGCCGAGCGGCCCCAACCGTCCGCTCTACATCGCCGTGGGCCTCATGGCCGGTCTCTTCGCCGCCGTGGCCATCGTCGTCCTGATGGATATGCTCGACACGCGCGTGCGCGGCGACGAGATCGTGGAGCTCCTGGGTGTGCCCGTCATCGGCCGCATCCCGCTCGTCAAGGGAGGTAACTAAGCCATGGCCCGCAAGCGCAAGCATCAAAACGAACAGGTCCTGATGCAGAACGCCGTCAAGACCCTGTTGGCCAACATCCGCTTTGCCAGCGTGGACGACCCGGTGTCCTCCATCGTCATCACCTCGTCGGTGCCCAACGAGGGCAAGACCACCGTTGCGATCAACCTCGCCCGCGCCATCGCCACGAGCGGCCGCGACGTGCTCGTGGTCGAGACCGACATGCGCCGCCGCTCGCTCGCCGGCAAGCTGGGCGTGCACCCGAGCCACGGCCTCTACGCCGTGCTCGCGGGCGACTGCACGCTCGAGGAGGCCGTCGTGCCCACCAAGACGGGCGACTGCTACTTCCTCGACGCCGAGCCCAACATCCCCAACCCGGCGGACATCCTGGCGTCGCACCGCTTCCGCAAGTTCGTGAAGGAAGTCAACTCCAAGTACGACTACGTGGTGTTCGACACGCCGCCCGTGGGCACGTTTGTCGACGCCGCCGTCATCGCCGCGGTGGTGGACGCCACGGTGCTCGTGGTGCGCGAGAACTATGTGAAGCGCCGCGACCTCGTGGGCGCCTACGAGCAGCTGCAGAAGGCCGAGGCCAACGTCATCGGCGTCGTGCTCAACGGCTGCGACCGCAAGGCGGACGACTACTACTACGCCTATTACAACGGCGACGGCGTCCGCGTCGATCTGGATGCCGAGGCCAGGGCCGCCGCGCGCGTGCCCGCCGCCAAGGCGCAGACGCGCCCGCCGCGCGCGACGGCGCGCCCGGCGCAGGCTCCGCACCAGGCCCCGTCCGCGCAGCCTCAGGCGCGTGCGACCGTCCCGCAGCAGGCGGCCCCTGCCGCGCAGCCCGTGCAGGCGCCGCGTCCCGTGTCGCCCAGCTCCACGGCGGCGATGATCAACCAGTTCCAGAGCACCGGCCGCTAACATGCGCGACATCCACTGCCATATCCTTCCCGGCGTGGATGACGGAGCCCGCAACCTCACCGAGAGCGGGCAGATGCTCTACATGGCGCAGCGCGTCGGCATAACCAGCATCGTCTGCACGCCCCATGTGCGCGACCCGTACTTCGACTACGAGCGCATGTGGGGCGCCTTCCGTACGCTTCAGGCCTACGCGCAGGGCTTCCCTTTGCAGATGGGGTGGGAGGTCAACCACACCAAGCTGATGGAGCTCGGGCTCGAGTGGGCGGATCGCCTGCACTTCGACGGGTCCGACGAGTTTTTGCTGGAGCTCTCGAGCCGCTGCACCAAGGACGATTTTCCCGAGTACGAGCGCACCATCTACGCGCTGCAGGCGCGAGGTTTTGAGGTCATCATCGCGCACCCCGAGCGCTATCGCGCGATCCAGAAGGACCCGGGCCTCGCCGAGGAGCTCGTGCGCATGGGCTGCAAGCTCCAGGCGTCGGCAGATTTTGTCGTGGGGGGCCGCTTGGGCCGCGAGAAGCGACCCGCCAAGAAGCTCCTCGAGCGGGGGCTCTACACCTACATCGCCAGCGATGCGCACCGCATCGGCCACTATGAGAACCTGCGGCGCGCCTGCGATCTCGCCGGCATCGATATGATGCAGGCATAAGGCTATCTACCAGCATAAATCTGCTTCCAGCTCCGCAACGTCCGCAGCGCCGTCATAACCGGGGCATCTTTTGTCATAACCGGCGCACCCTTTTGCAAAGGGTTTGTTAGGTATGGTGAATCGACGGCGGAGCGTCAGATGTCGCCCATACCACTGTGCTAAAATCGTAAAACTGTCGAGGGCCACCCGAGAGTCGCGTCCGCCAAGGTCGCGGCATAGGGGATGAGGCGCCTCTGCAGGCGGCCCGGTGCCGCGGGCGGCAGCTGTGCCGCGCGTGCGCCCGGTCGCATACATATCTGGTAGGTACGCAATCGTCGCCCGGTGCGCGTTGTCGTCACCTGCGAGGGGTTGAATAGCTTGCGTCTGCTGCGGCATGCCCGTATGGGCGAAGCCGTGGCAGTTGGGGGGCACGATGCGCACGTATGCCATGCAGGTGGCAACGGGCCGCGAGAGCAAGACGGTCGAGCTCATCGGCCGCGTGCTGGGCCATGCCGTGGCAGCCCGGTGCTTTGTTCCGCGGTTTCAGTTTCAGCGAAAGGTCCGCGGCGCCTGGACGCTCCAAGAGGAGCTCCTGACGCCGGGATACGTCTACCTTACGGCCAAGAAGACCGAGGTGGCAGAGCTTGCCGAGCTCCTGCGCCGCGTGCCCGCCATGACCAAGCTGCTTGCCACCGCAGGCAAGATCACCCCACTCACGCAGGAGGAGACGGCATGGCTACTCGCACTGACCGGGCCCGACCACGTGGCGGAGCCATCCATCGCGGTTGCCGACGGCGATCGCATAAGGGTTACCGACGGTCCGCTCAAAGGGTTTGAGGCGCAGATCAAAAAGATCGACCGCCACAAGCGCTTGGCCTACGTGGAAGGCCGGCTGTTCGGCCGGCCGAAGGTCGTCAAGGTTGGGTTGGAAGTTGTTGGGAGAATCGAGCGAGGCGCTGACGGTTGAGCCTTCGGGCCCAACATCGCCGGCGACTTCGGTTGATACAGCAAGCATCTCTGTTGAGGGGAAGGGGGGCCGCTGCGCGGTGCTTCCCGTGCCGGGCACGGCTGCCGACCGCGTGGTTCCGCGTGGAGGGGACGCCCGCTTCTCGCAGGCTGAGCTCGAGCGCATCGCACAGGGTATCGAGGGCAGGCTCCTCTACCGCACGGTGAAGCGCCTGTTCGATATCGCATTCAGCCTCGCGGTCCTCGTAGTGCTTCTGCCCGTGCACCTCGCCGTCGCGCTCGCCGTCTACATCGATGATCCGCATGGCTCCCCGCTCTTCTTTCAGGAGCGCGTGGGCAGGCGCGGCAGGACGTTCCGCATGGTGAAGTTCCGCTCTATGTACGTGGATGCCGAGGATCGCCTCGAGAGCCTTATGCCCGCCAACGAGAAGGACGGACCCGTATTCAAGATTAAGGAAGACCCGCGCATCACCCGCGTGGGCCGTTTCATCCGCAAGACCTCGCTCGACGAGCTGCCCCAGTTCTGGAATGTGCTGGTGGGAGATATGTCCATCGTGGGACCGCGTCCGGCGCTCCCACGCGAGGTGCGCCAGTACAGCCTGCGCGACCAACTCCGTCTCTCCGTCAAACCGGGCATCACCTGCTACTGGCAGACCCGGCGCAACCGCGACTCGATCTCTTTCGAGGAGTGGGTCGACCTCGACTTGCTCTATATCCTCAAGTCCGGCATTTGGACCGATATCAAGCTGATCATCCAGACCGTGGGCTGTGTGCTCACGCTGCAGGGGGAGTAGCGTCGTGCGTATCGCCATGATAGGCCATAAACGATACGACTCCCGCGAAGGTGGCGTCGAGGTTGTCGTGACCGAGTTGGCGCGAAGGATGGCGGCGCTGGGTCACGAGGTGACCTGTTACGACCGCAGCGGTAAGGACGTCATGACGGGAGAGGGCACCCAAGGTGAGCGCGTCGTGGACGGCGTGCGCGTGGTGCCGGTGCGCACCGTGGATGCCAAGGGCTTGGCGGCGCTCTCCTCGAGCTTCTTCGCCACGCTTGCGGCGATCAAGGACCGCCCCGACGTCGTCCACTACCACGCCGAGGGCCCTTGTGTCCCGCTGCCGCTCGCGCGACGCGCGGGCATCCGCACGGTCGCGACCATCCACGGGCTCGACTGGCAGCGCGCCAAGTGGGGCAAGCTGGCGAGCACCTACATCAAGATGGGGGAGAGGAACGCCGCCCGTCGCGCCGACGAGGTCATCGTGCTCTCCCGCTCGGCCCAGAGCTATTTCAGAGAGGCGTACGGGCGCGAGACCCGCCTCGTCCCCAACGGCATAGAGCCCAAGGAGCCACGTTCTGCGCACGTCATCTCCGAGCGCTGGGGGCTCTCGCGGGGCTCCTATGTCCTCTTCCTCGGTCGTATCGTGCCCGAGAAGCGCCCCGAGCTTCTCATCAAGGCCTTCCGCGGTCTCGACACCGACAAGCGCTTGGTCATCGCCGGCGGGTCATCGGATACCTCCGAGTACCTCGATGAGATCAAACGGCTCGCCGCCGACGATCCACGGGTCGTCCTGACGGGCTTCGTCCAAGGGGAGGCCCTGGAGGAGCTCTACTCCAACGCCTTGTGCTACGTGCTGCCCTCTGACGTTGAGGGCATGCCGATGAGCCTCTTGGAGGCCATGGCGTACGGGCGCTGCTGCATCACGAGCGACATCCCCGAGTGCGCGGACGTGACCGAGAGGACGGGCCTCACGTTCCCTAGGGGAGACGCAGAGGAGCTGCAAAGGGTTCTTGCCTCCCTTCTGGCAAACCCGGGGGAGACCAAGGCGAAAGGCGACTCCGCACGGGTTCGTGCCACCGAGTCCTTCGGCTGGGACAGCGTGGTCCGGCGCACACTCGAGCTCTACGGAGGAGACCAGTGAGAGTACTGCTCGTCAACAAGTTCCACTACCGCAAAGGTGGCTCGGAAACCTATTACTTCGCCTTGGCGGATGCGCTCCGCTCGCTCGGCCACGAGGTGTTCTTCTTCGCCATGGAGGACCCTAGGAACGAGCCGTGCAGTCAGGCGAAGTACTTCGTTTCGGCGAAGGACTACAACGGTCCCTCGACGGTGAGCGAGAAGGTCGGCGCCGTGACCTCCTTCTTCTACTCCAAGGAGGCCAAGGAGAAGTTCGAGGCGCTCTGCGAGGACGTGCAACCGGACGTCGTCCACATGAACCTCGTCCACCGGCAGATCACGTTCTCGATCCTTGACGCGCCGTACCTCAGGGAGCGCCATGTTCCCGTGGTGTGGACGGCGCACGATAGCATCGCGGTCTGTCCCAACTACACCATGCTCGACGGCGCGGGCGACGTGTGTGACGCCTGCGTGGGCGGCAGCAGCATGAACTGCCTCAGAAGGAAGTGCGTCAAGGGGTCCACCGCCAAGAGCGCGCTGGCGACGCTGGAGGCCAGGTACCTCAACGCTACGAGAGCGTATGAGAAGATCGACCGCATCATCTGCCCCTCGCAGTTCCTGAAAAGCAAGATGGCCGAGGGTGGCTTCCCGGAGAGCCAGCTTGTAACCATGCCTAACTTTTTGCCTGCTGGCGAGATTGATGGATGGCTTCAGGAATGTCGCAAACGCAGTGAGTGCAAAGGTTTTATCTTTTTCGGCCGTCTTTCAAAGGAGAAGGGCCCAGACGTAGCCCTCGAGGCATTTTCAAAGGCTATTCCACGACTGCCAGGGGATTGCAACCTGCTCATGGTCGGCGACGGTCCCATGCGCGGGCAGCTAGAGGAACGTTCGCGTGAATTGGTGCTTGACGGCAGAGTCGTGTTCTACGGGTTCAAGTCGGGCTCTGAGCTAAGAAGGCTCGTCGGCGGCAGCTTGTTTAGCGTCGTGTCTTCTGCCTGTCATGAGAACATGCCATTCTCCGTTGTGGAGTCGCTTCTCGCGGGCACGCCCGTCATAGGCAGCCGCATGGGCGGGATCCCCGAGCTCGTAACCGACGGACTGACGGGCTTTACGTTCACCTCTGGCAACAGCGAGGAACTTTCCAGCCTTCTGACCTTTGCGGCACAGCTTCCAGCCGTCGACTATCAAAAGATGCAGCAGGCAGGGCGAAATTTCGTAAAGGATCGCTGCTCGCAAGCAACCTACATGAACAAACTCATCGAGCTGTACAGCACATTGATTCAACAAAAGAAGGGCAACTAACCTATGGCAGATAAGAAGCTCAACGGAACCGTCATCGTCACGTACCGGTGCAACGCACGCTGCAACATGTGCAGCCGCTACAAGGCGCCGAGCCGTCCGGAGGAGGAGCTCTCGCTCGAGACGATCAAAAAGCTTCCGCGCATGTACTTCACCAACATCACGGGAGGGGAACCCTTCATCCGCACGGATCTCAAGGACATCGTGCGCGAGCTCTACAAGAAGAGCGACCGCATCGTGATCTCCACCAACGGTTTCTTCACGGACCGCATCATCGACCTTTGTGAAGAGTTCCCGGAGGTCGGCATCCGCGTGTCCATCGAGGGCCTGGAGGACACCAACAACGAGATTCGCGGCCTCCCCAACGGCTTCCAGCGCGGCTACCAGACGCTCAAGAAACTCGTGGAGATGAAGCACCCCGACGTGGGATTCGGCATGACGGTGCAGGACAGGAACGCCAAGGACCTCGTGCCGCTCTACAGGCTCTCAGACGAGCTGGGCATGGAGTTCGCCACGGCGAGCCTGCATAACAGCTTCTACTTCGTGGAGGCGCACAACATCATCCATGATCGGCCGATGGTGGCCAAGAACTTCGAGAACCTCGTGAACGAGCTTCTCAGGAGCAGCTCGCCCAAGAAGTGGTTTCGCGCCTACTTCAACCACGGCCTCATCAACTACATCTATGGCCAGCCGCGCCTGCTGCCCTGCGACATGGCGTTCGACACCTTCTTCATCGACCCCTACGGCGATGTCATGTCCTGCAACGGCACCAAGGACAAGGAGGTCATGGGCAACCTCAACGAGGAGTCCTGGGACGAGCTGTGGAACTCCGACCAGGCCGAGAAGGTCCGCGCGAAGGTCCGCCACTGCGACCGCAACTGCTGGATGATCGGCTCGGTGAGCCCGGCCATGCACAAGTACATCTGGAAGCCCGGCTGGTGGGTGCTCAAGCACAAGGTGAAGGCCCTGTTCACCAAGAGGCCCTACGACATGCACGAGCTCAAGGTCGTCCGCGACTACGAGGAGGGCCGCGTGACAAAGGAACAGCTTGATGCCTGCTCCACCTGTGACCTGTGCGCCAAGATCAACGACGGCCTGTCCGAGGCGTCGAAGGCCGATGCGCACGTGTACGAGACGCATGAGGCGCTGTAGGGCTACGCGATGAGGATCCTGTACGTCGCCCTTTCATGCGGCCCTAACCTCGGAAGCGAAGATGCCATCGGGTGGCATCTTCCGATTGCTGCCGCCAAAGCCGGTCATGACGTGACCGTTCTGACGAGAGAGGACAAACGGGAAGAGATTCAGACTTTCATCGAGTCTCACCCGGCTCAGATTTACCCCCGCTTTGTCTATGTGCCCCTGGGCAAGCTTGCTGGCTTGTGCAAGGGGCCGCTGTATTCTGTTCGCGCCATTCTGTGGTGTCGGTCAATTAGACCGCTTCTGGAGCGAATTTGCGCGGAGGCCCCCTTCGATATCATTCATCAGATAACGCCAGTTGAGTTCAGGGCCCTTGCCGATTACTCGGGTCTAAACGCCCGAACAGTGGTTGGCCCTGTCGGCGGCGGCGAATATGCGCCCAGGCAGTATCGGCGCTATCTAAAAGGAGAATGGCATGTCGAGTTATTCCGAAGGGTTTTAAACGAGGTTTGCGTTCGTTGTTCGGGTTTTAAGAAACGCGTAAAGGCAATTGACTTTATTTATTTTGCTAACAGAGAAACCGAGCGCTTCTTTGAAGACCGTTCAGTAGAGGTTGAGTCATTTGGCCTCAAGACCGAAATCGGAATTGATGGAGAAGCAGAAGGGCCGGCGCCTAATTCGATTGAGGTCGGAGAACTCCGAATTCTCTTTGTCGGGCGTCTGGTCCCTCGTAAAGGCGTCGAGCTGTTGCTTGAGGCATGCGCAAAAGCAAATGCCGCTGGCTTGAATTTCCATCTTAAAATTTGTGGAGACGGCAAAAGCCGAGCAGGGCAGGAATTGCTTGCCAAGAATCTTGGAATTACCGATCGCGTTGAGTTCGAAGGCCGGGTAAACCGCGATCGGCTTGCAGAGTTTTATCGATGGGCGAACATCGTGGCGATGCCGAGCCTTCGTGAGACGGGAGGTGCTGTCATCGCGGAGGCAATTTCACATCATCGTCCATTGATATGTGCGGATTCCTTCGGCGCGAGCCTGATCCTAGATTCTAAGACGGCTGTCCTGCTTTCTCCAGGATCCGGCTCAGATGAGTATGCCCAAGCCCTGCTTGGGATTACGAATGAGTTGCTGGACGATTTGAATTTCGACGAGGTTGAAAGCGAGCTGATTTGGGATAACAAATTTAATTACTACCGAACCCTATATAAAAGTCTCTTAGCTGATTGATTGGTTCAAAGTTGAAGATTCTTATCGTTAGAAACTATCCAAACTATATAGAGGTCGGGCCAAACGCGACCTATAACATTCAAGAATTAGGTCTCGCATCCGCATTGGTCCGAAAGGGACATGTTTGCGATATCGTCTTTTGGACGAACGGCGAGGAGCGTGATATTCGATATGAGGTGCCTGGCTCATCATCTACTATCACTATTTTTTACCGCAAAGCTTTTACTATTTTCAAAAACGCAATCTATAACTTAGCTCCACTATTTGACCAGTACGATATTTTGCAGCCGGCGGAATACAACCAACTGGAATCACTGTTTCTTGCGATTTCGCGCCCTCATCAAACTGTTGTGTATCATGGACAATACTATGGTGAAGATAATCGACGATATAATACTTGGTGTAAGTACTTTGATTTCTTCGGTGTCCCTCTATATAAATTAAAGAAAACGATGTTCCTCACAAAGAGCACGATGGCGGCCGAATATCTTACTGACAAGGGCATTGATTCGTCGCTAGTGTCTGCTCCCGGGGTTGGAATTAACTCCGACGTGCTTGACGGCTCGCCAACCGACAAAAGCGACCTCCTCGGCGCGCACGATCGCATTAGATTGCTGTATGTTGGTGGGTTCATGCCACGACGTCATCTCGAACTAATTGGGCAAATTGCTTTGAAGTTAAAGCAGTTGGGTACCGACTGCGAAATTGTCGCAGTCGGCTCTGCTGCTGATGAGTACGGGCTTTCAGTAATTAATAAATTTAAGCAGTGGGGACTAAGCGATTCATTTATCCACATCCCCTCTATGGAACAAAAAGCCCTAAGGTCAATATATTGTAGCTGTGATTTCTTCTTGTTTCCGTCGACATATGAAATATTCGGCATGGTTTTGCTTGAGGCAATGCATTATGGGATGCCTGTCATTTCATACCCAAATGGCGGCAGCTCGATGCTAATTGAAGACGGAGTTAACGGCTTCGTTTTGGATAATCTTAATCCAGACGCATGGGTGAATATAATAGTCGATGTATTGAACAATACGGAACTTCGTGCAAGGCTGGGTGCAAATGCCGCAAGTACCGTGAATTCTCATTTCACATGGGACGCGCTGGTGGATTCGTTTATCGATCAATATAAAAAT
Source organism: Candidatus Coprousia avicola (assembly GCA_018715125.1). GTDB lineage: Bacteria > Actinomycetota > Coriobacteriia > Coriobacteriales > Coriobacteriaceae > Coprousia > Coprousia avicola. Next base: position 3,495 of record DVMF01000050.1, on the reverse strand, counting down.
AGGCTTAACGTGAAATGAAGAAATTTACGATTGAAAATGCACTGATTTGCCTAACAGGCATATTTCCTTTGTCGGTATTCGTGCAGATGTATAACAACTCGCTTAATCGATTTGTATTTATTGCATTGGTCATCGCTCTCGTATTCGTCTTTTTTTCGGAGGCCCTGAGGGAGGGAAGCAAGATAACCGCTGCCTCAGTGTTTCTAGTTTTAGCCTCTATTGCTATTTCTCTATATGCGTATTATTTAACACGAACCGGCCTTATCAATTTCAATGACGCATTCTATTTGCCATTTTGGACCTTGTTTTTATGCTATTTTGCGAAAAGACATGAATACATTGAGGAATATATTGAGACACATGGGAAAGTATTTGCATCTTTTGTTGCGCTTTCCACCACCATACTTTTGCTGTTTATGGTGACCAATCATTCGTATGCATATTTCGGAAGGCATCGACTTGCTTCAGGAGCTTTTTTGCTTATTGTTGAGTCGCTTCTTCTATTTCAGCAAACCGCAGATAAAAAATATTTATTGCCGTTGCTAATTTGCTCATATGTCATTTTTAACAGCACGAGTCGTACTTACTTGATAATGCTGCTGGTGTTGCTCATCGTTTTTTATTATCGATGGTTGAATAACAAGCTTTATTTTTACATCAGTATTATTCCGCTTTTGTTTTTGTTCGTTTGTTTGGTCGCCAGCTCTGATATGGCTAATTACTTTGAATATAAGCAAGTTGGCAATTTTGACACCTTGGGGTCGATTACGAGCGGTCGCACGGTCTTCTGGGAAGCTGATTTGCGTCTTTTTCAGAGCGGATCAACGGTTGAAAAGCTTTTCGGACATGGTTTCAATGCGGTTTATTATGCGAATGCATCTGTAATCGCCTTGATTTATGCGCATAACGATTTTCTAAATGTGATCCTATCAACTGGCATAGTTGGGCTAACGATTTACTTTCTCGCTTTCATCTATTATATGAAAACAATGGTCAAGTACGCCCATGCCGGCATTTCGTTATTAATTGTCATTTCGTTTCTATTTATGTTTAACGCCTTTTTCAATGGCCAGTACAACTACCCTGCCGCAACCATCTCCATGCTCTATCTGTATATGTATCTGAAAGAGGGTGCACATAAGTAATGAAGTCCATTGCTTACCTAATTCCGTATTTCGGTCGCCTGCCCAAAGGGTTTGACCTTTGGCTCATTTCCGCAGGGGCCAATCCATCAATTGATTGGATTCTTTTTACAGATGACCATACAGGATATAACTATCCTAATAACGTTAAGGTTGTTTATCAAACTTACGAGTCCTTTGTTGGGCGAATTAAAGAGCATTTCGATTTTTCCATCTGCATTGATCGCCCTTGGAAGCTATGCGAGTTCAGGCCTGCCTATGGTGAGATTTTTGCCGATGAATTAGAAGGCTATGATTATTGGGGGCATTGCGACCTCGATCTTCTTTGGGGAAATATTAGGTCCTTCATCACCGATGACATCCTTTCTCGATATGAAAAGATAGGATTTCAGGGGCATTCAACCTTATATAAAAACACGCCTGAGGTTAATGGACGCTACAAAACGGTCGTACCGGACGCCGGAATTAACTATCGAGATTACTTTTCGAGTGCTGAAGGCCATTGCTTTGATGAGGTCGGAATGTGCTCAATTTACGATTACCTTGAGCTGCCCTATTATCGTGAAACGAATTTTGCGCACCTTGATCGTTTCCACAGCAGTTTTTTCTTAGGCCATTTACCGATTAGCGAGGATTATAAAAACGACCGTCAAGTAATCGTATGGGATAACGGGCATGTGTATCGATACTATCTTACTGACGGTGAAGTTGAGAGGGATGAATTCATGTATATTCACTTCTTCTCTCGTCCGATTAAATATAAAAATACAACTGCTCTACCGGACCATTGTTATGTTGCGCGACCAGATGTTATTGAAGATCTCTGTGGTCCGATTACTGCTGAGTATCTTTCGAGGTACGGAAAATGTCCGACGATCCTCTTCTACATGCGAGTCGCCATTGCGAATCGACATAAGTTGACTCTTCGCAAAATAATTCAGTCTTTTCAGATTAAGGCTAGGAATGAGAAAACTCGTGCAAATTCAAAAGTTGCCGTTAAGGCTTCGATAGAGGGCAATGATGCGAAGTAAGAACGGCTCACTATTCATTAAGACCGTGCAATTAATTATGTTTGCACTTTTGGCTAAGGGTTTTGGATTCATTCGAGAAGTTGTTCTAGCTAATTGTTATGGTGCCGGTGCCGTGTCCGACGTATTCGTTGTTGTGCAAAATATTCCTGCGGTTATCTTCTCTGTTTTTGGTGCTGCGGTTACTACAGGCTTCATTCCTTTGTATTCCGAACTAAAGGTCAAGAAGGGCAAAGACAGTGCCAAACACTTTACGAGCAACGTAATTTCAATTTTTGTTATTTTATCGCTGGCGTTTACAGTAATTGGAATCATTTACTCCAATTATTTAGTCGATATCTTTGCTGGTGGCTTTTCAGGTAAAACATATGATCTTTGCAATGCGTTTGCGAAAATCATCATGCCAAGCAGCATCGCTATTATTCTCGGCTATGTATATAATGCTTTCCTTCAAACGGAGGGGTATTTCAATCAAAATTCCCTGATGAATGTCCCCTACAACTTGATTCAAATAGCCTTTATTATCTTCGGGTTTTACTTGGGGAAACCGCCACTTCTTGCGCTTGGAATACTGCTATCTTCTTTTGGACAGCTTCTTTATTTGTATATTGAATCTAGAAAGAAAACCGATTATAGATTTCATTTTGAGTGCAGTTTTAGAGATGAAACTCTGCTGCAAATGCTCAAACTTGTGGGACCAGTGTTTCTGAGCACGGCAATCGGTCAGCTTAATACAATCATCGATCGTTCTCTTGCATCGGGTCTAGAAGCTGGAAGCGCTTCTGCCCTTAATTATGCTAACGAAGTTACAAATATTATTACTCAGGTTGTCATTCTGAGTATGACGACAATTATGTATCCGAAATTGACGGAGCTATTTGCGTCAAAGGACGAAAGTCGTTTTACTTTTTCACACAGATATATTGAAGCTATCTCCCTTATCGTTGTGCCATCTTCAGTTGCTCTGATCCTCTTCTCCAAAGATATCGTCTGTGTCTTGTTTGCCCGAGGCGCATTTGATTCACGATCGGTGTCTATGGTTTCTGGAGCGCTGTCTGCCTATGCGGTCGGTGTTATTGGCATTGCATTCAGGGATGTTCTAAATAAAATCTTCTATTCTCTGAAAGATACCGTAACCCCCATGGTCAATGGTTCCATCTGTGTTGGGCTTAATATCTGCTTGAATCTTGCTCTTGTCGGGCGATTTAAGTATCTCGGCCTTGCTGCCGCGACGTCGATTTCTGCGACTGTGGCTATTTTGATTATGTTCTTTTCTCTTTGGCGAAAGGATCATGCTCTCGTTAAGGCTTCTGTGGCGACTGTTT
>DVMF01000049.1 GCA_018715125.1 Candidatus Coprousia avicola | reverse complement strand
CGCCGACGCCGAGGGCGGGCTTGCCGGAGGAGTAGGCGGCCTTGACCATGCCGGGGCCACCGGTGGCGAGGATGATGTCGACATCGCTCATGAGCTTGTTGGTGAGCTCGAGGGAGGGCTGGTCGATCCAGCCGATGATGCCCTCCGGCGCGCCGGCCTTGACGGCGGCGTCGAGCACGATCTTGGCGGCGGCGATGGTGCACTTGGCCGCGGCGGGGTGCGGGGAGATGATGATGGCGTTGCGGGTCTTCAGGCAGATGAGGCACTTGAAGATCGCGGTGGAGGTGGGGTTGGTGGTGGGGATGACGGCGCCCACGATGCCGATGGGCTCGGCGACCTTGGTGATGCCGTAGGCCTCGTCGCGCTCGACGACGCCGCAGGTCTTGGTGTTCTTGTAAGCGTTGTAGATGTACTCGGCGGCGTAGTGGTTCTTGATGACCTTGTCCTCCACGACGCCACGGCCGGTGTCCTCGACCGCGAGCTTGGCCAGCGGGATGCGCTGCTTGTTGGCAGCCATGGCGGCCTCGTAGAAGATCTTGTCGACCTGCTCCTGCGTGTAGGTGGCGAAGACCTTCTGGGCCTCACGCATGTGCGCGAGCTTGGCCTCGAGGGCATCAACGGAGTCGATGACCTCCGGTGCGGCGGCTACCGCGTTCTTTTTCACCATGTGTCTCTCCTTGCGACTGGTGACTTACCCTACGAGTCAGATTTTAGCAAGTATGTCTTCGGTAAACGGCAAAATTCCGGTAAACGGCAGATTAAAGCGTTTCATTAATTTGGAACGCTTCAATTGTTGAGACATCCTGACAAACGGACATCTTTATAGTTATGCGAGAATAGAGGCGAGCGAGCGCGGGGCGCCCAGGCGCTCGGCGCCCCGCGGGAGGATAGAAGGAGGATCCCTGATGGACGAGCATATGATTCCTTTGGAGGAGGCCCGGCGCATCGTGCTTGCGCACGTCGCCCCCACCGAGGTCGTGGAGGTCGACGCGTGGCGGGCGGTGGGGCTGCCGCTTGCAGAGGACGTCGTGACCGATATCGACCTCTCGCCGTTCGCCAACAGCGCGATGGACGGTTACGCGGTGCATGCCCGGGACCTGGCCGGGGCGGCAGAGGGGGCGCCCGTCACGCTCTCCGTCGTGGGGCACGAGGCCGCGGGCCATGTCTTCGCGGGGGAGGTTGCCGTCGGCGAGGCGGTGCGCATCATGACGGGGGCGCCGGTGCCGCCCGGGCTCGACGCCGTGGTGAAGTACGAGGACGTGACGGTTGTCGAGGGCGACGGGGCCGAGGGCTCGCGGGTCGCCTTCGCGGCCCCGGCGCCTGTGGGCGCGAACATCCGCGAGGCGGGCCTCGAGGCGCGCGCCGGCGCGGCGGTCCTCTCGGCGGGCGAGGTGCTCACCGCGGCGGGCGCCGGGCTCGCCGCCTCGGCGGGGTGCGCGTACGTACGCGTGCGGAGGGCGCCCGTCGTGGGCGTCCTCTCCATCGGCACGGAGCTCGTTGACGCCGCCACGGTGCCGGCGCGCGGACAGATTCGCGACGCCAACTCGGCCGCCATCCTGGCGGCGGCGCTCGACGCCGGCGCGGAGCCGCGCTTCTTCGGCGCGGTGCCCGATGACGAGGCCGAGATCGCGCGCGCCATCCACGCTATGGTGGAGGCGTGCGACTTCGTGGTGACGAGCGGCGGCGCGTCTGCGGGCGACTACGACTACGTCGAGGCCATCGCGCGGCGCGAGGGAACGGTGCTTTTCGACCGCATCTCGCTCAGGCCGGGCAAGGCCATCACGTTCGGGCTCATCGGCGGGACACCCTTCCTCGGGCTCTCGGGGAACCCCGCGGCGGCGTGCGTGGGCTTCGAGATGCTCGCGCGCCCGGCGATCCGCGCCATGCGGGGGCATGGGGCCCTCGCGCGGCCCGTGCAGGACGCCGTGGTGACCTCACGGGTTAAGAAGGGCCAGCAGCGCCGCTTCTACGACCGGGCGGTCGTCGCGCGCGACGCCGCGACGGGAGCGCTCACGGTCGACCACTCGTTCTCGCAGAACTCGGCGCTTCTGGGCACGCTTCAGCACGCCAACTGCCTCCTCATGGTGCCCGAGGGGCTCAAGGGCTACGAGCCGGGCGACACGGCCACGGTCGTGCGCATCGACCTGCCGGAGGGGGCGGTGCTCTGATGGACATCAGGATCGCGATCATAACCTGCTCGGACACCCGGGATATCGCGCGCGACGAGGCGGGCGCGGCGCTCGAGGGGCTCATCGCCGGCGCCGGCTGGACGCTCGCGGGCCACGTCGTCGTGCGCGACGATGAGGACGAGATAGCCCGCGCCATCGTGCGCGCTGTCGACGAGGCAGGGGCCGACATCGTCATCACCTGCGGCGGCACGGGGCTCTCGCCGCGCGACGTGACGCCGGAGGCGACCGCGCGCGTCTGCCCGCGGGACGTCCCCGGCATCGCCGAGGCCATGCGCGCCTTCTCCATGACCAAGACGCGCCGGGCGATGCTCTCGCGCGCCCGCTGCATGCAGCGGGCGGGCGCGCTCGTGGTGAACTTCCCCGGGTCGACCCGTGCGGCCACGGAGTGCTGGGAGGGCATCGCCGACCAGTTCGAGCACGCCGTCAAGATGAGCGCGGGAGGCGGCCACGGGGCGCCCGCCGCCGGAGGCGCCGCCCGCGCCTAGCGGTGGTGCGGCGAATACGCCTGCACTTCACAATTATTCTCGAGTGAGTATAATAGCCCCATGGGTATTTGGGTCCGTTGCCATGACGGGCGGGGGAAAGGAAACTCCTATGGACAACATGATGGTCTCGCGCCGCGGTCTCGCGGCACTCGGCGTCGCCGGCATCGCCGCCTCGACGCTCGCCGCCTGCGGCAACACCTCCGCGCCCGCCGAGGGCAGCGCGGAGCCCGCGGGGAGCGCCCCCGCCGCGACCTCAGACGTCGAGCTCCAGATCTTCGCCGCCAACTCCCTCGAGAAGGCCATGCCCGAGGTCGAGAAGCTCTACACCGAGCAGACCGGCGTCACCTTTGCCGACACGCAGTACAAGGGGTCGGGCGACCTGGTGGAGCAGATGCGCGGCGGCGCCCCCGTCGACATCCTCATCACCGCCTCCGCCGGGACCATGGACGATGCCGAGGAGGCCGAGCTCGTCGACGCCGCCACGCGTCAGGACATGTTCACCAACGAGCTCGTGATCGTGCGCGGCGAGGGCGCGGACGTCGAGATCGCATCGCTCGAGGACGTCCCCTCGGTCGAGGGCAACATCGCCATCGGCGAGCCGGGCGCCGTGCCCGCCGGCAAGTACGCCAACCAGGCGCTCGCGAGCGTGGGCCTCTACTCCGAGGCCGAGGGTGAGGGCGGCACGTACGACGCCTCCATCGCCGACCGCATCTCCGTGGCCGACAAGGTGGGCACCGCCGCGCAGTGGGTCTCCACGGGCGACTGCACCATCGGCTTCGTCTACACCTCCGACGTTTACCGCTATGACGGCATCGAGGTCGCCTACACCACGCCCGCCGAGAGCCACAAGCCCATCGTCTACCCGGGCGCCGTCGCCGCGAGCTCCGAGAACGCCGACGCCGCGGCCGACTTCCTCGCCTTCTGCATGGAGAACGAGGACGCCCTCGCCATCTGGGCCGAGTACGGCTTCGAGCTCGCATAGCGCAGGCGCGCCAGGTGACGCCCGCAACCTATAACCGGATCTTGGTCGCGCGCGGCCCCCTCGCAGGGACGGGGCCGCGCGCCCGCATGCGCCTCCCCCTCGCCGCGGCGCTCGCCGTGCTTATCGCACTCGCGCTCTCGCTCGCGGTGCCGACGCCGGCGCGTGCGGACGGCGCCGGGGATGCCGAGGTCGCCGAGGAGGGGGCGGCTGTCGACACCGCGGCGGGCATCGGCATCCGGTCGTTCACCCGCTATCAGAAGGGCGCCCAGCGCCCGGTCGACGGGACGGACATCGGCTACCGTTACCCGCAGCCCGAGGGCGCGACGCTCACGGTGCTCGTGACCGAGACCGACCTTATCGTCTGCCTCGACGCCGAGGCCGCGTCCGAGGCGGGCCTCGATACGGGAGACGAGGGGGACGTCGCCGCGCTTCTCGCGCTCGTGGAGGACCTCGACGAGGAGGCCTCTCGCGGCGGGACGCTTCTGCGCGACGTCGCCGCTGGCCTTGCCCTCACCGTCACGACCGAGCGCAGCGTCGAGATAGGGCCCTATCGGTACCTCTTCGCGCACGATGCGGGCGGGCGCGCCTACTGCGCCGTCCAGCCTGCGGGCGATCTTGCGGGCCGGGAGCCGAGCGCCGCGGCCGAGGCGGCGGGGCTCGACCTCTCCGCCGGCGCGCTCTGGTGCGACGGCGCGCGCCTCGTGCCCGCGTCCGAGGTGCCGCTCGCCGCGCCCCCCGGCCCGCTCGAGCAGCTGCAGGCGTTTTTCGCCGACGTCGACTACCGGCCGTTCTGGGTCTCGCTCAGGACGAGTGCCGTCGCGCTCGCCATCACGTTCGTGCTCGGCCTCATCGCCGCCTGGCGGACGATGGGGACGTCGAGCCGCCTGAAGGGCGTGCTCGACTCCGTCTTCACCATCCCCATGGTGCTGCCGCCCACGGTGTGCGGCTTTCTGCTGCTGCTCCTGTTCGGGCAGGCGACGCCTGTGGGCCAGTGGTTCATCGCGCACGGCGTGTCGCTCGTTTTCACATGGGAGGCCGCCGTCATCTCCGCGGTGGTGGTGAGCTTTCCCCTCATGTACCGC
>DVMF01000048.1 GCA_018715125.1 Candidatus Coprousia avicola | reverse complement strand
GTCTGTCCGCCGAGCGTGGGCAGCAGCGCGTCGGGGCGCTCGCGGGCGATGACCTTCTCCACGAACTCGGCCGTGACGGGCTCGATGTAGGTGCGGTCCGCCAGGCCCGGGTCGGTCATGATGGTGACGGGGTTGCTGTTCACGAGCACCACGCGGTAGCCGTCCGCCTTCAGCACCTTGCAGGCCTGCGCGCCCGAGTAATCGAACTCGCACGCCTGGCCAATGACGATGGGGCCGGAGCCGATGACGAGAATGCGCTTGATGTCCGTCCGCTTTGGCATTTAGTTCTCCTCCTCTGCGAACTTCCACCCCGCGAGGCGGTCTTTCGAGATGTCGATATTGAGATAGTCGGCGTCGCCGTCCATAAGGCGCGCGAACGCGGTAAAGAGGTAGTGCGCGTCGGTGGGGCCGGGCGAAGCCTCGGGGTGGTACTGCACCGAGAAGCAGGGCTGGTCGAGCAGCTGGATGCCCTCGGCGGTGCCGTCGTTCAGATTCACGTGCGTGAGGCGGATGCGGCCAAAGCGCTCGTTTTGGACGACGGGCGCGATGCCGCGCTCGACCCAGAAGCGCAGGTCCCCGGTCGCGGGCGTGCCGTCGGCACCGCACGGGTGCTCCGTCACACCGCCCGAGAGCTCGGGCACGAGCGCGCCGAGGCTCGGGAAAACGAGGCCGAAGCCGTGGTTTTGCGCCGTGATCTCCACGCGGTGCGTGAGCAGGTTCATGACCGGCTGGTTGCCGCCGCGGTGGCCAAACTTGAGCTTCTCCATCGTGGCGCCGCAGGCGAGGCTGATCATCTGATGGCCCAGGCAGATGCCAAAGATGGGCACCCGGCCGATGAGCTTCTGCACCTGCGTGTAGGTCTCGGTAACGGCATCCGGGTCGCCGGGGCCGTTGGAGAGGAATACGCCGTCGGGCGCACCGCCGCCCTCGCCCATGGTGAGCACGTCCTCGGCGGGCGTGTCCCACGGCACGAGCGTGAGGTCGCAGCCGGCACGGACGAGCCCCTCGAGGATGCCGCGCTTGATGCCGCAGTCGTAGGCGACCACCTTGTGGCGGGCGGGCGCGGGGTCTGCGGAGGCGAAGGCGTGGTCTGCCGGCAGGTCGGCGGCGGTGTAGGAGCGCGTGCTCGTACGGCTCACCGTCTTGACGAGGTTCTCGCCCACCAGATCGGGCGCCTCGGCGAGCAGGCGGGAAAGCTCCTCCAGGTCGAAGACCTCCGTCGTGATGATGCCCTTCTGCGCACCGTTGTCGCGCAGGTGGCGCACCAGCGCGCGCGTGTCGATACCCTCGAGCGCCACGATGCCGCGCTCGGCGAGGTAGGCGGGCACGCTCTCGGCCGAGCGCCAGTTGGACGGCGTGCGGCACATGTCGTGCACGATCATGCCGCGCAGGGCCGGACGCGTGGTGAGGGTCGGGTCGCCGTCGGCGCCAAGACCGGTCTGCGTATCGACCGGGTCGATGCCGTAGTTGCCGATCTGCGGGTAGGTCATGGTCACAATCTGGCCGGCGTAGCTCGGGTCGGTGAGGACCTCGAAGTACCCCTCGAGCGACGTGTTGAAGCACACCTCGCCCGTCGCCGTACCCGCGGCTCCGCACGCGCGGCCGTAAAAGACCGTGCCGTCGGCGAGCATCAACAGGCCCGGAGCACTCGATTGTTTGCTGGTTTGAGAAAGCATGTGCTGCGCGAGGTCACTCAACGCTGCGCTGCGGACGGCGCGGTTTCCGCCGTAGGGACGGGAGAGGACACCCGTCGCGTCTGTCACCGCCATAGACACTCCTTCCCGGCCTCGCGGGACCGGCTTAAAGGTGGATAGGCTGCACCTCATTGTAGGCGTTTTTGCGCACGAGCGCGCGGGCCGGGCGGCGTCCGCGATTTTTCCGCACCCCCCCCGGCGCCGAGGGCGCCTCTCCCGGTGCCGCAGCGCCTCCCCCGGCGCCACCCGCGTCTTCTGTTTCTTCTCAATTACGTCACGCATCGGGACCGCGCACGTACTATGCTGGGAAACCGTACGCTGGTCCATAAGTCCGCGGATGAAAGAAGGAACACCCATGTCCAACGGAATCAGTCTGTCTCATCAGCCCCTCTACCAGCGCGAAGGGGCCTATATCCCCCGTGTCGCGGCCGTGCACGACCTCTGCGGCTACGGCAAGTGCTCGCTCGGCGTCGCCATTCCCGTGCTCTCGGCCGCCGGCTGCGACGTCTGCCCGGTCCCTACGGGCCTCTTCTCGTCGCACACCGCTTTCCCCGGCTGGTACATGCACGACACCACCGAGATCCTCCCCGACTACCTCGCCGCCTGGAACAAGATCGGCGTAGAGATCGACGCGGTCTACTCCGGCTTCCTCGGCGCCCCCGAGCAGGTCGACCGCATCCGCGACCTCTACGAGATGTATCCGCGCGCGCTCCGCATCGTCGACCCCGTCATGGCCGACCACGGCCGCGTGTACCCCACCTACACGCCCGAGCTCTGCGCCGCCATGGCCGAGCTCGCCGAGGGTGCGGACATCCTCACACCCAACCTCACCGAGGCCGCCATCATCTTGGGCGAGCCCATCGGCGACGCCTGGGCGGGCGAGGACATCACCGACGCCGAAGCGCGCCGGCTGGTAAACGCACTACTTGCCAAGGGCACGCGCACCGTGGTCCTCAAGGGCATCCAGCGCGGCGACGGCCTGATCCGCAACTTCGTCGGCACCCAGGACGGCGCGTTCTTCGAGGTGAACAACGAGCTTCTGCCCTACATGCTCCACGGCACGGGCGACCTGTACTGCTCGTGCCTTCTCGCCGCCGTCATGGCGGGCCGCTCCACCGAGGAGGCCGTGCGCTTTGCCGGCGACTTTGTGCACGACGCCATGATGGTCTCGGCGCAGCAGCCGCAGTTCCAGGACCGCGGCGTGAGCTTTGAGCCGCTGCTCGGCAAGGTCGCCGCGCTCTTGGCGTAGACCCTCCCGCAGGGCTACCGCACTCTTGGCGTAGCCCCCTCACGCAAGGTGGCCGTGCTTTTCCGCGACCGAAAAACCAATTCACCCCGTGGCGCCCAACGGCACCACGGGGTTTGTATCACTCAATACTATGCGTTGTTGCTCACAAACGCCCCCGCGAACAGGGCCCGCGCGGCCGCACCTACTCCTCGGGCAGCACGTCCTCGAGGCTCTTCTCTGCAGTACCGCCCAGGTACTGCTCGCTACCCATGAGACTCCGCTCGAGCTCGAGCTCCTCGTTCTGCGCATCGAGGTCATCCTGATTGATCCCCGGCGTATCGATAAGCGAGGACACCGAGTTCACCTGCTCCTGAATGCGCACGGCGATGTCCTCGTCCATGCCGATGATACGAAGCTCCCAGTCGATGTTGGACGACTCGCCCGAGCGGTACTTGGTCCAGATAAACGTAAAGATCGCGCGCTCCTCGCCACTTGCGGGCAACAGCCCCAAGAAGCGGTCGTACGTGATGTTGCCGTTCTCATCCAGCTTGGCGGAAACGTTGTAGACCACCTGGTTGATGTTGTCGTTCAGAAGCGCGTTGGTCGCCAGCGCGGCGGCCTGAATCTGGCTGTTGGAGAACAGCTGCAGCTCGTTGGCGGAATCGGTGTCGACCACGCTCACCTCCACCACGCCACTGCGCTCGTCGGCCGTGTTGACCGTAAACGTACTCGGGAACTGCGTAAAGCCGTTGCCCCACTCAACGCCGCCCTCGAGCGCCGACGACACGGTCTGCGGGTTAACGGTATCCGAGAGGTTGGCGGTGTTGAGGCGGCGGTTGACGCCATACCACACCTGCATGCCCAAGACGATCACGAGCACGCCGATGATGACGGCCATGGCAACGCGCGAGATGGCGTTGTCGACCTTGGAACCCGAGGGGTCGTCGCCCGAAAGCGGGTCGATGGTGCGGTCGGTCTTGCGGCGCGCGCGGTTGGGGTCGATCACACCCGAGTCGTCGAGCTGCGCAAAGAGCTCGGTGACTTCCTCTGGAGTAAGCGGGGGTTTCTTTGCCATGACCAACCTAGGAGCGCGTCGGGGGTGTTCTCAGTGTGGCGGCGGTGAGCCGCGCCGCCATTATACGCATAGCGGCACGGCGGCCGCCTTACGCTGCGCAATTCTCATGTAAGAAGCAAAGCGCGCGGCGCGCAATCCAGGCTGATTCGCCATAAGAATCAGCCGCACCAGCAGGGGGCATGCGGCATCCGTCAGGCGAATCTGCCCTTTTCGCCCCCTATCCACATAGCTCGCACCTGCCCGCGCAGGGGGTTATTAATTCTAGTGCCTATTTCAGAACGGCTCCCGCAAGTAGACGCAAAATCGTGCGACCTCTCTACCTGCGCTTTTTCTGACGCGACACGCCGCCTCTACTTTGCGAGGCGACGCGCAACCGTGCACTAGAATTAATAACCCCCCATTTAAGCCGCTTTTTGGCCAGTTTTAGGCCAGCTCGTGGGCTCGGGCGCCCTCGAACTGCATGCGGTAGTAGCGCGCGTACGTGCCGCCGCGGGCGAGCAGCTCATCGTGCGTGCCGCGTTCCACCACGCGTCCGGCTTCGACCGTCGCGATTTCGTCGGCACCCTTAATGGTCGAGAGGCGATGCGCGATGATGATCGTCGTGCGGTCGGCGGCGAGCCGCTCGAGCGACTCCTGCACGGCCTCCTCGCTCTCGTTGTCGAGGGCGCTCGTCGCCTCATCCAGAATGAGGATCTTGGGGTCCTTCAAAAACACGCGGGCGATGGCGACGCGCTGCTTCTGCCCGCCCGAAAGCCGGCTGCCGCGCTCCCCCACCACGGTGTCGTACCCCTCCGGCAGGCTCGCAATAAAGTCGTGGATGTTCGCGCGGCGAGCCGCCTCCTCGATCTCTGCCTGCGAGGCGCCGGGCCGGCCGTAGGCGATGTTGTCGCGAAGCGTCCCGTCAAACAGGTACACGTCCTGCTGCACCAAGCCGATGGCCCGGCGCAGGCTCTCCTGCGTAACCGAGCGCACGTCCTGCCCGTCGATGGTGATGGAGCCCGAGAGCACGTCGTAGAAGCGCGGCAGCAGCGAGCACGTGGTGGACTTGCCGCCACCCGAGGGACCCACGAGCGCGATGGTCTCGCCGGGCGCGATTGAAAGCGACAGGTGGTCGATCACAGGGCGCGCGGGGGCAGAACCGTTCTCGGCGAGCTCCGCGTCGTCGTAGCTAAAGCAGACATCGTTATAGGCGATGGCACCCTCCGTCACCTCGAGCGGGCGCGCATCCGGCGCATCGACGATGTCGGGCATGCTCAGGATGACCTCATCCATGCGCTTGAAGCCGGCGATGGCCTTCTGAACCGTCTCGGTCGAGTTGACGAGCGTCTCGATGGGCGTGGTAAAGAGGCTGATGTAGAGCGCAAAGGTCGCCATGTCGACGGCGGTCATCTGGCCCTGAGCAACCAGATAGCCGCCGAGCACGACGATGATGGTAAAGAGCGCGCCCGTCATGAGGGCGCTCGTGGCCTGATAGGAGCCCATGGCGTGATACTGGTTGACCTTGGACTCGAGGTAGCGCGCGTTGGAGTGGCGAAACTTCTCGCGCTCGGTCTGCTCGTTGGCAAACGACTTCACTACGCGAATGCCGGCGAGCGAGTCCTGCAGCTGGGAGTTGACCTCGGAGATCTTGCGGCGGTTGTCGGCAAACACCGTGCGCATGCGCAGGTTCTGCCGCACCATGATGGCCACAAACACCAGAGTCACCACGGCCATCACGCCGGCGAGCACGGGTGAGATGGTAAAGAGGATCACGTAGGCGCCCACGATCTCGACGCCGCAGATGATGATCCACTCGGGCACGTGGTGCGCGGCCTCGCAGATGTCAAACAGGTCGTTGACCACGCGGCTCATCATGTCGCCCGAGTTGACGCGGTCGAAATAGCTGAAGCAGAAGCGCTCGTACTGGTCAAACAAGTCCTCGCGCATGCGCGACTCCATACGCGCGCCCATGATGTGGCCCTGCGCGGACACAAAGTAGCGGCAGCCCATGCGGACGAGGTACATCGCCGCCAAGCCGAGGGCGATCATACCGAGCGCGCCGAGGATGGCGTCACGCCCCTCGGTAAACAGGCCGCCCGTGAGCGCGCGCAGAATGCTCGGAAACGCGAGGTCGATGCCCGCAATCACCAGGGCGCACACGGTATCGGCGATAAACAGACCGAGTTCCGGCCGGTAGTAAGAGAGGAAGCGACGGAACATCGTCTTGGGCTTGCTCATGAGTACTCGCTATCTATCAGGCGTTTATGCAAATGAAGCCGCAGGGTAAGGCGCACGACAAAACGCGGCGGCGCGGCAACGCCCTAGTATACGACAGCGGCCGATGCGACGGGGCGACGGATAACCTTGTATACAGGTAACGCCATCCCCAGGTTAGACCACAACCTAGGGATGGCGCCAGATTACTGTCCGTCTATGGCAAGGGTGGGTGCGGCGGCGAGGGCAAGTGCCGACGGCCTACTCGCCCGCCTCCTCCGCCACGGCGGCGTCTGCCAGCCGGCGGCTCATGACCTCGCAGGCCAGAGCGCCCACCACGGTCTTGGCGTCTTCGATCTTGCCGTCGAGCACGGCGTCCACCAGCTCGCCCACCGGCACGAGGTCGACGTTGAGAAACTCGTCGTCATCGGGACGCGCTCCCTCAAACGAGAGCTGCGTCGCCAGGTAGATGTGAATGAGCTCGTCTGCAAATCCGCAGCTGGTGGCGATGGTGGTGAGATAGGCGATGCGCCCGGCCACAAAGCCCGTCTCCTCTTTGAGCTCGCGCTTGGCGCATTCGAGCGGGTCCTCGCCCGAGTCGAGCTTGCCGGCGGGAATCTCCACCGTCACGCGACCGAGTGAGGTGCGGTACTGACGGACGAGGGCGATCTTGCCGCTCGTAGTGAGGGCCACCACGGCCGCGGCGCCCCGGTGGCGCACCACGTCGCGCACGGACGTGTGGCCGTTGGGCAGGCGCACCTGCAGGCGCTCGACGTCGAAGATCTTGCCGCGCCAGGCGATCTCGCTATCGATGACCTCCTCGTGGAGCTCGGCGTCGTGCTCCGCCTCGTCGCCCAGCACGAGCGCGGGCAGATCCTCCATCTCGGGCTCGGGCGAGGCGTTCTCCTCGGTGCGGTCGCCGTCCTCCACCTCGATGGAGCCAATCTCATCGGTGCGCTCTGCCGCATCCAACGTCTCGTCATGCTTCTCGTCTGCCATGGTGCCTCCCGCATGTGGACTCAGGCCATCGGGCGCAGACGACAACGCAGCTGCGTAAAGCACCGCCTGCACCGCAACACATATCGTTGTAAGGGTACCCATTCTGGTACCTGCCGCCCGGGTGAATCTTTTTGGCCCGCCTGCGCTAACGTCAGGTTCCTGTCGTTAGCCTGAAGAGTGCGATTCTAACGACAGGAAAACGGCTTTTCCTGTCGTTAGAAAAAGCGACAGCGCGCTAACAACGGGAAACTGACGTTAGCCGTCTCGCGGACGGCACCTCTCATGCAGCGCCCCTCTGCAAGCGGCTCCCCACCCGCGCGGCTGCATCAGCGCTATCGCGCCGCCGTTTTGCAGCAGCAGCGCGGGCACGGTGAGTCGGCTCTCAACCGAGTCCGTCTCGATTGAATCTCGTGCGCTGTCGATTGAACCTAGAAATAAATGAGCTGAACCTAGGAAGATTTGGCGTGTACTTTGGAAGTTTGGCCTCTAACCTAGGAAGTTTTGCGGTCTACTTAGGAACTTACCTAGGAAACCTAGGAAGCAACTTCCTAGGTAACTTCCTAAGTTTCCTAGGTAGTGCCTACGCTTCTCGGCAACCTCAGAGGTCTATTCCCGTCTACGCCGACGCCCGCGCGTGCCATAGAAATCAAGTGCAAGCACTGGCCAAGCAGATAGGAAGCAAATAAGCGTCAAATAAGAAGCAAATTAGATGCAAATAGAGATGCATCCGATTCGGCGGCATGGACGCGCGAGGCTCGCCATGCACTCCGCCTGCGCACGGAGATAAGAACCAAAACAAAACGACCCCGGCGGTTCAGACCTGCCGGGATCGTTAGTCTCATGTGACGCCTTACGGACGGTTGCGTCGGTCAGGCTGGGCGAGTTCGCGTTGCCCGCACACCCTTACGCGTCTGCCTCAGGTTTGCGCTTGGGCTTCTCGCGCGTAAAGCGGTGGGCAACCTGCTTGCCCTCCTCGGTTGCACGGTACACGTTACCGAGCTGTGCGCCCGAGGGTCCATACGTGGGCTCAGAGATGATGAGCCCTTCGCGGCGCAGGCGGGTGAGGGCGCGATCGAGGGTTCGATCGCAGCACCCGAGGCGGCGCGCGAGGTCGGCCTTGCTAAAGCTGACCGACTCGCGCAACTCCGTCTCGCGCACAATGAGTTCGAGTACGCGCTCGTGGATGAAGGCATGTCTGCCGTTGATCCGGTTGCTCACACCCGTGAGCGACGCACCCGTACCTGGCATGTTACTCACCACGCTTCTTACTTGTCACGTAGCCCGCTGCCACCAGAGTACCACCAATAGCGACCGTTGCGGCGACTGCTGCGACCGCAGCATCGCCCGTTGCAGGGATAACCTCATCGGGCTCAACCGGCGCAGGGGGCTCGGTGTAGGTGTTGGTGAACACCGGAAGCGCAGCCGCACCGTTGTAGGTGAGCTCGGTGACCTCAAGGCCGCCCTTGCCGTTGTCCACAAGCGTCAGAACCACATCGTAAACCGTCGTGTCATAGGTCACTCCCTCGGCATCGCCCTGCACCTCAGAGATGGTGAACTCGTAGGTGCCCGCATCGCCGAAGGTCTGCGGTTCGAACGTCACCGCGCCGTCCGCATCGTTCGTCGCCGTTGCCACCACGTCGCCCTGAGCGTCCTTGAGCTCGAACTCAAACTCACCCTCGGCAATCTCGCGGCCTTCAAGCGCCTTGGCGGCACCAAAGGTCACCGTGGTGGGATCGACGTTGTACACGTTCACGAACTGAGCGGTGGTTACCGCGTCGTTGTCGGCATTGGTCATGTTCCACGTCACGGTAAGCGTGCCGTTGTGGTTATCCACCACATGGGCCGTCACCGTATACTGAGCGGGCCGGTAGGTCACGCCGTTAAGCGTGTAGCTGCCGTCGGCATTGGGGGTAGCGCCCTCAGGCACAACCTCAGTCAGCTTGTAGCTGTAGTCGCCTTCCTGCGTGAAGGTGATGGCGCCCATGGCAACGTTGCCATCAGCGTCGTTCTTGCCGGTGGCCACCACGGTACCCTTAGCGTCGGCCAGCTGGAAGGTGAAGTCACCCTCGGCCAGCTGGCGCGTGCCAGACTGCGTGTCAAGCTTCTTGGTGAAGGTCAGGCCGCCATCGCCGGTGGGCGTGGACTTTTCAGGCGTCACCGTGTAGGTGTTAGTGAAGGTGAAGTCGTCATTGCCTTTCGCCTCATCGGACACATCCGTCACGGATGCGGAGATCTTGCCGTTGCCCTCGTCGGTCACAGTGACCTCAATGATCTGGTCAGAATCATCGTAGGTGATGCCGTCGACAACCTCGCCGCCCTGATTCTCGGTCACGGTGTAGGTGAACACCTTGGTGCGCCCTTCGGTGTAGGTCTCGATGCCCTCATTTGTCGCGGACTCATCGGTTGCCGAAGTCTCGGCACCAAAGACATTCTCCATCGTATAGGTGATGGGGCCGAAACTCACCGCACCACTCTGGGCGTTGGAAGCCGTCGTGGATGCGGGCATCGGGGCGCGCGTACCGTCCGTGGCCGCGTTGCCCACAATGCTGAAGTTGAACTGACCGGCCTTAAGCGCCGGGGGCTGAGCACCGTCCACGCCAACGAGCTTCTTGGACCCCGCGAGAGTCAGCGTGGTAGCGCCATCGGCACCCGTTCCGTACGCATTCACAAACTCGATGCCCTGAGCGTCGTTGTCGTACACGACCTCGGCAGAGAGCTTACCGGAGTGGTCGTCGGTCACAACCACGGTCACGCCGCCGTTGCCGGAAACGTAACTCACACCGTTATCGCCCGAGAGCGCGTCCTCGCTCACCGCGTACTTGAAGGTGTAGACCTCGTTGCCCGTCGCCTCGTCGGTCGTCTTGATGGCGGTGCCGATGACGTCGGAGCCGCCGTGCGTGGCCTTGTAGAGCCCCTCGCTCGTGTAAGCGATGTCGCTGAAGGCGATGTTGCCCGCCGCGTCGTTAGTGCCCGTCGCCACCACAGTGTTACCGTCGGTCACCTTGAAGGTGAAGGCACCCTCGTAGTTGGCGATGTCGTCGTTCTCGAGCGTCTTGTGGGCAACGATGGTTGCACTGCCGTTGGCGCCCACGGTGGTCTGGTCGGGGTCGTAGGTGTTGACGAACGGAACCGTCGCCACGCCCTCAGTCATCTCGTTGTAGCCGCCCTCGCTCGACACCTGCGTGCTCACGGTCATCGTGCCGTCGCCGTTGTCGCGCGGCGTGATGCTCACCGTGTAGACATTAGTGTCGAATTGATAACCCGCAGGCGCGGTGCCCGTCTCAGCAATGGTGTAGGTGAACGTCTTACCCGCGTCAGCGAGGTTGAACGTCACGTTGTCAAACGGGCTGCTCGTCACAGGAGCGGCGGTGTTGGCCGCAGCCGCTGCAGACTTGAGCTCGACCGTCTGGCCGCCAATCTTCTTGGCAGAATCATCGTCTGCAGCCGTCACCGTCATGGTGAACTGACCAGCCGTCATATCGCGGTTGTTGAGCTGCTTGGTAATCTCCAAGCCGCCATTACCATCCGCGCCATAGTGGACAGTGGAGTCGTAGGTGTTCACGAAGGAGGCTCCGTCGGCCTCGTCTGTTTTGGCTACCGCAGCCACCAGCTTGCCCTCACCGTAGTCGTTCACAGTCACGGTGATTTTCACGGTACGGCCATCGTAGGTGATGCCGTTAGCTTCTCCGCCTGTACCAAGCGCTCCGTCAGCGCCAACCTCCTGCACCGTATAGGTATAGACGCCCGCACGTTCGTACTTGATGGCGCCAAAGTCAATGGAAGCAATACCGTCAGCGTTTGCCTCTTCGTCATCTCCCACCACGATAGTCTTGGCACCGTCGGTCGCATCGGCGGGCATGGGCACCGTCACACCGGTAAGCGGCGTATCGAGCTTGCCGTCCGCAGCATCATCAAGCGTGTACGCAGAGCCTGCCGTCAGCGTGAAGGTGAACTGGTCGCCCTCGAGCCACGCGTTGCCGTCGCGGCCGGTGAACTGCTTGGTCAAGTTGAAGGCCTTGTCGGTACCTTCCTCGACCGTACTGGAATCGGCGTTGTAGAGGTTCACGAAGCTGATGTTCGCAGTTTTACCCGCTTCAATGCCGTCCGTTCCGGGCACACCGTTTGCAGGCTGCCTCTGAGAGTAGCCATCATTCAGGATGTCCGTCTCGTCCACGACCGCAACCGCGCCGGCAGGCAGAGCGCTGATCGTAGCCTCATCGCCATGATGCAAGTAGAACGTACTGCCGTTGGTTACCGTGGTGAGCTCGTTGCCCTCCGCGTCATACGCGCCTTCAATCGCATAGTCGGCAGTAAGGTCGTTACCGCTCCTGTCCTTGAGGCTCAGCGTGAACTCGAACAGCTTGGTCTGGTCAATCTCGGTGCCCTGGCCCTCGACCAGCTCAATGGCCTTGGAAACGGTCAGGTCGCCCGCGCCCACCTGAGTCTGGACCGTATTGGTGGTCACGTTCGGCTTGTTGTTGAACCAAGCCGCGTTCTCCACCGTAGTACCGGCGGCGCCCTCGTCAACCGTTACCTGGAAGGACACACTGTCAGATGCGCCCGGCTCCTGATTGGCGAACGTCCAAGTAATGACACCGTTCTGAACCACGCCACCTTCAGAGATGGAACCCTCCACCAGAGTGGTGCCGGTAGGGATACGGTCGTGCACCGTCACGTCGGCCCGAGTCGGCGCACCACTGCCATCGACTGCGGAGTTCACCCAGCTGATGGTATAGGTGATGGTATCACCCACCATGGCCTTGGTGCCGTCCTGCGAGGTTACGTCACCATCGCCGTCCTCAGACACTGCACTCTTGGCATCATCCGTGTTGAAGTACACGTTGGTGAAGGTCGGAGCTCCCGAGATACTGCCACCGACAACCTCGGCCTCAAGCGCTCCGTCGTGATTGTCGTCGCTCACGCGGACCTGATACGTGAAGACATGCTCGTCGTAGGTCACGTTACCCACTTGGAAGCCGGGCATGGCCGCATTCTCATCAGTAGCGTCGGCAGGCTTGTTCTCGACGATGGTCACCGTGTAAGTACCCACCTGCGTAAAGGTAATGTTGCCAAACTCCACATCACCATTGCCATCACTCTCGTCGGTCGTCTTGTTACCGGCAACCGTAAAGCCTTCGCTCGCATGATCGGAGTCGTTGTTCGCTACGGCCATGGTGAAGGTGTAGCCCTCAGGGCTCATCCGTGCGTCATCGCCGTTGCCAGCCATGACCTTCTTCACATCGAGCCCCAGATCGACATCCGTCGGGTCAAACTCATCACCGCCGGGGGTATAGGTGTTCTCAAACGCAATGCTCGCGTTCTCATCACCGGTGGGGATGGTGCCCGTAACGTCCTCGATCACGGCTCCTTCCCCGTCAACCGGGGCAGTCTGCTCGTAGCCTGCGCCTGCATCGGACTCCGTCACCGTGTACTGAGCACCCTCGGGTAGCCCAGCGATGGTAGCGGACTCGTCATGCGTAAGACTCAGCGTAGCCTTGCCGCCCTCGAAGGTAATCGAGTCGGTCCCCTCGACACCTGTCACCTTATAGGTCCCAGCGAGAGCGTTGCCCTTTGCATCGGTCGCGGTAATCGTGAACTCAAACTCTTTGCTCGCGTCAATCGAGGCGCCCTGAGTCGCGACCACAGTCTTGGAAATGGTCAGGTCTCCTGTCGCCGGCTTGTCGCCACCGTGCGTCGTGTTGGTCGTATAGATGTTGTCACCGACTGTCACGTAAGCTGTGTTGTCCGCAGGATTCTCAACGGTGGTGGCATTCTCGTTCACGCGTGCCGAAAAGGAGACAGTACCTTCAGCACCAGCAGCCACCTCGTTAATCACCCAGGTGAGCTTCTGACCCTCGTGGGTAAAGCCATCGCTCGGTGCGGCGCTATCCGCCACATACGTCAGTCCAGCAGGCAGCGTGTCCTCAACGGTCACGGTCGCTCTATCGTCGGTGGTGTTGGCGTAACGGATAGTGAACTCGAGCACATCGCCCACCTGCAGGCCATCAGCAGAGTCGCTTCCGGTCTCCTGCTTGGTCGGGATCTGAACCGGCACAAACACGTGCTGCGGATTCCCCTCACCAATCTGGATGGTGGCCTCGTTCTCGATCTCGCCCGTTTCGGCGTCAACGCCCTCGCCCGTCACAACAACGTGGAACGAGACAGTACCCTTGTCACCTTCAGCAACCTGACCGATGGTCCACGTAACCGTCCGCGAAGCGCTGTCGTAGCTTCCGTTGTCAGAGATATTGGTTGCCTCGCCCGTCACATCATCGGTGGTAATCTCCACGCCTGCCGGGAGGGTATCGGTGATGGTCATCGACCCATCGCCATCGGCAGCCCAATCGATCTCATAGACGAGCTCGTCACCCACGCTCACCATCTTGCCGCCAACCGACACCGTGGGCTCATCGGCCTCGAAGACATCCTTCTTGCTGTCGGTCGGATACGGAGTGATGGTGGTGTTGGTGTTATGACCATTCACCGAGGCGGTGTTGTCGACCGTCGCTGCGGCGTCGCGTGTCACGGTCACACTAAAGGTGATGGTTACCATTGCGTTCTCGGAAAGGTCGCTGAGATTCCACGTGAGAGTCTCTCCGTCTTCAGCGGCACCGGTCTTCTGAGGCTCAGCGGGTACCGCTTCGCCGTTGTTGACCGAAACCGTTGCAGAGCCGGCGTTGTACTCCTGACCCTTGGTCAGAGTGTCAACCACCGTCGCCGTGGCATCGTTGCCCTCGGTGTTTGTAAAGGTAATCTCATAGGTGAGAACCGTACCCTCACCAATCTGGTCGGGATCGGTGGTCTCCTGCTTGCCGGGAACCACATTGGTCACGGAGTTGGTGGTAACACCGTTCACCTGCGCCGTGTTGATAAGCGTGGTGCCGGCAGCCTCGGGCAGGACCGTTACATCGAAGGTGATAGTATCCGCCTGAGCCGCATTAGCATCGATGGTCCAAGTGATAGTGTGCTCGTCTGCGTCGTACTGGCCATTGCCCAACGTGTCGGCTACAGGCTCAACTCCTATGGGAAGCTTATCGGTTACAGTCACCGTGCCCCTCGCCGGCAAGCCCGTCTGCGGATCGATGGCGGTATTCACCCAGTCGATGCTATAGGTGATGGTCTCACCCACGCCCACCAGCTTACCGTCGATCAATGCGCCCGACTCGTTCTGGGCATGCTTGGCGTCCTCTTCGTCGTAGAAGAAGTTGGTGAAGACGTTCTCTCCCTCGGTGATAGTTCCGTCCACAACCTCAGCAATGAGCTCGCCATCGCCGTTGGTGACCTGAATCTGGTAGGAGAGCGTATGACGGTCATAGGTCATATGCTCGTTGTAGGCAGGATCGCCCACCTGCGGCACAACTTCCTCAACCGTCACAGTGTAGATACCCACCTGGGTAAAGGTAACGTCATCGAAGGCCACGAAGCCATTGGCGTCGCTCGTCTTTCCGTTCTGCGATGCACCTGAGCTGATGCCCGTCTCATCATGCGTAGCATCGTTCACAATGTTCAGGTTGAAGGTGTAGCCCGCAGCAGACAGGCTCCCACCGTTACCGACGACGCGCTTGGTGACCGCCACTCCGGTCTCACCGTCGATGTCGAAGGTTTCGCTATCAGGGTTGTACGTGTTGGTGAAGGTCACGGACGCGTTATCTTCGCCCACGGGAATCGTCCCGTTCTGCGCTCCTTCGGTCACAGCTTGGCTATAACCCTTGTCCTTCCCGTTGACCTCGAGCGTCTCCGCCACCATGTAGTGAGCTCCCTCGGGCAGCCCGGTGATCTCGATGGTCTCGTCATGCTTCAGCTCAAACGCGTTCTGAGCACCCGCAACACCATCGTTTCCGATCTTAAGGGCGTAATCCGTACCATTGCTCGCATGAACGGTCGCGTCATAGGCGCCGGTCAGCAGATTTCCCGCCGCGTCGGTCAAGGTGATGGTGAAGTTAAATGCCTTATCGGTATCGATGCCATCACCCGACTGATCGACCACGACCTTCTTTACGGTCAGAGTGCCATCACCCGTCGTGCTGTCGGTTGTAGTGTTCGTCGAGTAGGTATGATTCCCCACGGTCACATATGCGGTGTTGCCAATCTTAACCGAAGTGGCTTGCTCGTTCACGCGCACCTGGAAACTAATGGTACCCCGCGCGGATTCGGCAGCCTGGTCGGCCGTCCACGTAAGGTTCTGCCCGTCGTACGTAAACGTAAACCCGGTGTCGCCGTTGTCACTCCAACCCTCACCATCTTCGGGCGCGATAAAGGTGACGCCATCGGGCAGCGTATCCTCAATGACCATCTTAACGGTCTCACCCGTGGTGTTCTGGTACGTGATGGTGTACGTCAGAACGTCACCGACCTGGAGGCCATCCGTATCGTCATCACCAATCGCAGAATCCTTACCGGGGATAACGGTGGTGGTGGAGTTGGCTTCAACATCGACGCTGTTCACGAGCACCGTCGGGTCGTTAACGACGTTGCCGCCGGCTGCCTCAGCCAGTACGGTGACATCAAAGCTCACCGTTCCAGTGGCACCGGGCTCTCGATCCTCAAAGGTCCATGTGATGGTTCCATCGTTATTCTGGGTCGAGGTTGCCTCGGGATCGCTTCCAATGGAGTCGTCGACAAGCTGTGTCCCTTGGGGGATAGCATCGGTAATCCGAACGTCCGCCGAGCACGGAACACCGTTCTCGTCCACCGCGTTGTTGGTCCACCTAATCTCATAGTGGATGGTGTCGCCCACGCCGGCAATAGATCCGGTCTCGTCGACGACGACGCCACCCTGCTGAGTCTCAGCGGACTTGGCCTCATCCGTATTGTAGTAGGTATTGAGGAAGGTCGGATTGTTGCCCTGCGGAGTAACTGTCATGGTGCCGTTGCCGTCATCGGCCACGCTCACCGTGATGGTCTTAACCGAGCCATCGTACGTCCAATACTGCGGAGCATCGCCTGTCTCATCCACTGAGAAGGTGTAGGTACCCGCCTTGGTGAAGGTCATATTGCCAAAGACACCGGACTTCTGACCGCTTTCCGCGGATGCATTATCGCCAGTGACGGAGATTGAAACACCGTTCTCGGGCATAGCCACCATCGAACCACCCTGTTCGACGGTCAGACCATCGCTTACGTCGGTGGCGTTATCCGTCCCCACCGCCCTTTCGAGCTTGAGCGTGAAGTTGAACGTCAGATTGTCGTCAAAGGTAGTACCAGCAACACGCTTGGTCACCCTGAGCTGGTTATCGCCCTCAAGCGTCGCTGAAGCATCATACCTGTTGGTTACGGTCACATGGGAAGGCGCCTCTTGACTAGCGTCGATAGTGCCTTCCGCCACAATGGGCTCTTCGGTATCTTCCTCATTGTTGGCATTGGTAATGCTCGCCAAGATAACACCGGCGGGCAGCGCATGCTCGCCACTGGTATCCTCGGTGACGGTGTACTCGGTTCCATCGGGGAGGCCGTAGAAACGCACCGTTTGACCGGCGGTGATGGCCTGGCCACAGCTGTAGGTGGGCTCCTGCCACGGCAAGCCAGTCCGGTTCAGCCCAACCTCGAATGCCTCTCCCGTTGCCGTACCATCTGCGTCGAATACATTCGCCATGATGGTGAGGTCATCGACGATAATTCCGTCAGGGAAAGTGAACTCAACGTCCATCTGATACTTCGCATCGGCGCTCGGGCCAACCAGGGCCTCATCTTTCTCAAGCCGCTTCTCAACTTCAAGGCTTGCCCTACGCTCGTTCCTAAAGGTAACGAGGGTCGAGCCGGTAAACAGGTTGGTGATGTCACCATCATTGACATCCTGTGCCAAGCTACCCTTATGCTCCGCGCACTGCGCAATCTGGAGATAGGGAATGCCCTGTTCGACCGTCAGAGCTATGTTGCCACCCTCATCGCGTGCAACATAATCGAGCACATCTTCCGCGGCGCCATTGTAAATCAGGTGGAATGCATCTTCACCAGTGGGACTTGTAGATACAAGCTGCCCATTCTCGATGGTAGCGACTGCCGGCGTAGCTGTGATGTTATACAGGGTCGTATCAATGGCATCATTAGTGGCAAACTGCTTTAGCGAACCAACGACGCGACCAACACCGCGCGTTACCGAAATATCGTCATCCGCAGTTCCCGCATCCGCGAACACACCATCATCGGTTACATAGACCACGGAATAGTCATCGGTTTTCACAAAGCCATCGGGAGCTTCAGTTTCCACAGCGTAGTACGTGCCGTTTACAAGCTTATCGAAAACGACTGCACCGTCGACGTTGATCTTATCCTCCGCCTTGGTGAGATTTCTCGTCATTCCCGTGCGGTAGGGCTGCGTACCCTGGTTGATGGTTAGCTGGCCGTCCTCACCGATGGTGACATCATCCGCTCTATACAGCGCCATAGTGGCACCGGTTTGAGGCGTACCAGACTCGTCAACCTTCTGCAGCAGCACGCGGTTGTTGATGTTTGCGATGTACACATGCGCCGAGAACCGGCGACCGAACGTATCGGAATTCGTCACCCTATGCAGGCTGTCGGCGTCCATTGCTTCCCATGATGCAACATCAGAATAGTAATATGCGCCGCGATACTGCCCGTCTTGATTACCGGCAAAGAAAATGTAGTCCTGAATACGACCCGGCAGATCGGCAAGCTCCGTCTCCCAAGCACCCGAACTCGCCGGAGCAAATACGGCGTTAGCCGTGCGGCCAGCTTCAATGATGCTCTCTGCAGAACCGTTGCCAATATGCCAACCAGTAAGCGCATCACCGTAAACCGGGACCCATTCCCCATTGACCCGTTTCTCAACGATGGCGAAAAGGCGACCGTTGATAAGATCGTCCTCGGTCAGCGTCCGATTAGCAATCCTAACGCCTTCATTTCCGATGGTCGCCGTCACCTTTGCTTGTGCATAGGCGCCCGTGCTCCAAGGATTACGTGAGAGCAGGAGGTTTACATCCTCAGTGCCCTGCGTCGCACCTGCTGCGTAGTGTTGGATATACATTGGGATATCAAAATTGCCAGCACCTGTTCTGTCAACCACGCTGCGATAGCCCGCTGGCACAACCGTTTCGCGGAAAATCAAATCAAGCTGATTGCCACTAGCCTGACCAGAATAGTCTCCCCAAATATCATCAAGGGTAATGGGCTTATTGTTCTCGTCGAGCAGGACGATGCCACCGTTATCAATCGTAACGGCATGGCAGATCTGGCTCCCGTCGGCAGTAAGAACGTCAAACTGTGCCCCGGCGAGATACTCGGTATCTTGATCGACCTTGACGATGTCGGTCGTCGGAACCGTAACGAGGTTGTACTTAAGCGCCATATTTGATGCGCTGTTACCGCGCTCGAGATAGAAGAAGCTCAGCGTGTGATAGGTATCGTCGGCAAAGGTGTCGCCGTCAAACCCACTCGTGCTCGCACCGGCAAGCTCAAATTGTTGACGAATAGTTGTTTCTTGCGCCGTATCTTCTCCCTGGCGTCCACCATCATAAGTGTTATCGCCGTCCTCATCGTTATAGACCACGACTTCGCCCGACGCAAAGTCGATCTCAAGAGAAGCGCGGCCGTGGATGCCGCCCACATCGCCGACGAGCACACCATCGATGAATACCCACACATCGTCGTCGCCGGAGAAATTGTAGGTTACAGCCTGATTCCGAGAGCTATCGGTGTGACCACCGTACTGTTGGACGAAATTCGTCGTCATGCTCACACCGAAATAGTGGTTTAGGACCGAGTTATCTCCGTTAATGTCCTTTGCGCTGAGCCCTCCATACCACCTGTCGAATACATCGTTTCCGTCATTGAAGGGGAAGAACTGGCCGGTACTGGTATTGCCGCTCCCTTGCACCGCAGGTTGGTCGTAGAGCCAGAAATGGCTCTCGCCCTCATCAAATTCTGCGTAGTTGTTGGTGCTGTCATATACATAGTAGCCATCTTGGTCAACGGTGAGGAGTCCGCCGACATTCATGAAAGCTTCTTTACCCGCCTGCTCACTGCCGTCAAACAGGTAATCCAGAGATTCGTTTTCTACAGTCGCCTTATCGCCGGAGAGAACCGGATATCCATTGACAAGGTTACGAGCTACGATTCCTTGGTTGGGGGCCCAACTGTCCGTATAGGCATTTACCTCCCCGCTGCCAGTACCAGGGAACCCGCTACCGCTCTTGCGGAACTTCAACGACTTGCCATCGTTTATTCCTGTTTCCGTCCTACCATAACCGGTTGGATCACTGTCATCCCTATCGGAGCGGTTCTCAGCAATCCAGTAGTCAAACAGATTGAGTGTTGTTCCTCGTGGCGTCAGCCCCTCAGAAGCGTACCCCGGAAAAGCAGCAGCAGCCTCCGCAATCTGCGGGGCAATGAGAATCCCGCATAAGGTCAGAGCGATTACAGCGCACCAAGACACAATCCTGGCAGCGCTGAGTCCCCTCCCACGGTACGTTTTGCGGTTCATAGACAACACCTATCCTTCTCCTCAACGTGCGCGGGCAGTTCTGGTTCATTTGCGCACAGCTATCGCCACGGCATAGCGATAGACATGGAACATTCTAGTTTCGCTTTAAGGTTTAAGATTTGCTTAAATATGTACCCCCTCTACCTAATGTACGGGGTATGTGGTTTACTATTTGTGCAGGTAATAGCAGATGTTTGCCACATCTAAAATTTATTCATCTTTAAGCTTTGTGTAATGGTCGAATAACACTCGTGACGTGCGAGATACCGCTCATACCCCTATTCGGACCGCTCACCTTGAAGAATTTGAGAACGTCTGTCCTGCTAGACGGGGCGTATTGGTCTCTATTGCGTAATACCTCATCGATTCTAGGGGCCGTCTATTATATCGGACACCCAGACCCCATCGAACGGCACCCTACCCCATGACCATCCGCGAGTGCTCGATTGTCCGAGGATGGGATAATCCCCGTACGCCGTGCGGGCAAGTAACCCCTAAACCTCATTAACCTCATCCTAAACCTCAATTTAGGTTTCGGATGAGGTTTAGCCTTTTACCTGCTGGTTTCTTGCTAAACCTCATCTAGGTGCACGCTAAACCTCAACGTAACCTCGCGCTAAACCTCATTATTTGACCTCACGTTGAGGTTATGCACTAGACCAAAAGCGGGGCCTGTGCAGACCCCGCCCCTCAATCGATTGCTATGCAATTACCGCCGAGGTTGTCGCGACGACGCTCGGCCGGCGATCAATTTGTTACGCCCACGCCTCGCGGCCCTTGAGGGCGCGCAGGCCGATGTCGCGACGCAGCGTCTTGCCCTCGAAGGAAATCTTCTCGCAGGCAGCATAAGCCAGGTCGCGTGCCGCCTCAAACGTCTCGCCCAACGCTGTTACATCCAGCACGCGGCCGCCTGCCGTAACCAGCTCGCCCGCATCGTTGACGGCGGTGCCGGCGTGGTAGACCGTCACGTTCTCCATGGCCTCGGCACCCTCGATACCGGTGATGACCTTGCCCTTCTCGTAGCTGCCCGGGTACCCCGCACTCGTGAGCACCACGCTTACCGCCCACTCGGGACGCCAGCTGAGCTCCACCTCATCGAGCGTCTGGTTGGCGCACGCGAGCATGACCTCCACGAGGTCGTTCTCCAGGCGCGGCAGGATAACCTGCGTCTCCGGATCGCCAAAGCGCGCGTTGAACTCCAGCACCTTGGGACCCTCGGGCGTGAGCATGAATCCGCCGTAGAGGCAGCCGCGGTAGTCGATACCCTCGGCCGCAAGCTCGGCCACGGTCGCCGCCATGATGCGCTCCATCTCGGCGTGCTCCGCCTCCGTCACGATGGGCACCGGGCTGTACACGCCCATGCCGCCCGTGTTGGGGCCGAGATCCCCCTCGAGGGCGCGCTTGTGATCTTGCGACGTCGCCATGGGCCGCACGGTCTTGCCGTCGGTAAAGGCCAGAAGCGAGCACTCGGGACCGGTGAGGCACTCCTCAACGACCACCGTCTGACCGGCGTCGCCAAATGCGCCCTCAAAGCAGGCGCGCACCGCGTCCTCGGCCTCGGCGAGCTCCGTCGCCACCACTACGCCCTTGCCGGCTGCCAAGCCATCCGCCTTGACCACGAGGGGCGCACCCTGCGCGCGGACATACGCCAGGGCAGACTCCTCGTCCGTAAAGCTCCCGTAGGCTGCCGTGGGGATGTTGGCGCGCCCCATGAGCTCCTTGGAGAACTTCTTGGAACCCTCCGTCTGCGCGCCGGCGGCACCGGGGCCAAAGCAGGGGATGCCCGCCGCCCGCACGGCGTCGGCAACGCCCGCCACCAGCGGTGCCTCGGGGCCGATGACCACGAGACCGCAGTTGGTCTCACGCGCGAAGTCGGCCACCGCCGCCGGATCGTTCTCGTCCAGCGCGACGTTCTCGCCCGCCGCGAGCGTGCCGCCGTTGCCCGGCGCGATAAAGAGCTCGCCGCAGCGCGGGCTCTCGGCCAGCTTGGCCGCCAACGCGTGCTCGCGGCCGCCGCTGCCCAAAAGCAGGATGTTGATGGTGTTCCCCATGGGATCAGCTCCTCCCGGCCCGCCCGCAGGCGCGCCCACACGGCCCAGGCATCAGGTGCCTGCGCTCGATGTATTCGCCACCTTCTACTCTACCAGCCAACGGTGCTGAGCGACCGCATATTTAGAAACGGATCGGCAGGACTCCATCTGCGCACCGGGCATGCATGGTATGCAGACTTACGAGAAATCCGGTGTGAGGTAATCCGCCAGATCATCCAGCTCGGGAGCATGCAGGGCCGCCGGCATGGTAAAGATGCCGATGGCGCCCTCGCCCACGTGCGTCGCGATGACCGGGCCGATGGTCCCCTCCGTGAGCTCACGAACGGGCGCGCCGGTCTTTTTGATGGCCTCGGCTATCTGATAGGCGCGCTCGCGCTGGTTGGTGTGCAGCACGTAGTAGATGAGCCCGCCCGTCGCCTCGGCGTCCGCCGCAATCTGCTTGGCCATATGCGAGATGGCGCCCTTAACGCCCTTGGCCTTCTTCTCGACCTCAATGGAGCCGTCCTCCAAAAGGCCGATGACGAGCTTGATGTTGAGGAGCGTGGTGGCAAACCCCTGCGCCTTGGTAGCACGGCCGCCCTTTACCAGATTGTCGAGCGTATCCGGCGAGAAGTAGATGTGACAGCTCCGACGGATGGCTTCGATGCGCTCGAGCGCCTCCTCGATGGTACCGCCGCGCTGCGCGATGACCGCGGCCTCAAGCACCATGGCGCCCTGGGCGACCGAGGCGGTGCAGCTGTCCACCACCTCAAGGCGCAGCCCCTCGGGAATCTGCCCGGCGATGGCGCGGGCGCTCTCGATGGTGGCGGAAAGCGCGCGGGCGAGGTGGATGGAGAGAATCTGCGTGTAGCCGGCCTCGAAGAGCTCCTTGTACACCTCGAGGAAGTCCGCCGGGGTGGGCTGTGAGGTTACGGGCAGAGCCTCGGCGCCGTCCATCATCTTCAGCAGCTCGGGAGTGGTGATGTCCACACCGTCGCGATAGTCCTTGCCTTGGAACACCACATGCAGCGGCACCACATTGATGCCCCACTTCTCAGCCAGAGCAAGCGGGATGTCGGCGGCGCTATCCGTTACGACGGCGAACTGGTTCATCGTGTTTCCTCTCCGAGCGGACCCCTAGCACACACCTCACAAGCGTACCCCAATGCGGGGCGATGTTGCGTGCTCGTTGACGATTTTCGCCGAGGCGTCGAGGACGGATAGCCCGCGGGAGCAGGAAGCGAGGCTTCGCCTAGAAGCCGCTAGTGCTCCCAGCCGCACTCGATCGTCTGGTCGCGGCCCGGGCCGACCGACACAAACGAGACCTTGGTGCCGGCAAGCTCCTCGATGCGGTGCACGTAGTTCTGCGCCGCCTCGGGCAGCTCGTCAAAGCTGCGGCAACCCGAGATGTCGACGCCGCGCCAACCGGGCATCTCCTCGTACACGGGCATGGCGGCCGCAAAGGCGCTCTCGTGCTCCGGCACGGTGGTGTAGCGCACGCCGTTGCACTCGTAGGCAACGCACAGCTTGATGGTGTCGAACTCCGAGAGCACGTCGAGCTTCGTGAGCGCGATGTCCGTGAGGCCGTTCACGCGGGCGGCATAGCGGGCGATCACGCCGTCGAACCAGCCGCAGCGACGGCGGCGGCCGGTCGTCACGCCGTACTCATAGCCCTGCTCGGTCAGCGTGCGCCCCGCGGGCGTCTCGTAGGCGAGCTCGGTGGGCATGGGGCCCGACCCCACGCGCGTGATGTAGGCCTTCATGATGCCGAGCACGCGGTCGACGTTTTTCATGCCGATGCCCGAGCCCGTCACGGCGCCGCCGGCGGTGCAGTTGGAGCTCGTGACGTACGGATACGTGCCGTGGTCGATGTCGAGCAGCGTCGCCTGGGCGCCCTCAAAGAGGATGCGCTTGCCCGCGTCCACGAGCTCGCCCAGCAAAAGGCCGGTCTCGGTGATGTAGGGGCGCAGGCGCTCCGCCATGGGCAGATACGTCTCGCAGATCTGGTCGACGGTGTAGGTCGGACGGTGGAAGATGAGCTCGAGCTGCGGGTTCACACGGTCGAGCGCGCGAGCCACCTTGTCGCGGAACACACCCTCGTCGAGCAGGTCCTGCATGCGGATGCCGATGCGCGCCATCTTGTCCTGGTAGCACGGGCCGATGCCGCGCTTGGTGGTGCCGATGTTATGGCTGCCGAGCAGCTCCTCGTAAGCGCCGTCGAGGTCGATGTGGTACGGCATGATGACATGCGCGTTGCCCGAGACCTTGAGGTTGGCGGTCGAGATGCCGTCCGCCTCAAACATGTCGATCTCCTCGAGGAGCACCGCCGGGTTGACGACGCAGCCGTTGCCGATGACCGAGATGCACTGAGGATACATGATGCCCGACGGCACCTGGTGGAGACCGTACTTCTTGTCGCCCACAACGATGGTGTGGCCGGCGTTGTTGCCGCCCTGATAACGTACGACGCAATCGAAATCGCCGGCGATCAGGTCGCAGATCTTGCCCTTGCCCTCATCGCCCCACTGGGTTCCGACTAACACGGTCGACGACATGGTGTCTCCTCACCTTGCGCGCCCCGCAGGCACCTACCGGCGTGCGCGAAAACTCAACAACCTCTCTATTATAGCCGCGCGGGCACGGCACCATGCATCGCACGCGGTAATCGCACCGTTTCAACCGGCAGGCGGGTACTGCACGGCACCCGCCCCCTCCCTTGTATCTTCTGCTACTCCTCGTCGTGCACGGCGTCGAGCTCGTAGAACTTCGTGGACGCGGGCACAAACGCCAGGTCGACGTCTCCGATGGGGCCCGAACGGTTCTTGGCGACGATGATGCGCGTGACGCCCAGGTCGGGGCGGTCATCGCGCGAGGCCTCCGTCTCGTCCGCCGCGCGGTCGAGAAACATGACGATGTCGGCGTCCTGCTCGATGGAGCCCGATTCACGCAGGTCGGAGAGCTGCGGGCGCTTGCCGGTGCGGCTCTCGACGGCACGCGAGAGCTGCGACAGCGCGATAACCGGCACCTCGAGATCCTTCGCCATGATCTTGAGGCCACGGCTCATCTCGGAGACCTCGACGGTGCGGCTCTCGGCGCGGCGCCCGGGCGGCGGGCTCACGAGCTGCAGGTAGTCGATCAGAATCACCGCGTGCTCCTTGTTGTGCAGCATGCGGCGCGCCTTGGCCCGAATCTCGGTCACCGTGGTGCCCGGCGTGTCATCGATAAGGATGTCGAGCTTCGAGAGCTCCTGCGTGGCCTCGTTGATGCTCGCCCACTGCTCGGGCGTGATGCGGCCGGTGCGGAAGTCGGAGATGGAGAGCATCGCGTGCGCGCAGATGAGGCGCTGGGCGATCTCCTTACCACTCATCTCGAGCGAGAAGAAGCCGACGGTAAAGCCCGCCGCCGCCGCGCTTAACGCGAGGTTGAGTGCGAACGACGTCTTACCCACGGCGGGGCGCGCGCCCACGATGATGAGCTGGCCCTCGCGGAAGCCGAGCAGGAGCCGGTCGAGGCTGGGGAAGCCCGTCGGCACGCCGTGCGCCTGCCCGCCCGCGGCGCAGACCTCGGCCGCCTCGTTGTACGCCTCGATCATGAACTCGGTAAGCGAGCGGTACGCCGTCGAGACCTCGCGCTCGGTAACGGAGAGCAGCATGCTCTCGGCCCGCTCCACCACCTCTTTGGTGTCGAGCGGGGCATCGTAGGCTAGCGCGTTGATCTGGTTGGTGGCGCCGATGATCTCGCGCAGCATGGAGTCGCGCCGGACGATGCCCGCATGGTGCTGCCAATTGACGAGCGAGAGCGTGTTGCCCACGAGCTCCAAGATGTAGGCCTCGCCGCCCACCGCCGCGAGCTTGTCGATGGAGACGAGGTAATCGATGACCGAGATGGAGTCGATGGGGATGCTGCGCTCGTTCATCTCGATGAGCGCCTGGAAGAGCGTGCGGTGCGCCGGGCGGTAGAAGTCCTCGGGGCGCAGCTGGGAGATGGCGTCGGGCACCACCTCGGGCGAGAGCAGCATGGCCGCGAGCACCGTGGCCTCTGCCTCGGTGTTGTTGGGGAGCCCCTGGCGCGCGGCGCGCTCGTTGGTGGAGAGCTCGTATCCGTAATCGTCGGGCATGGGACTCCTCTCACATAGCGGGGCGAGGCGGCGCGCCGGTGCGGGCGCGGCTCGCGGCGCGCGGCGCCTGTTCTGGCTCTGGGAGCACCCATACTACGACACGCACCGGCATGCAGACACGCAAATCGCGAGATTCCGCATGCGCTTTTGCCCCGCGCACGATCGCGTGCCGGGCGGCAGGGCGCCGGACGGGAGAGGTCTCCACATGCGCGCTCTCAGCCCTGCACAAGTGGGGGATAACTTTGCCACGATGACCCTGCGCGAATGACAGTTGTCAACGTTTTCCACAATGCGGCGATGCGTCCGTCTGTATGTTTTCCACAGGCAGCGGGTCGTCGGCGGCGCCCATCGCGCACATCGTCCCTTACGCTCCCCTTACGCCACCATTTGTGTGCAGTTAGTGAATCCGCAGGTAGATTACTGTGTTTCTATAAATCCGCAGGTAGATGGTATGGTCATGCTACCGAAGAGCGGCCTTGCATCTGACCATCTGCTGACAATCGGTGGTTCTTAAAACGCGACCCACGACACTCTACCTGTGGATTTCTTACTCCTCGCATCTGTCAAGGGAACAGGCGTGCGCACATGGTCGAATAACTCGAAATGCCCGCACCGGCGAGGGGAAAGAGTCGCCTGATTGCATGCCCTGGAACCCACGGGAGAAAAGCGGCGGACGGTATGCCCGCGCAGAAAAGGGAGAGAAGCGGCGGATTGTATGAGAATCAGGGTAAAGATGGGGCGGATTGCATCTTTTCATACAATCCGCCCGTACTTTGCACCCCTCTGAGCTGGGATTTCTGCAACCCAAATGCGGAACATACAATCTGCCTATGCAATCTGCGACTTTCATCCCCGCGGGGTCCCAAACATACAATCCGCCGATGTTATCCCCGCCGCTCGGCGCCCGCTTGCCTCCTACTCGTGGCTGCGCCGCCACAGCTCCAGGTAGCGGCCCACCTGCGCCGCGTCGATACGCTGGTACGCCCCTGTGGGGAGCGAAGACAGGAACTTCTTGCCGTACCCTTTGCTCACCAGGCGGGAGTCCGCCAGCACGAGCACGCCCGTATCCGACGACGAGCGGATAAGGCGGCCCGCCGCCTGCTTGAGCTCCAGTACCGCCTCAGGCAGCACGTAGCGGCCCCACGCCCCCTTCTCGCGCAGGTCGCGCTCGCACGAGAGCGGGTCGGTCGGCCGAGCGAACGGCAGCTTGGGAATCACCACGCAGCGGAGCGTCTCCCCGCTCGCATCGAACCCCTCCCAAAACGCCTTGAGGGCAAACAGCGACGAGCCCTTCTCGGCGATAAACCTGTCGCGCAGGCGGCGCGTCGACGCCTGCCGGGTCTGGCACGCGAGCTCCAGCCCGTCACGCGCAAGCGCGGGCTCCACGCGCTCGTAGAGGTCCTCCATATCGCGCCGGTTGGTGAAGAGCGTGAGCACTGATCCCCCCCATGGCGCGGTGCACGTCCACCACCAGGCGCTCGAGCGCCGTGAGGTACGCGTCGCGATTGCGGGGGTCGGGCAGGTCGCCCGCCACCACCACCGCCATGTTGCGGTCGAAGTCATAGCTCGAGTCGAGATGAAGCGCGCGCGATGCGCCCGGCTCGAGCAGGTCCAAACCGACGGCATGGTTGAAGTGCTTGAAGTCATCTGCCACCGAGAGCGTGGCCGAGGCGAAGACAAGGCTCCGCATCTCGGGATACCAGCGCTCGGCAAACACCTGCCCGATGTCGATCCGCTCCGCCGAGAGCGCCTCGCCGCCCGCGCGCAGGCGCTGGTTGACGTGGAGGGCGTACACGTAATGCTCGTCCTCGCCCGCGAGCACGAGCTTGAGGCCGGCGAGTACCTCCGCGAGGCGCCGCTCGGCGTCCGCGAGGTCGACAACCCACTCCGGCCGCTCGGCACCGAGCGTCTCCACGGCCGCCTTGAGGTTCTTGTCGCACTGGTCGAGCGCGTCGACGGCGACGATGCCGGCCTCTGCCAGCTCCACCCATGCGCCAGATGCGCGCAGCTCCGGGCTCACCCATACGTTTGCGCTGTCGTAGCCGCGCTCGCGGGCCGCACGGGCTACGTCGCGCGTGCGGTCGAACACGTCGGCCATCACGAGCGATGCGCGCTGCACCGAGGCATTCGCCTTGGCGAGAAGCCCCATAAAGAGGGTGGCGGCATCCGACTGGGCCACCTCGGAGAGCAGCCGCCCGAGCACACCCGTCTTATCGTTGCCCAGCCGCTCGAAGAGCGTGCGTACCTCTTCGGCAGAGACCTCAGCCGCCCACTGACGGCGCGCCTCCGCCTCGATCCCGTGCGCCTCATCGACCGCCCAGATACGGATAGGCGGCAAAATCTTGCCGTCTGCCTGCACGTTTCTAAACAGGAGCGAGTGGTTGGTCACCACCACGTCCGCACGTGCGGCGCGGCGGCGGGCGCCGTGCACCAGACATTTGTCGGGAAAGAACGGGCAGAGGCGGCGGGCGCACTCGCGCGACCCCGTGGTAAGACTCGAGCGGTCGACGCTCCGCCAGCGGATACCGAGCGCGTCCAGGTCGCCCTCCGGCGACTGGCACACGTACGCGTAGATGACCGCTATGGCCGTAAGCGTGTCCGCCGGGTCGCGGTTGGTCTTGATCTCCGCCGTACTGCGGCGGAGTCGCTCGAGTTTGCGCAGGCAGGGGTAGTGGTCATACCCCTTGAGAGCGGTGTAGCCCAGACCGTCGTCGAGCTCGCGCGCAAGACGCGGCAGCTCGTGGAACATCAGTTGGTCAGCCAGGTTGTTCGACTTGGTGGCCACGCCCACGGTGACGTTGTTCCGCTTTGCCGTGAGGGCGAGCGGCACCAGGTAGGCGACGGACTTGCCCACGCCCGTGCCCGCCTCCACCACACGGTGCGTGCCCGTCGCAAGGGCGTCGCGCACCTCGAGCGCCATCGCCACCTGCTCGGGACGGGGCTCGTACTCGGGATACATCGCGGCCACCAGCCCGCCCGGCGCAAAGGCCCGCTCAATCTCGTCACGCGTAGGGACCTTCAGCGCGGGCAGCTCGTCCACATCGACATGCTGGGGGGACGCATCCGCCTCGAGCACGCGCGCACGGGCCGCCGCGAGCGAGAACGGCGCTGCCGAGACCTCCTCCTCCGCCAGATAGGAGAAGAGCGGCCGGTACGGCCAGGCGACCTCGGGGTGCATGTCAGCCAGCGCGCGCACCAAGCCCTCGGGCAGATCGGAGAGCGCCGTGAGCAGGATGGGCCACAAGCCCGCGAGCGCGTCGACATCGTCGCACGCGCGATGCGATACCGTGGCGCAGCCAAAGAGCTCCGCCATCGACGCCAGCTTATGGGAGGCGAGGCGCGGCAAGGCGATGCGCGACAGCGCAAGGGAGTCGATCCAGAGGTCGCTCACAGCAACGCCGCCGGGCACATGCTCGATAAACGTCCGGTCAAACGTGGCGTTGTGCGCCACCACCGGCCGTCCGCCCACAAATTCGGCGAGCGCCGCCACGGCGTCGCGCGCGCTCGGCGCATGGGCCACATCGGCGTTGGTGATGTGCGTGAGCTCCATGATCTCCGGCGGGATGGGACCCGTGGGATGCACAAACGTATCGAACCGCTCCGCGATGGCACCGCCCTCGAGCCGTGCGGCCGAGATCTCAATCAGCTCGTTCTCCTGCGCAGAGAGACCCGTCGTCTCGGTGTCGAGGATAACGACGTCATCGCTCAGCAGCCCAAAGCTCCGCGTGCGAGCGCGCTCGGCAAGCGTTGCGTACCGCTCCGCCACAAACGCGGGCGTGTCGGGCATGAGCGCCGATGCGAGCGCCGCCGGCACGCTCCCCATTATCGGCACGCCTGCCCCCAGAGCTGCGGGTAACGCGAGGGCGCGAGGTCCGCCGGAACACGCGGGTCCGAGAGCAGGTGCGCGCGCGTGCCGTCGAGCGCGAGCTCAATCAGGCGGGCGCACACCTCGCTAAACATGAGGCCCGCGTGGCGCACCTCGTCCGGATACAGCGACGTATCCGTCATACCCGGCGTGGTGTTGGTCTCCAAAATAACGGGCCCCTCCGACGTAACGATGAAGTCGCTCCGCGAGAACCCGGTGCATCCGAGCGCTTCGTGGGCGCGGCAAGCGAGCTCCTGGGCGCGCGCGTAGTCCTCCGGCGCGATCTGCGCGGGGATGCGGTGCACCTCGGTGGGGTCGATGTACTTCACGTTGAGGTCGTAAAACTCGGCGTTCTCCTGCTGGCGGATCTCCACCACCGGCAGGGCGCGCAGCGCATCCGGCGCGTCGTAAACACCGACCGTGATCTCGGTACCCACCAGTCGCTGCTCGACGAGCACCTTACCGCCATGCTCGGCCGCGCGCTCGATGGCGGGCATAAGCTCGGCGGCGCTATGCACGCACGAGACGCCGTAGCTCGACCCGTTGACGGCCGGCTTGACAAAGAGCTCACTCCCCAGCTCGGCCACAACGGCCTTCGCATTAACGCCCTCCCCGCGCTCGAACACCATGTCGCGGGCGACGGGAATCCCCGCATGCTGATACAGCGCCTTCGAGACGGCCTTGTCCGCCGCGCAGGCGCTCGCGATAACGCCCGAGCCGGCGTAGGGGACCCCGCAGAACTCCAGCACGCTCTGGATCTGACCATCCTCGCCGCCCTTACCGTGGAGCGCCGGGAACGCGACGTCGTAGGCACCGCCGCGGAGCCGGTCGATAAAATCCCCTGCTGCGGGGTCGAGCATCTCCACCGTGCCGAAGCCCGCCTCGGTGAGCGCTGCGCACACGTTCTTGCCCGAGTTGAGCGAAATCTCCCGCTCGTCGGAAATACCGCCCGCAAGCACGACCACTCGCATGGACTCTCGTGCCTTTTCTGTCATAGCGACCGCTCCCTTCGCGATGTTTTTGCATCGCTCTCGGTGCCCTATCTCACTCACGGTATCCTATTCTATAGGCTCAACCACCACCGCCGCACCGGCGCGCCCATTCAAAACGTCACATATCGCACGGCGGCGGCCACCAGAAAGGTTCGCTATGGAACAATCTGCGCCTTTGCGCGACATCCGCTCGCTCACGCACGAGGAGCTGCGCTCGCTCGTCGCCGAGCTCGGCCAGCCCGCATTCCGTGCCAAGCAGCTCATCGAGTGGCTCGGAGAGAAGCAGGCTACCTCGTTCGACGAGATGACCAACCTCCCCAAAGCCCTCCGCGCATCGCTCGCCGAGCGTTTTAGCTTCAACATTCCCGTTGAGGTCGCAAAACAGGTTTCGCGCGACGGCTCGCGCAAATACCTGCTGCAATTCACCGATGGCGTCGCTGTGGAGACCGTCGGCATGCCGTCGCGCGGCAAACTTGCCGTCTGCGTTTCCTCGCAGGCGGGCTGCGGTATGCGCTGCTCCTTCTGCGCAACCGGCCTCGCCGGCCTCACTCGCTCACTTACCGCGCAGGAGATCGTCGATCAGGTCATCCATGTCGGTCGCGATTTTGGCGAGCGCGTCACGAGCGTCGTCTTCATGGGGCAGGGCGAGCCCTTTGCCAACTACAACGAGGTCGTCAAGGCGCTGCGCATGCTCAACAGCCCCGAGGGCCTGAATATCGGTGCCCGGCACCTTACCGTCTCTACCTGCGGAATCATCCCCGCGATTCGCGATTTTGCCAAGCTTCCCGAGCAGTTTACGCTCGCTATCTCGCTTCACTCCGCCGTACAGGCGACGCGCAACCAGCTTATGCCGGGCGTCAAGAAGTTCACGCTGCTCCGTCTCCATGAGGCGCTGCAGGACTATGTCGAGAAGACCGGTCGCCGCCCCACGTACGAGTACGCCATGATCGACGGCATCAATGATACCAACCCTGAGATGCTCACCCTGTGCGACTTCTGTGAGGGAACGCTCTGCCATGTGAACCTCATCCAGCTCAACTACATCCCTGACAGCCCGTTCCGTCCCTCTCCGGTTGAGAAGGTCGAAAAGCTGCAGAACATGCTCGCCTCACGCGGTATCGAAGCAACTATCCGCAATTCTCGCGGCTCTGATATCGATGCGGCCTGCGGGCAGTTAAAGCAGCGTATCATCAACGCGCGATAGAGATAGGGGAGCGGAGCGCCCCACAACGCCCCATATGTACGACAGAGCGCCCGGAACCATTCATTTGGTTCCGGGCGCTTCACGTGAAACACCATAAGATTGAACACACCGAATTTTTAAGCGCTCGGCTACCCACTGCACCGAACCATCTAGCTCGATAACAGACCATCCATCTCAATGAGTGCTGCCCATGCATGAAACTTCTGGCGCACTGTGGCCCATAACCGCAGTTCTGTCTGTCCTGATACCTCCCTCATGAGATGATAGTTAGGTACTTTATTTTTGCCTATTCTCGGCTAGATCGTCCTAGAACCCGATAGCCTCCCACTGATTCTCAACCCACTCCTGATTTATCTTTGGGTTTCTCGTCATCCGAGCCGTACGCATTGCAACATCCTCGGTCATACCCGCAACTTTACGCTTCGAGATGTTGAATGCATCTTGCACATTGCGTAACAAATACTCACGCAGCTCTTTGTCAGTCGCTATTTTGTAACCCACAAACGAGCCAATAGCTACAGCAGCGCCGCCGAAGATCAAAGCTGTCATAACCTTATTGTTCATCTGAGTCACCTTCTGTAAGTATCATCTCAGAGAGAATCCTCTTCAGCTCGTCCTCGTCCTTGAACTCGATCTCGATCTTATTCTTACCTCGAGTGCTCTTCACGCGCACATTCGTATTAAAGCGCTGGCGCAACACTCGAGCTGCCTTTTTAAAAGACTGAGGGGTAACGGGTCGAGGAGCTTTCGGTGCATCTCCGACAGAAAACAACGGTGCAAGATGTTCTGTCGCACGTACCGACAAACCTTCCTTGACAACCCGCTCAGCAAGCTTGATTCTTGCATCCTCATACGGAACTGCAAGGATAGCCCTTGCATGGCCCGCAGTAAGCTGCCCGTCAAATATCAGCTGCTGAACTGGCTCAGGTAGATCGAGAAGCCTCAGAGAGTTTGTTATTGCAGAGCGGGATTTGGAGACAGCTTTAGACAGAGCATCCTGCGTCATTCCACTCGCATCGATGAGCTGACGATATCCCTTCGCCTCCTCAAGCGGGTTCAAATCGGAGCGCTGCAGATTCTCGATAAGTGCAAGAGCCATCATCTGTTGATCATCAACATCCTTGATGATCACAGGCACTTCAGTGAGGTCAGCGAGCTTTGATGCCTGATAGCGGCGTTCTCCTGCGATAATCTCGTACTTACTGCCTTTCTTACGTACGAGCAGCGGCTGCAGAACGCCATGTTCCCTGATTGATTCGCTCAGCTCATTCAACTCAGTTTCATTAAAATGAGTTCGGGGCTGATTGGAATTAGGAACAATATCTCCAATTGAGAGCTTTGTTTCAGACACGCTGTTGCCTGTCTCATATTGAGCCTCGCCAACAAGCGCGTTCAGACCACGACCCAAAGCCTTCTTTTTTGGACTAGGCACGCTTCATCACCTCTTTCGCTAACTCCCGATATGCTTTTGCGCCCTTGTTGTTAGGTGCATACTCAATTACCGGCATACCAAACGAAGGGGCTTCCGACAACTTGACGGTACGCGGAATCAACGTCTTAAATGTCTTATCGCCAAAATAGTTCCGGACCTCGTCAACCACCTGGTTCGAAAGCGAAGTGCGCGAGTCGTACATCGTCATGAGGACACCGAAGGTATCTAGATCCTTATTGATGCGAGACTTGACCATTCTCATTGACTCGAGAAGCTTGGTAACGCCCTCAAGTGCATAATACTCACACTGAATAGGAATCAATACACTGTCTGCAGCTGTCAGCGCATTAATGGTGAGCAAGCCTAATGAAGGTGGGCAATCAATGAATATGAAATCGAACTCGTCGCGCACGGAAGCCAGAAGCTCTTTTAAACGAGTTTCACGCGCCATCGCCGAGACTAACTCGATTTCGGCACCTGCAAGCTGTATGGTAGCCGGCACAACAAAGACCTTTTTACTGTCCGTATCATGAATCAGGTCTTCAACCGGCACATCGTTAAGCAAAGCATCATAGATGCATTGACTTAACTCCTCTTTTTCAATACCAAAGCCACTGGTGCTGTTCCCCTGAGGGTCAAAATCAACCAGTAAGACCTTTTTGTTGTTCTCGCCAAGCGCAGCCGCTAGATTTACAGCCGTCGTCGACTTACCAACACCGCCTTTTTGATTGATAATAGCTATCACACGTGTCGGCTTAGCGCTCTTCGAACGCTTTGTATCTCTAAACCCCACACTGCCTCCTTGTCTGTTTTAAGCGTGTTTGATGCAACATGAGGCATGTTTCACGTGAAACTACCAACATGAAACGACTCATAGGCTCATTATGTTTCACGTGAAACATAATGACAAGCTATATATTCAAGATTGCGAACGATAATGCATGGTTGCCAATTCATTAATCTCATTTCATCTAATTGAATTGATATATTCAAGATAAGCAACATCGATTCGCAGTACCAACTGATAGAGCTAGAGTCTGCATGCCTATTTGTTGTGCAACAAACCACTAATAGAGATACAGAACTTGGCTATAGTGAAGCCTATATTGCTAAAACTAAATATTGAGTTGAGATACCAGCTAACAGGCATCATTACAGTGCATATGTTTCACGTGAAACAGTTCTGCTCCGCAGAATGATCAATGAGGCTACTGTTGGAGAACTTGAAGACGTAGTATGAAAGTGTTTCACGTGAAACCATATGATATAGGGATGATAGTGATATACACCCAATGAGGGGCCGTATATAAAGTAATACTTTCGAGCAGCATGGTAACAGGCTGAAGTTATAAGATGGGGTACGGACACCCTCAACAGCCATATAACCTAACACTCAACAACACATAAGATGATCTGCTGACACGTGAATCGAAACCATTGCGTCAACTTGTAAAGATGAAAATAGAAACGTAAAAAACCCTCAATCCGTGAGCGAGCGGCATAGGATTGAGGGCATGTTATAAAGCAAGAACGTTAGACGATTGTAATTTCGTCAGAAGTTCAATCAACCAAGAGGAGACTTCTTAGCAGCACCAACTGCTCGAGGCAGAACAACTCGTGGCTTTGCATATCGCTCGTAAACAAGAATCTCTCGATGACCTAAATCAAGCGGAAGCTCAAGAGAAGATTGGTTGACGAGACGCAAACCACAGATCTTTGCTGCATGATCCCCATGATCAAGCTCATCGCAAGCTGGATTACCCTTGCTGACAATTAAGTAGCCTCCGGAGATTAGCAAGGGCGCTGCATACTCAACAAGTACAGGAAGAGATGACATAGCCCGAGCGGTAACAGCAGCATAGGAACCTGGATGCGAGGCGGCGAAGGATTCAACACGGTCCTGAACAGCTTCGCATCGTGACGCTAACCCTAAGGACTCAATGAAAGATGAAACTGCATGGACCTTTTTTCCAACAGAATCTAAAAGAGTGAAATGACGATCTGAACATAGACAAAGAGGAATACCAGGGAAACCAGCACCAGTTCCCATATCAAGACAAGGTCCGTCGGGTGCAGCACAGAGATAAGGGAGAAGAGTCAGAGAATCAAAGATATGAAGCACAAGAGCCTCATGAAGATCGGTGATACGAGTGAGATTGGTAGTCTTGTTCACCTCAAGAACTAACAGTAGATGCTGGACGCACCTCTCAGCAAACTCTGGAGAAACACTCAAGTCATTCTTAGAACAGAGCCGAAGGAACTCAGAAGTTAAAGCATCTGACTCTGGAATAGAAATAGCAGCACACTCAGTCACAAGAACCTCATCTCTGACAAAAACCTATGAAGCAAGAACTTCAGTCATAAAAAAGGAGACGCACCAGGTGCGTCTCCTAAGCATACCTAAATACGAAGGTGAGTAGATAAATACACTAGATAGCAGAGATAACTACACGACGATCAGGGTCAACGCCTTCAGAATGAGTCTCAACCCTTGTGTTCTCACGAAGCGCAAGATGAACAAGGCGACGCTCGTAGGCATTCATCGGCTGAAGTGATACAGACCCATGTTGACGAATAGCTCGGGCTGCAGCACGCTCTGCCATCTCAGTGATCTTATCACGGCGACGGCTCTTGTAGCCCTCGACATCGACCACGATAGGGAATCGGAAGCCAAGCTTGCGGCTCAGCAGCAGAGAGAACATAGTCTGGAAGGATTCAAGCGTACGGCCATGACGG
The DNA here is from genome assembly GCA_018715125.1 of Candidatus Coprousia avicola. Classification (GTDB taxonomy): domain Bacteria; phylum Actinomycetota; class Coriobacteriia; order Coriobacteriales; family Coriobacteriaceae; genus Coprousia; species Coprousia avicola. The sequence continues at coordinate 13,731 of DVMF01000048.1, read as the reverse complement.
CCGATGAGAACGGCAAGATTGGGAGCAGTGATGTCAAGGATGATCTCACCCTCGTCACCGTCGTACTCATCAATAGGCGCATCGGCAGCATCGAAGAAGCCCAGGAACTCACGAAGAATGGTAAGAGCGACATCTACGAGCGTATCGATCTCCTCGTCTGTTAGCTCCTCACCAGCCTTATACTTCTGCCCAATAGCAGCATAGGGACCGGCGACGACATCAGTATCGACGGTAACCTGCACATCGTTTGCGGTTTCAAACTCAACAGAAGCGTCTGACATACGTGCCTCACATTTTGTTAGGTACCTAATATTTCTCAATGAGATAGAAAAAGACGGCTGCCGCAGCAGCCGTCTCCCACTATAGCGCGTTAGTGCTTCTTATGCGGGCGCGCTTTGCGCTCGCGACGCACGACGTCGACCTCGATCGGGGCGTTCTTGAGACGCTCCTCCTCATCGGCCTTCGCCTTCTCCATCACGCGCTGCGTAATGAAGATCTGCTGAACGACCTGCCAGGCAGTGGAGACGTCGTAGTACAGCAGAACGCCGGCGGGAAGACCCCAACCGATGAAGAGCATCATGACAGCCATGACGACCGAGGTGGTCCGCATGGTGGAGGCCTGTGCACCCGTCTGGTTGCGCGACATGTACAGCTGCGGGATCAGCGTCAGCACGGCGAAGAGCACGAGCGAGATGAGGTACGGCAGGGCGACCGCAATGCCCTCAGCCATAGTGCCAGCAGGGGTGGCGGTCAGATCCGGCAGGATATTGAAGAAGGAGAAGGACGTGCCCTCGAAGTAGTTCTGCAGGTTGGAGAGCAGCGTGAAGAGCGCGATAAGGATCGGCATCTGAATGAGGAGCGGCAGGCACCCACCCAGCGGGCTGAACTTATTCTCCGAGTAGAACTTCTGCATCTCCTCGTTCATGCGCTGCGGATCATCCGCATAGCGGTCCTGAATCTCCTGCAGCTTGGGCTGCAGCACCTGCATGCGCGCCGTCGACTTGGTGGACTTGATCATAAGCGGCGTCAGCAGCAGACGCACGATCAGCACCAGGATGACGATCGAGAGGCCCCAGTCGACAGCGAAGCTCTGGATGAGGCGCAGGATCTCGAAGAGAATGTTGACGATCCAATCCCACATGATGGAAATCCTCCGTGTCCCGGCCCGCTATGGGACGGGGTCGTAGCCACCCGCATGGAGCGGGTTGCACCGTAGGATACGGCGCGCGGCTAGGAATATGCCGAACAGAACACCGTGCTTCTCTATAGCCTCGACGGCATATTGAGAGCACGTTGGCACGTAAATGCACGAATCCGGGAGCATCGGCGAGATGTGTCGCTGATAGAACCGGATGGGTGCGATTGCGCACCGGCGAAGCAGCGCACCGCTAGCCAAGGGTGACACCTGCCCGCCTGCAGAGCCCTTGAAGGGCCTGGATAAGCGAATCGGCCGACGCAGTTGCGGTGCCGCGTGTGGCGAACAGGACGATGTCCTTGCCGGCCACCGGAACACCCACTGCGCGGGCACACTCCCGCATGACCCGCTTTGAACGGTTGCGCCACACCGCGTTTCCCAGACGCTTAGGAGCAGCGAAGGCGACCCTACCAGGGCCGCCTTCGCTTACAGAATCAACTATCACCATACGCATCAGGGGATGGTTGTAGCGCCTTCCCTCGGTATAGACGCGCTCGAAGTCCGGACGAGACTTGATGGTCTGCATACGGAACCTAGCAAGAACGACTAGACGGTGAGACGCTTGCGACCCTTGGCGCGACGACGGGCGAGAACGGCACGGCCGCCCTTGGTGGCCATACGGGCGCGGAAGCCGTGGGTCTTGGCGCGCTTGCGCTTGTTAGGCTGGTAGGTACGCTTCATGGTTACAATCCTCCTGCTGCGTTTCTAGCATGCGTACGAGTGGATGATGCACGACATGCGGTTTATGCACGTGAGCTTTCAGATTGTAGGGAATACATCTGGGCAATGTCAACAAATCTCCGCAGGTTAACGACAACTCATCACAGGCGTTCGACGCCGCTCTGAAGGCACTTTCGAACTTTTCACGACTTTTCATCTGCGTTTCGGAGTTTTCCACAGGTTGTGCAAGGTGTGTGCATAACTTTTCATTCGTTTTCTTCAGTTTTCAACATGTTTTGAAAACCTGTGGAAAGGTTTGAAACCTTTCAGGTGAGCTACTATCTATACACCGCACCAACGGAGATTGAGAGACCATGGCTGACGACTTCTATCCCTTTGTCGACTCAGGCGATCCGGCGCCGGACAATCAGCACCTCCCGGATGCCACGCCGGCCCCGGAGCAGCCGGGAGCTGCACCCTCTGAGGCCGCCGGCAAAGCGGAGACGGCGGCCTATGCGACACGCATCTCCGTCTACGACGACCTCTACGCAACGCCGCGCGTCATCGTGATCGAGCCCGGCCCCGTACGCTCTTATCTAGAGGAAGTGACCAACACGGTCTACCGTGCCATGAAAGAGCAGGGGGGCGCTATCTCGCTTATGGTTATCCGCGAGATAGTGGAGAACTTCATTCACGCGCACTTCGTCGAACCCATCATCTCGATTCTGGACGGCGGCAACACCATCCGGTTCGCCGACCAAGGACCGGGCATAGCCGACAAGGAGCGGGCATTCGAGTTTGGCGTGACCTCGGCGAATCGCAGTATGAAGCGCTATATCCGCGGCACCGGATCCGGCCTGCCGATGGTCCAGCAATACCTCGAGGCGGCAGGAGGGGCCGTCTCCATCGAGAACAACCTCGGCGGCGGAACCGTCGTGACCGTAAGCACCGATCCCAAGCGCGTCCTCGAGATAAAGCGCGCGGGCGGGCGCGGAGCGGCCGTGCGTCCGGTAGATGAAAGGACGCAGGGCGCAGCGAGCGCGGCGCAGCCGGGCCCCTGGGAGGAGCAGATGGCGAACCCCGCAGCTCAACCTTGGGGCGAGGGAGCCGGGGCGCCGCAGGGCTGGCAAGGCGCACCCGGGGCGCCCGTCGACCAGCAGCAGCCGCCCGTGCAGCCCCCCGCTTATGGCGGACCGTATCCCGCTCCCCACGGAACGGGATACCCCCAGCCCTATGCGAATCAGTACCCGTACCAGAACCCCTACGCCAACCCATACGCGCCCGCGGCGGGGGGATATCCCGCCTGGCCGACGTACCCGTCTGCACCCGGATGGCAACCGGTCCCCGGCTATTCACAACCGTCTGCGAGTTTTCCACAGACGGGACATGAGTTTTCCACAATGCCCGCCCCAGGGCCGCAACCTGCGCGTTCTCCCTTAGAAGGGGACGGTGCGGCGATGCCCGCGGGCGAGCTCATCGTGAGCGAACGCGGCCGTCTCGCCCTCTCCTACCTGCTGGAACACGGTCATGCCGGCCCCTCGGAGCTCACCGAGGCCTACGGCCAGTCCGGCCCCACGTGGTCGCGCGAGCTTGCTACACTGGGCAAGCGCGGCTTTACCGTCAAGCAGGGCCAGAAGTATTACCTGACCGAGCTGGGCGCGAGCTGGGCGCGCAGTCATTCTTAGGTAGGGCGAGGTGACCATGGACAACGAAGCGCAGATCATCCTGGACGATACCATCTCGTTCTGCGAGCGTGACGGAATCGACGCGCGCCTCATCAACATGCTCAAGCAGTCGCGCGGACTCGAGCTCACGGACACGACCCTCACCCTCGAGGCACCGTCGCGCTTTGCCGCAGCGGCGCTCACGAAGCAGCGCGCCACCATCGAGCGCTACCTCGAGGAAATCGCGTTCGCGCCCGTCTCGCTCACCGTGACCACGGCGCTGCCGGCGACTGAGAACGTTTCACGGGAAACCGTTCAGGTGCCGCAGCCCGCACCCGCACCGGCTACCATGGGCGCGACAATGGAGACCGCATCCGCTGCCGTTTCCGTAGCGCCCGCACAGGCGGCGCCTTCCGTGCCGACGGCCGCCGGGGCGGCATCGCATGCCGCCGTACCCGCGCCCGTAGCGGCCGCACCGACGATAGCGCCTGCATCGGCGCCCGCCATCAGCATCGCCTCGAGCGAGCCAGCGGATGACGAGGGCGAGGCGCGCGTCAAGGTGGTCAACACCATCAGCGCGGGCGACCTCAAACGCCTCATGAGCTCCATGAGCCAAGCGCCGGCCCATGCCGTGGGAACAACCGCGCCCGCCGCGCAGACCGCTGGCGCGGGGAACGCTGCCGCGCGGGCGGCGAGCTATCCCGCGGTACCCATCAACTCCAAATTCACCTTTGAGAACTTCGTCTACGGCGACGAGAACAAGCATGCGTACAACTCGGCCGTCCGCTTTGCCGCCACGGCAGAGGACCCCGAGAGCTACAGTTCGCTCTTCATCTACGGCAAGTCGGGTCTCGGCAAGACGCACCTGCTGCTCGCCATCAAGAACTACCTCAACGAGAACTGCCCGCACCTGCGCGTCAAGTACGCCAACAGCCAGGCCTACATCGACGACTTCATCAACGAGGTCGCGCTGCAGAAAGACCAGCACCGCGCCATCCTGCGCGACTACCATGACGCCGACGTCCTCATCATCGACGACATCCAGAACATCATCGGGAAGACCGCGTCCATCGACAACTTCTTCAGTCTGATGGATGAGTTCATCCGCAACAACAAGAAAGTCGCCATCGCCTCAGACCGCGCGCCCAAAAACCTCGGCATGGACGAGCGCCTGACGAGCCGCTTTAACGCCGGCATGCTCTGCCTTGTCTCGGAGCCCGGATTTGAGATGAAGTACATGATCTTGCGGCACTACTACGAGAACACGGTGCTTCCGGCCGCCGACGACGCCGGGGCGCCGCGGGGCGACCAGTCGCTCCTCTCGTCCATCCGCACGGGCGGCGGACACCTCACCGAAGACGACCTCAAGCACATGGCGAGCGTCTCCGGCACCAACATCCGCGAGCTCGAGAGCTTCTGCGAGCGGTGCGCGGGGGAGTCGTTTGAGCGCGAGCAGGCGGGGGAGCACCTGACCGCCGAGGATATCGACCGCATCGCCAACGAATACTTCGACTCGGCGCACAAGCGCATCAGCGTTGAGACGGTGCAGAAGGTGGTGGAGGACTTCTACCACGTGAGCCACGCCGACCTCATCGGGCCGCGACGCCAGGCCGGCATCGTGCGCGCACGGCACGTGGCGGCCTACCTCGCCCTCGACATGTGCGAGATCTCGGGCGTGGCCGTGGGCGCAGCCTTTGGCGGACGAGACCACACGACGATCCTGCACTCGGTGAAGGTGGTCGAGGGTCTTAAGAAGGACCGCTCGTTTGCCGAAGACCTGCAGGCGCTGCGCAACAAGATCATGCTGCGCTCCTAGCGGCAACGGGCACGATCGTACGTGGGGAAAACGACGGGAAAGGTGGGACATAACCTGTGGATAACCTAAGCAGCATGCGGGAAAACTTTTACACAGGGGCCCGCAGTGGAAAACCAACCCCGTTATCCACTGCGCAACGGCGCATAACTTTTAGGCCATACGCAGGGGGAACGCGCACAATCCACACCATCAACCGTCTTATTACTATCATTGGTAGTTAGAACTTATATATATAAAAGAAAGGGCGCGCCATGAAGTTCACCGTAAGCCAGTCATCTCTCGCCGACGCGATAACCACCGTACAGAAAGGTGTCGCAACCTCATCCACTCTGCCCATCTTGGCGGGCGTGCTCATCCGCGCGACCGACGGTGTCCTCGAGTTTCAGACGTCCAACTACACCACGTCCATCCGCCATCGCATCGCTGCGCACGTGGAGGAAGAGGGCGCAGCTGTCATCCCCTGCAAGATGCTCGCCAACCTCATCAAGACGCTGCCGGACGCCGCCGTCGCCTTCGAGACGGTCGACCGGCAGATCGCCATCACCTGCCAGAAATCGCATGTGCGCCTGAACACGCTCGACCCGGCGGACTTTCCGGAGTTCCCGGCGTACGCGATCGAGGCGAGCGTCGAGCTGCCGATGAACATCCTGACCGAGATGACGGCGCGCGTGTGGCGCGTCACCTCGACCGACAAGGCACGCCCGATCCTGGGCGGCGTGCACATGACGGTCGAGAACAACACGCTGCGCCTCGTGGCGACCGACTCCTTCCGTCTGGCCGTATGCGACACGCAGGTGGAGACCTCGACGCTCGAGGGCGCCTTTGAGATCAACATTCCGGCCGAGGCCATGAACGACGCGCTCTCCATCATGCGCGACGAGCCGGCGATCCTCGTGGGGGCGACCGACACTCAGGTGGTGTTTGAGGCGGGCAACACCTGCTACGTCTCGCGCCGTCTTGAGGGCACGTATCCCAATTACAAGCAGCTGATCCCCACCTCGTGCATGACGAGCGTCAAGATCGACGTCGCCTCCTTTAACGCGGCGCTCAAGCGCGTCGCCGTCATCGCGAGCAGCAACCCCGCGGTCAAGATCGAGATCGATACGGACGCCGGCACGCTCTCGCTCTCCTCCATCTCGGGCGACCAGGATCTCGCCCAGGAGACTATCGACGTGGAGGCCGAGGGAGAGAGCGGCACCATCGCCTTTAACTACCACTACATCTTTGGCTGCCTGAACGTGCTCAACCGCGAGAAGGAGATCACGCTCGAGCTCAAGAGCTATCAGGCGCCCGGCGTGTTTAAGAGCTACGACAAGATCAACTACCTCTACCTCGTGATGCCCGTGCGCATCTAGCGGGGCGGGACGTGGCGATCTTTGCGCGCACGCTCACGGTGCGCCACTACCGCAGCTACGCGTCGTACACGCTCGAGCTCGACCCGCGTGTGACCGTGCTCGTGGGGCGCAACGCGCAGGGTAAGACGAATCTTATCGAGGCGCTGCAGCTTCTGACGTCGGGCGCGAGCTTTCGCAAACCCGCGCCCTCTGAGCTGGTGGCGGAGGGCGAGAGTTCGTGCTCGCTCGCCCTCCGCCTTGAGGGCGACGGCCGCGTGGTCGACTTGGGCTGCACGGTCGCGGGTGGCAAACGCACATTTAGCCGCAACGGTAAGAAGTGCCCCGCCGCCGGGGTGCGGGGTGTGGTGCCGAGCGTGCTGTTCTGCCCGGACGACCTCGACATGGTCAAGCGCTCGGCAAGTGTCCGCCGTGCGGCGCTCGACGGATTCGGCGTGCAGCTCAACGAGCAGTACGCGCAGCTTCTGGGCACCTACGAGCGCCTCGTGGAGCAGCGCAACGCCCTTCTCAAGGAGCGTTGGTGCACGCGCGAGATGCTCGTTGCGTGGAACGATGCGCTCGCGCAGGCGGGGTCGTCGCTCATGGTGCACCGCCTGGCGCTGCTCGAGCGGCTCCGCGCGCGGTTTGTGGAGGCGTATGCGGCCATCGCGCCTGGCGAGGGGGCGGATATCGCCTATGAGCCGACGGTGCTCGACGTGGGCGGACCGGAGGCACACCGGGGCGGCGCGGATACCGGCGCCGGTGCGGATAGCGCGGAGGCCCCCGCCCGTGCCGGCGCGCCCGTGCCCGCGGACCGCCCGGCGCAGGCCGCCTGGTGGCGCGAGCGCTTTCTCGAGGCGCTCGACGCGGTGTTTGACGACGAGCTCCGCCGCGGCATCACGCTGGTGGGGCCGCATCGCGACGAGATCCGCTTTACCGTCGACGGGCGCGACGCCCGCGCCTTTGCCTCGCAGGGGCAGCAGCGCTCGCTCGTGCTCGCGTGGAAGGTCGCCGAGGTGGCCGTCACGCGAGACATCTTGGGCCACCCGCCGCTCCTGTTGCTCGACGACGTTATGAGCGAGCTCGACGCCGAGCGGCGCGAGGCGTTCATGCGCGGGATCGAGGGCGAAGTCCAGACCGTCATCACCACCACCAACCTCGGGTACTTCTCGGACGCTATACTTAGCCGTGCCCGTGTGGTGACGATAGAGAAAGACGCGGCGCTGCACTGACGTGTTTCGACCCCGTCCCCAAATCAAGCAGCCAGGGAGGTGCGCATGGAGCTGAACGCCTATCTAGATGACGAGCGCCGGCGCATTCTGGGTGCCGCGAGCGCGGAGCGCCGCGAGCAGATGGCACGCGCCGAGCAGTCGCGCACCGTCTATCGCGCCTGGAACGCCGTCTGCGGCGGCACGCGCGAGGGCGCGCACGTAACGGGCCTGCGCTACCTGCCAGACTCCAACGAGCTCCTCGTCTATCTCGACGCGCCCTCGTGGACGCAGGAGATGTCGATGCTGCGCGAGATCATTCGGGCCCGCATGGAGCGCGAGGGGGTCTCGCTCGCCGGCTTCAAGTTTCGCACCACCAAACCGGGCCATGTAAAGAGCCATGTGTCCCGGCAGCCCTCCTCGGGGTCTCAGGCAAACGGCGCCGCGCGCTCTCAGGCCGCTGCCCCGGCTGCCGCGCGCCCCGCCGCCGCCCCGCCCGCCCGGGCGCCGCTTTCCGCCGAGGAGGACGCCGCCCTCGACGCCGCCGTCTCACCGATCTCTGACCAAAAACTGGCGGCAGCGCTCAAAAAGGCCATGAAAGCCAGTCTTGAGTGGAAAAAGGCTAACCAATAGCTAATCGGGTCCTGACGGCAATCTGGTGGCCTTGTAGAGCCTTATCTACGGTCTCTAGAGACCCACTTTAATCAGGTATCATAAGTAAGCTTGAACGCGTATCGGTTCGACGAGATATCCGGCAGGGTATCCGATAGGAGAAAACGTGGCTAAATCGAACGATTACGGCGCGAGCGACATTAAGATCCTCGAGGGTCTCGAGGCAGTTCGCAAGCGCCCCGGCATGTACATCGGCTCCACGAGCTCGAGCGGCCTGCATCATCTGGTTTGGGAGATCGTCGACAACTCCGTCGACGAGGCCATGGCCGGCTTCTGCTCCAAGATCGAGGTCACGGTGCATGCCGACAACTCCATCACGGTGGTCGACAACGGCCGTGGCATCCCGGTGGCCAAGCACCCCGTCAAGAAGATCCCCACCCTCGAGGTGGTCATGACCGTGCTCCACGCGGGCGGCAAGTTCGATAACAACGCCTACAAGGTCTCCGGCGGCCTGCACGGCGTGGGCGTCTCGGTGGTAAACGCCCTCTCCAAGAAGATGAACGTGCAGGTCAAGCGCGACGGACACATCTATGAGATGGAGTTCTCGCGCGGCAAGACCACGCAGAAGATGAAGAAGATCGGCGACTCCAAGGCCACGGGCACCACGACGACCTTCTGGCCGGACGACGAGATCTTCGAGACGACCGTCTACGACTACGAGATTCTGCGCAACCGCCTGCAGGAGACGGCGTTTTTGAACCGCAACCTCAAGATCGTCCTGCGCGACGAGCGCGAGCTCGCTCCGCGCGTGGACGAGTTCTGCTACGAGGGCGGTATCGTCGACTTCGTCAAGTTCCTCAACGAGGGCAAAGAGATCCCCGACGGCCTCAAGCGCCCCATCTATCTCTCGGGCAAGAGTGAGCCGGACGCGCCGACGGAGCGCGCCGGCGAGGTCGAGGTGGCGCTCCAGTGGAACACCTCGTACTCCGAGAACGTGATGAGCTTCGCGAACGACATCTACACCCCCGAGGGCGGCATGCACCTCGAGGGCTTCCGCACGGCGCTCACCCGTGTCATCAACGACTACGCGCGCAAGCAGAACATGCTTAAAGAGAAGGACGCCAACCTCACGGGCGACGACGTGCGCGAGGGCCTGGCCGCCGTCATCTCCGTCAAGCTGGCCGACCCGCAGTTTGAGGGTCAGACCAAGGCCAAGCTCGGCAGCTCCTTCATGCGCACGCTCACGCTCAAGGTGGTGACCGACGGTCTCACCGACTACCTGGAGGAGCACCCCAAGGCCGGTCGCGAGATCGTCAAGAAGGCGCAGCAGGCGTCGAAGGCGCGCAACGCCGCCCGCAAGGCGCGCGAGGCCACGCGCCGCAAGTCGCTGCTCGAGACCGCATCGCTGCCCGGCAAGCTCGCCGACTGCTCGGTGCGAGACGCCGAGATGACCGAGCTCTTCATCGTAGAGGGCGACTCCGCAGGCGGCTCGGCCAAAGACGGTCGTCGCCGCGATATCCAGGCGATTCTGCCGCTGCGCGGCAAGATTCTGAACGTCGAGCGCGTGGGCGACCACCGTGCGTTCTCGTCCGACACCATCCAGTCGCTCATCACCGCCATCGGCTGCGGCGTGACCACGAGCTCGGGCGAGGGCGGCGACTTTGACATCACCAAGGCGCGCTACCACAAGATCATCATCATGACCGATGCCGACGTCGACGGCGCGCACATCCGCATCCTGCTCCTCACGTTCTTCTACAAGTACATGCGCCCGCTCATCGACGCCGGCTACGTGTACGTCGCCTGCCCGCCGATCTTTGGCATCAAGGTGCGCAACAAGATCCACTACGTCTACCCCAACGGCCGCCAGCCGGAAGAGGAGATCCTGCGCGACACCATCAAGAGCCTCGGCCTTAACCCGGATGAGGGCGACGGCGACGAGGCCGCGGGCGGCAAGGTCACCAAGAAGCGCCGCGGCTACACCGTCCAGCGCTACAAGGGCTTGGGCGAGATGGACCCCAAGCAGCTCGCCTCGACCACCATGGACCCCAAGACTCGCATCCTGCAGCGCGTGACCATCGACGATGCCATCACCGCCGACCGCGCCGTGCGCGAGCTGATGGGCAACCAGGTGGAGTACCGCCGCGAGTACATCGAGAAGCACGCGCACGACGCGCGCTTCCTGGACGCGTAAAGGAGCTTACGTGGCAGACGATATGATGAACGCGCCCGAGTCGGGCGAGGGGCTTTCCGACGACCTCAAGCGCCTGCTCGCGCGCGCCGAGGCCGCCGACGAGGGCACCGACGTCTACGTCGAGGGCGACGATGACGAGGACGAGGAGGCCGACGACGGCGACCTCGAGGAGAGCTTTGGCACGGTCGACCGCGGTGAGTCCGCCGGCGAGGACATCAACGGCGGCCAGCTCCAGATCTCGGAGTTTGGTCACGAGATGCGCCAGAGCTTTATCGAGTACTCGATGTCGGTCATTACGGCGCGCGCCCTGCCGGACGTGCGCGACGGCTTGAAGCCGGTGCACCGCCGCATCCTGTACGCGATGAACGAGTCGGGCATCTACCCCAACCGTCCGCACAAGAAGTCCGCGTGGACCGTTGGTGAGGTTATCGGTAAGTACCATCCGCACGGTGACTCGGCCGTGTACGACACGATGGTGCGTCTCGCGCAGTGGTTCTCCATGCGCACGCCGCTCATCGACGGCCACGGCAACTTTGGCAACATCGACGGCGACGGCGCCGCAGCCATGCGTTACACCGAGAGCCGCCTCGCGCGCCCCGCGATGGAGCTGCTGCGCGACCTCCAGAAGGACACCGTCGACTGGCAGCCCAACTACGACGAGTCGCTCGCCGAGCCGCAGGTGCTGCCGGCGCGCTTCCCCAACCTGCTCGTCAACGGTTCCTCGGGCATCGCGGTCGGCATGGCGACGAACATTCCGCCTCATAACCTGAACGAGGCCATCGAGGCGACCTGCCTGCTCATCGACAACCCCGACGCTACGGTGGACGAGCTCATGCAGGTTATGCCCGGCCCGGACTTCCCCACGGGCGCCGTCATCATGGGTACGGACGGCATCCGCCAAGCCTACGAGACCGGCCGCGGCTCCATCACCGTACGCGCCAAGGCGCATGTGGAGTCCACTAAGACCGGGCGCAACCGCCTCGTGTTTACCGAGATTCCCTACCAGGTGAACAAGGGCACCCTGCAGGAGAAGATCGCCCAGCTTGTTAACGAGAAGCGCATCGAGGGCATCTCGGACATGCGCGACGAGTCGACCCAGAAGGGCATCCGCCTCGTCATCGAGCTCAAGAAGGGCGTCATCCCGCAGGTCGTGCTCAACAACCTGTACAAGTTCACCTCGCTGCAGTCGACGTTTGGCGTGAACAACCTCGCGCTGGTGGGCGGCGTGCCCAAGTGCCTGTCACTGCCGGAGATGCTGCGCCACTACATCGACCATCAGGTCGACGTGGTGACCCGCCGCACCCGCTACGACCTCAAGAAGGCGCAGGCCCGCGCGCACATCCTCGAGGGCTACCTGCTCGCGCTCGACCACATCGACGAGGTCATCTCGATCATCCGCTCCTCGCAGACCGACACCGAGGCGAGCGAGCGCCTTATCGCGCGCTTTGGCTTCACGCCCGAGCAGACGAGCGCCATCCTCGAGATGCGCCTCCGCCGCCTGACGGGCCTCGAGCGCAACAAGATCGAGGAGGAGCTCGCCGGGCTGCGCCAGGCCATCGCCTACTACGAGGACCTGCTTGCGCACGAGGAGAAGATCCTCGGCGTCATTAAGGACGAGATGCGCGAGATCGCCAAGAAGTACGGCGATAAGCGCCGCACCGAGATCAGCCAGGCCGAGAAGGACCTCGACGTGGAGGACCTCATCGCCGACGAGGATATGGTCGTGACCATCACCCACACCGGCTACGTGAAGCGCATCCCGGTGGCGGCTTATCGCGCGCAGAAGCGCGGCGGTAAGGGCGTGAGCGGCGTCAACCTCAAGGAAGACGACGTTATCAGCGAGATGTTTATCGCCTCGACCCATGAGTACGTGCTCTTCTTCTCCAACAAGGGCAAGGTCTATCGCCTGAAGGTGCATGAGCTCCCCGTGGGTACGCGCCAGGCGCGCGGCACGGCTATCGTGAACCTCCTGCCCTTTGAGGACGGGGAGAAGATCGCAAGCGTGATCAGCTGCCGCGAGTTCCCCGATGACGAGTACCTGCTCTTTGCCACCAAGAGCGGCATGGTAAAAAAGACCGTCATGAGCGCGTACGACCGCAGCCGCCGCGACGGCATCATCGCCATCAACCTCAAGGCGGGCGACGCCCTGCTCGACGTGCGCCGCGTGCGCGAGGGCGACCGCGTCATCATGGCGACGACCGAGGGCAAGGCCATCATGTTCGAGGAGGACCAGGTCCGCGCGACCGGCCGCGACACCTCGGGCGTGCTCGGCATCCGCATGAAGGGTGACGCGCAGGTGCTCGGCATGGAGATCTCCAACGGGCGCGGCGACCTCTTTGTCATCACGGAGAAGGGCTTTGGCAAGCGCACCCCGGTGGCGGACTATCCGCTGCAGAACCGTGGCGGCCAGGGCGTGTACACCATCCAGATGACGGAGCGTAAGGGCAAGCTCGCCGCCATGAAGACGGTGGGCCCGCAGCACGAGCTCTTTATCATCACGGAGAACGCGACCGTCATCCGCGTGAAGACGGATGAAATCAGCCAGACCGGTCGTGCGACGCAGGGCGTGAAGATGATGAGCGTCGCCGACGGCGACCGCGTCACGGCGGTGGCGCGCATGACGAGCGCCAAGAAGAAGCCCAAGGCCCCGGCCGTAATGGAGGGGCAGGAGGCGCTCGACTTCGGTGCGGGCGCGGACGCCTCGGGAGACACCGACGATCACATTGACATCGGTGCCGGCGACGCAGGGATCGAGGATCTGCTCGAGGAGTAGATTTGGACCTCGCGTAACCGTGAAATCATTGCGAAGGGGAGCCTGCGGGCTCCCCTTTGTCTTATACGCCGCCCGCACGCGCCCGCCAGCGACGCCCGATTGGCGGCAAGGTGGATAAAATAACCCCCCCCATGGACAAAAACGGCAGCGGGGGCTGCGGCAGCCAGCCTGGACCGCCTACACGGCGTAGCCGAGCCGCCTCCTGCGGCCCGAGATCGTGTCGTACACCTTCGCGCCGTCCTCCTCGAACAGCTTCAGCCTCTCGTCGCGGTACCACT